>NZ_QWKY01000099.1 GCF_003574035.1 Meiothermus hypogaeus | reverse complement strand
AAGAAGTCCTTGCCGCCTGGAAAGCTCGTTGGGATCTGGAGCGGGTGCATCGCCTGCTCAAACAGAACCTGGGTTTATCCAAATGCCTCTCTCGTTCCTATGCTGCTCAACTCAAACATGCTGACCTTGCCATCGAGGCCCTACACCTTATTCGACAGCAAAAACAACTACATCCAGATCTTTCTTGGCGGACAGCACAGCACAATGCCGCAAAAACCCTCAAATCCCAGCTACTGACCGTACTTCCTGCCCTTTCAGCCTGACTTTATGCCCTTTTTTTAATACTTTTCACTACAGTTCAATCTCTTGAAACATTCAGGCGCTAGCCACAGCCGCCATCAGCTATTTGCTTACATACAAACAAGCGTTTGTTAGAATACCTAGCATGAAAATAAGCAGCTACGCCGCCGGGGCCTGGTACCAAAGCCCCGCCGAAGGAACCCTGGTACGGGATGCCGTGTATGGAGAGCCGGTGGCCCTGGTCAGCAGCGAGGGGCTCAACTTCAAGGCCATGGTTGAGTACGCCCGCAAGGTGGGGGGGCCCAACCTCCGGCGCTACACCTTCCACGAGCGGGCCGCCATGCTACGGGCCCTAGCCCAGTATTTACAAGCGCGCAAAGAACAGTTCTATGCCCTCTCCTACAAGACCGGGGCCACGCAATACGATAGCTGGTTCGATATAGACGGGGGCATAGGGACTTTCTTCAGCTATTCGTCGCTGGCGCGGCGCGAGCTGCCCAACGCGCGCTTCCTGGCCGAAGACGACGCCCTGACGCTCTCCAAACAGGGCACTTTCCTGGGCCGGCACATCCTGGTGCCCAAGGAAGGGGTGGCGGTACATATCAACGCCTTTAACTTCCCAGTCTGGGGCATGCTGGAAAAGCTGGCCCCGGGCCTGATTGCCGGGGTTCCGGCCATCGTTAAACCTGCTACCCAGACCGCCTACCTGACCGAGGCGGTCTTCCGGGCCATGCTCGAGTCGGACATCCTGCCCGAGGGGGCCATTCAGCTAGTTTGCGGGGGCATTGGCGACCTGTTTGACCACCTGAACGAGCAGGACAACGTCACCTTCACCGGTTCAGCCGCCACGGGACGCAGGCTCAAGGTGCATCCCAGCCTGGTTGCTCGTTCGGTGCCCTTCAACATGGAAGCCGACAGCCTCAACTGCGCCATACTGGGGCAGTCGGTAGAGCCCGGCGAGCCCGAGTTCGAGCTGTTCGTAAAAGAAGTCGCACGCGAGATGACCGTAAAAGCTGGCCAGAAGTGCACTGCCATTCGGCGGGTTATCGTCCCCAAAGACAAAAGCGAAGCTGTTCTGGAAGCCCTGCAGCAGGCACTGGCGAAGGTTGTACTGGGAGACCCCAGCCGCCAGGAGGTGGGCATGGGCCCGCTGGTAGGGGCTCAGCAGCGCCAGGACGTGCTGGCCGTGGTCGAGCAGCTTAAAGCACAGGGCTGTGAGGTAGCGTATGAGGGCTCCCACACGCTTCTGGGCGGCGACTGGGAGAAGGGCGGCTTCATGGCCCCCACCTTACTGTATAGCCCCAGGCCCTGGGAGAGTGCAGCGCACGACCTCGAGCCCTTCGGCCCGGTGGCCACCCTGATGCCCTACGAAAACCTGGACGAGGCCATCGCCCTAGCCCGTCGGGGCCAGGGGAGCCTGGTAGGAAGCATTGTCACGTACAACCGCCAAGAGGCCCGCACCCTCTTCTTCGGCTGCGCCACCCACCACGGGCGTATGCTAATTCTGAACCGCGAAAATGCCCGCGAGTCCACCGGCCACGGCTCTCCCCTCCCCCTGCTGTTGCACGGGGGGCCGGGCCGGGCCGGAGCGGGCGAGGAACTCGGCGGAGTGCGGGGCATCAAGCACTACCTGCAGCGCTGTGCCGTGCAGGCCGACCCCACCACCCTGATGGTCTTGAGCGAAGAGTACGTGCGTGGGGCGCAGGTCAAGGAAGACCTCATCCACCCTTTCCGCAAATACTTTGAAGACCTCGAGGTTGGCGAGAGCCTCCTCACCCACCGCCGCACCGTTACCGAGGCCGACATCGTGAACTTCGCCAACGTTACAGGCGATTACTTCTATGCTCACATAGACGAACTCGGGGCCAGGGACTCCATCTTTGGCAAGCGGGTGGCCCACGGCTACTTCCTGATCTCGGCGGCGGCAGGACTGTTCGTGAGCCCAGCACCGGGGCCGGTGCTGGCCAACTACGGGCTCGAGAACCTGCGTTTTATTGAGCCGGTGGGCATTGGCGACACCATCCAGGCCCGCCTCACGGTCAAGTCGAAAACCGCCAAAGACCCCCGCCCCGGCGAGCGGCCTACCGGGGTGGTGACCTGGGCAGTGGAGATTACCAATCAGGAGGGCAAGACTGTGGCCCTTTACGACATCCTGACCCTGGTGGAGCGAAGGGAGAAGGCAGCGCAAGCCTAGAGCGCTCTTTACAAAAACCAGCCATCCTGAGAATCCTTTGTCTCGAACAAAACACTGGCCTGGAAACCCAAAACCCAAGCACCCTTGGGCCAGGCCCGGTCCACGTTTTGGATATATCAACCCAAATCCACTTGAACCCCTTGTCTTCTCCCCTGGGCGGAAGGTGGCGACACCCCTACCGTGCTATTTACCAGTGATGGGAACGCGACTCTCTACACCTGGGGTGTAGCCGGATGAAGGGGTATAGGAACGGCGCTCAAAGATAACCATCCAGGTAAAGTTGGTGTCACCCCGGCGAGGCAGGTCTCTTTGTCCCTTCTCGTTTTCGCGGACGGCCCAGTCTGTGAAAAGCACGATAGGACAACCTCTACAGATACACGGGCTCGGCCTGGTAACCCTTCTCGGTGCGCATCAGCCGGCCTAGAGGGTGCCCCGGCTCGTGGGTAAAACACAGCAGGTAGCGCCCCTCCAGCCAGCGCTCGTACAGGCGTTTGCGGGTCTGTAGGGAGGTCATGGGGTAAAGGTCAAAGGCGGGAATGTAAAGCAGAGGGGCCTGCGCGCTGAGGGCTACTAAATCGCCGGTGTAGGCCAGGTTTTGCCCCTCGGAGGCCAGCTCCACCACCTGCATGCCCAGGGTGTGGCCCGGAGCCGGCAAGACCTGTAGGCCGGGAAGAATTTCAGCCTCGCCTTCGACCACCTCGAAGCACCCCTCTTCCAGCAAAGGCTCGACATTCTCGAGGCGGTAGCTGGCCTGGCTGCGCTCGTGGGGGTGCAGGGCATCTTCAAGCTCTTGCTTTTGCACGATGTGGCGGGCTTTGGGGAAGGTGGGCCGCAGCCGTCCCTCCACCCAGCGGGTATTGAGCCCGGCATGATCGAAGTGCAGGTGGGTGTGAACAACCAGCGAAATGTCCTGGGGTTCCACCCCCAAAAGCGCCAGCTGACCCAGCAAGGGGTTGGTATCGCTCAGGCCGTAGATTCGGCGGAACTTTTCGTCCGCCTTACGGTCTATGCCGGTCTCGATGAGCACCAGGTGGTTCCGGGCCCGAATCAGCAAGGGGTTTAGCCCCAGTCGGACCCGGTTTTGCTCGTCTGGGATTGCAAGTTTCGACCACAGGGGCCTGGGCACGATACCAAACATCGAGCCGCCGTCCAGCCACAGCTCGCCGTCGCTCAAAAACCAGAGCTCGAAATTACCGAGCTTGTGGTACAGGATGGGGCGCATCGGGATTGATTATCTCAGGTTTGAAGGGGGCCAGTCTACGCTGCATCACGGCCACCGCCCCAGGGCTTTGGTCCACCAGGACAAAACCCCGCCCATTCAAAGCAGCCGCCTCGCCGGTAGTGCCGGAGCCCGCAAAGAAGTCCAGCACTGTCTCGCCGGGGTTGGAGTGAACCCGCACGATGCGTTCCAACAGGCGCAGGGGCTTTTGCGTGGGGTAGCCGGTTTTTTCCCTGGATGAGGTCGGCACGATGGTCATCCACCAGACATCGGTGGGGGTTTTGCCTCGAGCAGCCTTTTCTGGCCCGGCCATCTTGGGGGCCAGGTAGGGGATGCGGTCGATGGCCTCGTAGTTGAAGGTGTACCGACGTGGGTCTTTGGCGTACCACAGGAGGGTGTCGTGCTTGGCTGGCCAGCGGTTTTTGGAGCGCCCACCGTAGTCGTAGGCCCAGATTATTTCGTTGATAAAGCTCCTGCGACCAAAAATCTGGTCCAACAGCACCTTCACGTAGTGCACTTCGCGATAGTCCAGGTGCACAAAAAGCGAGCCCTGGGGGGTCAGCAGGCGGTAGGCTTGCTCGAGCCGGGGCTGCAGAAACGCCACAAAGTCGTCGTAGCGATCGGGATAGACCGGGGCCGGAAGCTCCTCGGTGCGATAACGCCTGCCCGCAAAACCCCTGCGTGGCCCCTGTGCGTCGGCCACCGCACGAATACGGCGGCGCTGCTGGGTTTTGCGGGTATTGAACGGCGGATCCAGGTAAATGAGGGGAAAAGCAGCCTCGGGCAGGGTGGCGATGTACGCCAGACACTCAGCCTGCACAATGCGCTTCATCGGCCTGATTCTAATGCACCGGGCCGGGTACGCCCTCGAGGCCGAGGCCCGCCCGCACCTCCCCCAGCACCTCTGCCAGCCCTCTGCCCTCTTCGTGGGCCCGAATCAGGGCGCTGGCAATCACCGCCCCATCGGCGGCCTGGGCGGCCTGCTGGGCGGTGGCCCGGTTGGAGATACCAAAGCCAATGGCTACGGGGGCATCGGTCACCTGGCGGATGCGCTGAACCAGCTCCGGCAGCCCCTCGGGCAGCCGGTCGCGCGCCCCGGTCACCCCGGCTACCGAGACCGTATACACAAAGCCGCTGCAGTAGGGGGCCACGGTCTGGATGCGAGTCTCGGTGGAGGTCGGGGCCAGCAGAAAGGTGGTCTCGAGGCCCTTCTTCTGCGCCAGGCTCACCAGCGCGGGGTCTTCGTCCGGGGGCAGGTCGGGCAGGATGAGCCCGTTCACCCCGGCCTCTTTGAACATACCGAAAAAGCGTTCCGGCCCCACCGCCAGCACGGGGTTGATATAGGTCATGAGGAAAAGAGGCCTATCGGTAAGGCCACGAATTTCCCGCACGAAGGCGGCTACGTCGGCCACGTGAATCCCTTGCCGCAGAGCCTGTTCCGAGGCCCGCTGGATCACCGGGCCGTCGCCCAGGGGGTCGGAGTAGGGCAGCCCGACCTCGAGCAAATCCGCGTAAGGCAACACCTGCTTGACCAGCTCCAGGTCGGCGCCCCGGCTCGGGTATCCGGCCATCACGTAGGGAATCAGCGCCGCGCGCCCTTCGGCTTTGGCCCTGGCAAAAGCTTCACGGGTGGTCATGACCGCCCCCCCTGCACAAGACCCTCGGCGCTTGACCCTTGACCCTCTCCCATAACGCGCATCACCTCCACCACGTCCTTGTCGCCCCGACCCGAAAGGTTGATTACGATTACCTGTTCGGGCTCCATCTCCGGGGCCAGCTTAGCCGCGTAGGCGATGGCATGGGCCGACTCGAGGGCCGGGATAATCCCCTCCAGGCGGCACAAGAGCTGAAAGCCCTCGAGGGCCTCCTCGTCGGTGATGCCCACATATTCGGCTAGGCCCGCCTCGGCATAGTAGCTGTGCTCGGGGCCCACCCCGGGGTAGTCCAGGCCCGCCGAGACCGAGTGCGCAGGCTGAATCTGGCCGTCGTCGTCGTAAAGCAGGAACATCTTAGCCCCGTGCAACACGCCTTTGCGGCCTGCTCCGATGGAGAGCGAGTGCAGCCCCGAGGCTGCTCCGTGGCCCGCGGCCTCCACCCCCATCAGGCGCGGGCGGTTTTCCTGGTAAGCAAAGGGCGCAAACACCCCGATGGCGTTGGAACCCCCACCCACACAGGCAATCACCACATCAGGGTTCTCGCGCCCCTCCTTCTCCCGGAGCTGGGCCTTGATCTCCTCACCCACGATGCTCTGGAAGTCGCGGGCCATCATGGGATAGGGGTGCGGCCCCACCACCGAGCCGATGATATAGAAGCTATCGCGCACGTTGGTTACCCAGTCGCGGATGGCCTCGTTGGTGGCGTCCTTGAGGGTGCGGGTGCCGCTTTCCACCGGGCGCACCTCGGCCCCCAGAAGCTTCATGCGAAACACGTTCAAAGCCTGCCGCCGCACGTCCTCGGCCCCCTGGTAGACCACGCACTCCAGGCCCATCAGGGCGGCCACGGTGGCCACGCTCACCCCGTGCTGGCCGGCCCCGGTCTCGGCAATCACCCGCTTCTTGCCCATGCGCTTGCACAGCAGGGCCTGGCCCAGGGTGTTGTTGATTTTGTGGGCCCCGGTGTGGTTCAGGTCCTCGCGCTTCAGGTAGATTTTGGCCCCACCCAGGTGACGGGTGAGGTTCTCGGCCAAGTAGAGCGGCGAGGGGCGACCCACATACTCGCGCAGGTAGTAGTCATACTCGGCCAAAAAATCGGGGTCGTTTTTGTAGTGCAAATAAGCCTCGCTGAGCTCTTCCAGGGCCGGCATCAGGGTCTCGGGCACATAGCGCCCGCCAAAGTCGGCGTAGCGGCCTCTGGCGTCGGGCAGGGGGTAGCTGGGTAGTTGCATGAATACCTCTTCTAAAGGGGGTTTATGGTCGTTGGACTATCGACTATGGACTATGGACTATCGACTATGGACTATCGACTATGGACTATCGTTAGCTAACAAAGAAAAACTCGAGGCCAACACCTCGAGAAAAGCCCAAGCGCTGCCTTAGAAGGTACGCTCGAGCCTACCCACGCCACCAGCGCTGGTGGTGCCACTTGTAGCTGCGGGGAGTACGAATCCGCATGTTGACCAAAGGGTAGCAAGCCCTGGGGTTTGCGTCAAGGTTGGGGTAAAGTTGAGGGATGGAAGCTTTTGCACACCAACTCCAACAACTGGCAAAAGTGGCGGTACATGTAGGTCTGGGGCTTCGGGAGGGGCAGGAACTGGTCATCACAGCCCCCATCGAGGCAGCGCCCCTGGCCCGAAAGATTGCCGAGCAGGCCTACCGGGCCGGCAGTCCGCTGGTTACCGTCCTCTACGACGACGAGGCCAACACCCTATTGCGTTTCCAGCACGCCCCCGAAAGCGCCTTCGACAAAACCCCAAAATGGCTTTTTGACGGGATGGCTGCTGCCTTCCAAAGCGGGGCCGCCCGTTTGCATATCGCGGGCAACGATCCCAACCTGCTTCAGGGCCAGAACCCGGAGTCGGTGGCCCGGGCCAACCGCGCCCGCTCGGTGGCCTACCGGCCCGTGATGGAACTCATCACCACCCACCACATCAACTGGACGATCGTGGCCTACCCCCATCCGGCCTGGGCCCGGGTGGTTTTTCCAGAGCTTTCGGAGCAGGAAGCCGTACAAAAGCTCTGGGAGGCCATCTGGAAGGCCTCGAGGCTCGACACCCCCGACCCCGTGGCCACCTGGCAAGCCCACAACCAGAACTTGAGCATGCGGGTCAACTACCTGAACCACAAGCGCTACAGCGCCCTCCACTTCAAAGGCCCCGGCACCGACCTGCTGGTGGGGCTGGCCGACGACCACGTTTGGGCCGGTGGCGCCGTGCAGGCCAAAAACGGCGCAGTCTGCACCCCCAACATCCCGACAGAGGAAGTCTTCACTGCCCCTCACAAAGACCGTATTGAGGGCTATGTCCGCAGCACCAAGCCGCTCTCCTATCAGGGCAGCCTGCTCGAGGAAATTGAGGTGCGCTTTGAAAAAGGGCGGGTGGTGGAAGCCAAAGCCAAGAGTGGTGGTGAAGTCCTGGAACGGGTTCTCCAGACCGACGAAGGGGCCCGCAGCCTGGGCGAGGTGGCCCTGGTGCCGCACTCCTCGCCCATTGCCCAAAGCGGGGTGCTGTTTTACAACACCCTGTTCGACGAGAATGCGGCCAGCCACATCGCGCTGGGGCAAGCCTACAGCGAATGTATCGAGGGCGGCAGCCAACTCAGCCCCGAGGCACTCGCGGCCAAAGGGGCCAACAGCAGCCTGATTCACATTGACTGGATGATTGGCTCGAGCCAGATAGACGTGGACGGCATCACCGAGTCCGGGCAGTCCGAACCGCTGATGCGGGCAGGAGAGTGGGTTTAGCCCTCCGGGTTTTCGGCTTGCTCGAGGTAAAGCTCCCAGGCAGCCAGGGCATGGGTAAAGGCGTAGCCCCGGTTTAGCAAAAAACGAACGGCCCGGGACTTCTCGCCCCGGTGGCGGCCCGGGTAACGCAGCAGCAAGGCCACCCCTTCGGCAACCGGGTCTTGCTCGGCGGCCAGTGCGGTCAGCACCTCTTCAACAATCTTGCGCGGGACGCCCTTTTCCAGCAGGGCCCTGCGCAGCTTGGCCGCACCCCACCGGCCTGCATAAAGCCGGGCGTAGCCCTCGGCGTACTGCCGGTCGTCGAGATAGCCCAGGCCCTTGACCCGCTGAATCACCGCCTCCACCACTTCCAGTGGGGCTTTTAGGGCCAGCTTCTGGCGCAGGGCCGCCTCCGGGTAGGCCCTGGCCCCCAGAAGCCGCACTGCGTACAAGAACACCTGGTCGGGGCTGGCATCCTTCACTTCTCAGATTATGTCTCGAGGTTGAGCGCAGTTAGCGGTCCCCACCCTTGACGCCCGGGCCCGAACCCTAGACACTAAACACTGCTATTTGCGGCTTTCGCCAGTAGCTTTAGAAGCCAATACTTATGCGCGTCTTTGCCATTGCCGACATCCACCTCTCTAAGGCCTTCCCCAAGCCCATGAACATCTTTGGGCCCGAATGGGACGGGCATCCCGAGGCGGTGTTCGAGGAGTGGCGCAAAACCGTGGGCGAGGACGATTTGGTCATTGTGGCGGGGGATATCTCCTGGGCCATGAAGCTGCCCGAGGCCCTGCTCGACCTCGCCGACCTGGCCCTGCTTCCAGGCACCAAAGTATTACTGCGGGGCAATCACGACTACTGGTGGCCTTCGATTAGCCGTTTGAGGCAGGTGTTGCCCCCTCGAATGCACGCCTTGCAGCACGACTCGCTCGTTATCGGCAACCTGGCCATCGCCGGAAGCCGCGGATGGGACACCCCCGGCAGCTACAACTTCACCCCCGAAGACGAAAAAATCTACAAACGAGAGGTGGAGCGCCTGGCGCTTTCGCTCAAAACCATCCAGGGCCACGACTATGAATACCTGATTCTGGCCATGCACTACCCACCCTATGGCCCCACCGGCGGCCCCACCGGCTTTACCGAGTTGATCGACCAGTATCAGCCTACCTGCGTGGTCTACGGGCACCTGCACGGGGCCGACCCCGAGCGGCTTCCCAAAAGCTGGAACGGCGTCCCCTTGCATTTCGTCTCCGCTGATGTGGTGCGCTTCAAGCCCCAGCTTATCCTCGAGACCCCCCATCAGACGCACGTGGTGAATGTTGCCGATAGCTGAAGCTCTAAGGTCGAAGGGCTATTCGACCTCTAGCCTTGAACCCTCGCCTTCCCGGCTGTTTGTTGGCGGCATCTGATACCGGATTCAAAAGGACAGTTTACAAAACCAAAAACACCAGAGGCTGTCTTTTTGAATCCTAGAGCACACCCCTCCCTTGAGTACCGGCGCTAGCCGGGGGCCGATGGCCCTTCACTGTCGGTCGGCGAAGAAAGCGTCTCCCTTCCAAGGGGCGGTATCGCCCTCCGCTACGCGG
>NZ_QWKY01000098.1 GCF_003574035.1 Meiothermus hypogaeus | reverse complement strand
GAAGTTATCCGCGTAGCGGAGGGCGATACCGCCCCTTGGAAGTTATCCGCGTAGCGGAGGGCGATACCGCCCCTTGGAAGTTATCCGCGTAGCGGAGGGCGATACCGCCCCTTGGAAGGGAGACGCTTTCTTCGCCGACCGTTCGGGAGGGGAGTGCTCTAGAATTCAAAAAAAACAACCTAACAGTTTTTTTTGGTTTTGTAATCTGTCTTTTTGAATCCGGTATCAGGAAACTACCTTTGGGTGAAGGCGCAAACATCATCCTGGAGGCGAGGTGGTGACTGTTGGGGCCATTGCCAGTTTGCGGTGAACCTTGCTATGGTCTCCTCAGATGAAACCGCAAACTGCCCTAGAGCTAGTTCGCCACGGCAATAGTTGACCGTGGGCTTTGCTTTGACTTGCCGATGACATGCCACAGAAAAAATATGCTGCGGAGGTATCAGGAATGAAACGCAGAGACCTAATCAAAGCAGGTGTCGTAGCAGGTGCAGCAGCGGCCCTATCGGCCCAGGCCCAAAGCGCCCAGGCCAACCAGCCGGGCATCCTGGCCCGTGCCCGCAACCTGATTTTTTTCGCTTACGACGGCATGGGTTGGGAAGACTATGCCATTGCCCAGTTCTACTCGAGGCGCGTACTGGGTAAGCCGCTGGCCCTCGAGCGCTTCTTGGCCACCGGGGTTAGCGGCCTGCAAAACACCAACAGCCTCACCAGCTTCGTTACCGAGTCGAGCGCCGCTGGCAATGCCTGGAGCACCGGAGTCAAGACCGTCAACGGCGGGCTGGCCATACACATCGACGGGCGCAAACTAACTCCCATCTTTGCCCTGGCCAAGCAGCAAGGCAAGGCTGTGGGGCTGGTCTCCACCGCCACCATCACCCACGCCACCCCGGCCAGCTTCGTGGTTTCCAACCCAGACCGCAACGCCGAAGAAGAGATTGCCCAGCAGTACTTAGATTTTGGCGCTGAAGTATACCTGGGCGGCGGTACCCGATTTTTCGACCCCGCGGTTCGACGCGATAAGAAGGACATGTACGCGGCTTTTGCCGAAAAGGGCTATGGGGTGGTGAAAAACCCCAGGGAGCTTCAGGCTTCCAACGCCTCGAAGCTTCTGGGTGTGTTTAGCAGCAGCCACGTACCCTACGAGGCTGACCGGCGTTTCCAGGGCGTAGACGTGCCCAGCCTGGCCCAGATGACCCGGGCCGCCCTGCCGCGCCTGGCCGCCCATTCCCGGGGGTTCGTGCTCCAGGTCGAGGCCGCCCGCATCGACCACGCCAACCACCTCAACGACCCTGCCGGAAGCATGTGGGAAATCCTGGCTGCCGATGAAGCCCTCGAGGTGGTGATGAACTTTGTGGACCAGAACCCCGACACCCTCCTCATCATCGGCTCCGACCACGTTTGTGGGGCTCCTGCACTCTACGGTACGGGTTCTTCGTACCGCGAGGGCAGCGCGGGGGTGTTGCAGCTCGAGGGCCAAAAGGGCACCTTCGAATATATTCTGGGCCGCCTGGGCAACAACCCCAGCCCAGACCAGGTAGTGGAAATTTTCCGCACTGTCAAAGGCGTCACCCTCAAACCCGAGCAGGCCCAGGCGGTGGTGGATGCCATTACCAAGCGGGTTTACCTGCCGGACGGGGTGCGCTATGGGGTTCAGCCTGCCAACACTTTGTCCTGGGTAATGCGCCAGACCAACGCCAGCAAACCCGACCTGCCCAACATCGGCTGGAACTCCGGCCAGCACACGGCTGGCCCCACCCTGTTTGGGGTGTACGGTCGGGGTGTAGGCGCCGTGCGCATAGGTTTGATCGACAACACCTACAACTTCACCCTGATGACCCGGGCCCTGGGTATCCGCTTCCAGAACCCGGTCATGAGCGAACAGGAGGCCCTCGAGGTGCTCAAGGCGCGGGCCGAGAGCCCCATCCTGCATCCCCAGGATGTAATGGCCTAGTCGGACTTAACCCCAAGCGGGGTGGCCCCACGCAGAAGCGGGGTCACCCCCATTGCTATAGCAGCTTTGAAATACAGGAGTCCTCGTGACCCGTCGACAAGCCACCAAAGCCTTGCTGGTGAGTACCATCGGGGTTGTAGCGGGGGCCGGCCGGGCCCAGGCCCCAGCACCCCAGCGCATTGCCGAGCTGGGTCAGCTGGGCGAGGTCGGGGCCGATGTGCCCTTTGATTTTGCCCGCCAGAAAGCGCTGCTGGTGCGGGTGCCCCCGCCGCAAAAACCCAACCCTCGAGTGCTCCAGGCGGGCTCGATCTATCTGACCGCCTTCAGCCGTACCTGTACCCATGCTGGCTGCATCGTTCCGCTGCCCGACCAGCGCGGCCTTATGGAGTGCGGCTGCCACGGAAGCCGTTTCCGCGCCGATGGGGTGCTTCTGGACGGCCCTGCCCCTACCGACCTGCGGGCGATTGCCCTCGAGCTTCGCCAGAATGAGGTTTGGGCCGTGGGCTGGCTGGAAAACCCCTAGAGCGATTCCAACCAGTACCCAGCAGGGGACAGACAAAACACCTTCCGGGAAGGCCAGCTTGGACTGCCTCAGCGAGGGTGATGTTCAAATCAGCCCTCCCAGGGCACAGCCAGGTTCTTATCATTTGCTTGGAAGCATTGGTTAGAGTCCCCTCACCCGGCGACACCGGCTTGCCATCAGCAGTGTCCTGTTGGGCAAAACGAGCACTAAACTAACCACCAGTGACGCCACCCCCTACCACGGCGAGAGGGAAAGGGGAAAACGATAAAAGCCTGGAGCACAGCTTCCACATCCTCTGGATGCGATTGAGGTAATACCAGATTCGGTTAGTTCGTCACCAAAGGGTGACGAACTAACCCGACCGAAGTTATCCGCGTAGCGGAGGGCGATACCGCCCCTTGGAAGGGAGACGCTTTCTTCGCCGACCGACAGTGAAGGGCCATCGGCCCCCGGCTAGCGCCGGTACTCAAGGGAGGGGTGTGCTCTAGGATTCAAAAAGACAGCCTCTGGTGTTTTTGATTTTGTAAACTGTCTTTTTGAATCCGGTATAATATATCGCTGGCGCTCAGCACAGTAAGCGGGTTGTCGCCGAGTATCTCATGCTTGACCCGTTCCCAATAAAACCGGGGCATGCACCCAGCCAAAGCTTACTGGAGCACCTGGCAGTACCCAATTCAGGAGGTATGTATGGCAGGCAAGTTTGTGCTCTCCACCACAGCAGATGGGCAGTATATGTTCAACCTCAAGGCCGGCAACGGCGAGACCATTCTCACCAGCGAGCGTTACCAGAGCAAGGATGGAGCCCTCAACGGTATTGATTCTGTGCGCAAAAACGCCCCTCTGGACGAGCGCTATGAGCGCCGCACGGCCAGCAACGGTGACCCCTACTTTGTGCTCAAGGCCGCCAACCATCAAGAAATTGGGCGCAGCGAGATGTATAGCTCACCTGCAGCCATGGAAAACGGCATTGCCTCGGTCAAGCGCAACGCTCCCGAAGCTGTCCTGGACGATCAAACCGCCTCATAGCAAGGGAAAATCGGGCCGATAAGGTGTGCCCTGCAGCAAGGCCCGCCGTACCTCTTCCACCAGGGCTCCTACCCGGATGCCCTGGTGGGTTTCAGGGAGGCTTTCCAGGTGCTTTAGGGCCTTCTCGAAATTGCGCCAGCCGCCCCTGGGGTTGGTACGAGCTTTGTGCAGGGCGGCGGCCAGCAGGATGATGCCGTGGGTCAGTTCGCGGTCAGACCCCGAGAGCTTTAGCCAGAGGGGCTCCAAAGCCTCGTGAACCTCCCAAAATCGGCCCTGCTGCCACAGCTTCTGGGCCTCGATGTATTCTGGCATACCCAGCAAATGCGAATTCTGCACTATAAAAAGTGTATCGGCTCCCCCTGCAGCCTGCCAAGCGTGCTAGAGTATGGAGCTTGAAGGGCTCCCCCGGCCCACAGTGCGAGGTAAACAACTATGGCCAAACCTATCGAAGTAAACGATGCAAACTTTGACGCAACCCTCAAGGAAAATCAGTACGTGCTGGTGGATTTCTGGGCCGAGTGGTGCGGCCCTTGCCGCATGGTGGCTCCGGTCATGGAAGAACTGGCTAAAGAATACGAAGGCAAGGTGACCGTGGCCAAGCTGGATGTGGACGCCAACCCACAAACCGCCATGAAATTCCGGGTTATGAGCATTCCCACCATTATTTTGTTCAAGAACGGCCAGCCGGTAGAGGTGATGGTGGGCGCCGCGCCCAAGAACAACTTTGTGGCCCGGCTCAACAAACACGTGTCGGTAAGCGCCTAGGCGACCGGTCGGGCGCACCCCCTTACCTTCCCGGGTAAGGGGGATTATGCTTTTTTATTGATGCAAACCCACCACCTCAACATCAACGACCCTGCGTTCGTTTACGACCCATACCCCACCCTGGCCGACCTGCGGGAGAATTTGCCGGTCTTCTACGACGAGGTCTGGAACAAAATTTTTTTCTTGCGCTACGAAGACATCGCCAACCTGTTGCGCGATAGGCGGCTGGGACGCTCGATTACCCACATCCTCTCGCGCGATGAGCTAGGCTGGCCCCCGCCCAACCCCCTGACCCGCGACTTCGACCACTTCCAGGAAAATCACATGCTCGACAACGAGCCGCCCAAGCATACCCGCCTCAAAGGCCTGATGATGAAAGCCTTTACCCCGGCCCGGGTAGAAGGGCTGCGGGGAAAAATCCAGAAGATTGTGAATGACCTGCTCGACCGTGCGGAAGACCGGGGCCAGATGGATCTGCTGACCGACTACGCTGAACCCCTGCCGGTAACGGTAATCGCCGAGCTTTTGGGCGTTCCTGAGGAAGACCGCCACCGCTTGCGCCCCTGGTCGGCCAAAATTGTGAAGCTATACGAGCTAGGCTACACCGATACGCAGGCCAAAGAAGCCAACCAGGCGGTGGTGGAGTTTTCGGCTTACATCAAGCAACTGGCCGATGAGCGCCGTAAAAAGCCCGGCGAAGACCTGATTTCGGCGCTGGTACAGGTCGAAGAACAGGGTGATAAGCTCACCCCCGACGAGCTGGTGGCCAACTGCATTTTGCTGCTCAATGCCGGCCATGAGGCCACCGTCAATGGCACCACTGCGGGTTTTCTGGCCCTCTCGCGCAACCTCGAGCAGATGGAACGGGCCAAGGAGGCCGCGGCCAAAAACCAGCCCGAGTTTTTCAAGCTGGCCGTGGAGGAACTGCTGCGCTACGACACCCCCCTGCCCATGTTCGAGCGCTGGGTGCTGGAAGATTTCGACTACAAGGGCATCCCCCTGCGCCGCGGCCAGGAGGTCGCCCTGATGTATGCCTCGGGCAACCGCGATCCACGCAAGTTTGCCGACCCCGACCGGCTCGAGCTGACCCGAACTGATAACTTCCACCTCACCTTTGGGTTGGGTATTCACTACTGCATTGGGGCACCCCTGGCCCGTTTGGAGCTGCAAACCTCTTTTCAAACCCTGCTCAAGCGGCTCCCCAGTATCCACCTGGCCACCGACACCATCGAGTACGCCGGTGGGTTCGTGATTCGCGGCCACAAGGCCATGCCGGTGGCCTGGTAGCGTGGCTTCTGTTCGGCTTTAGGCTTTAGGCTATATTCCATGAAGCCGATTGCGCTAGACGCCATGGGGGGCGACCATGCCCCCAGGGTCACGGTCGAAGGGGCGCTCCTGGCCAAAAGCCAGGGGATTCCGGTCGTTTTAGTGGGCCCTACCGATACGCTCAAGGAGGAACTGCGGCGACAAGGGGGCGACCTGCCCATCGTGGAAGCCCCGGAGTACATCACCATGCAAGACCATGCCACCGACGTGCGCAAGAAGCGCCGGGCCTCCATAAACGTGTGCATGGAGATGGTCAAGCAAAAGGAGGCCTCGGCGGTGGTGGCCATGGGGCACACCGGGGCCACGCTGGCATCGGCCCTGTTCAATCTTGGGCGCATTAAAGGGGTGGATCGGCCCACTTTGCTCATCGAACTGCCCAGCGAAAGAGGCCGCACCTACTTGACCGATGGCGGGGCCAACGTGGACTGTCGCCCAGAGTGGCTGGTGCAGTTTGCCGTCATGGCCACCGCGTATGCCCAGGCCCAGGGGGTCGAAAACCCCAGCGTGGGGCTCCTATCCATCGGCGAGGAGGAGGAAAAGGGCAACGAACTGACCCTAAAAACCTTTCCGCTGCTCAAGGCCACACCGGGTATTCGCTTTTATGGCAATGTGGAAGGGCGCGATATTTTCAAAGGCACCACCGATATTGTGGTCACCGACGGCTATACCGGCAACGTAGTGCTCAAGCTTTCCGAAGGCGAGGCGCGTACCCTCTTCAAGTGGGTGCGGGAGGCGCTGAGCGGGGGTTCCCTGTTCACCAAACTGGGGGCCTTGTTGGTGCGGGGGGCCTTGCAGGGCTTGCGGGCCAGGATGGACCCCGCCGAGTACGGCGCGATGCCGCTGTTGGGGGTGGAAGGCCCGGTGTTCATCGGCCACGGTTCCGCCGATGGGCGGGCCGTGCAGAGCGCCGTTCGCAAGGCCAGGGCTGTGGTGGAGGCAGGTCTGGTGGAGCGGGTGCGGGCTGGAATTGCCCAGCTGGCCGTTTAGCGCCAGGCAGCAGGGGAGAAGGAGGAATTGCAAGCGATGGAGACCTCGAGCGTCTGGCTACGCACCATCATCAGCATTGGCCTCTTGATTCTGGGTTTTTGGGTCGGACGGGGCGGCATGGGCCTCTTGACCTGGCTGGGCCGCCTGACCCCGGACGAGCGGGATGACCGCTACTGGCGGGTGGTGGGCTGGTTGTGGTGGGGGGTTACGGGGCTGATGATTGCCTCGCTCATATTGCATGTCTGGGAGGTGGTGCTCGAGCCCCTGCACGGCTGGGGTCGTACCCTGTATGTCTGGCTGGGTGAGCGGGGTCTGTCGGTGCTTTTGATTGCCGGGGCGACCTCGCTGGCGCTGCGCCTGGTGCCCCGTCTGTTGCAACGGGTGCCGGTGGGCACCGGCGAGTTCAGCCGTGAACAGGTGCGGGCCCAGACCCTCAAGAGCGTACTGGAGTCGGTACTGCAGGTCTTGATTGTGGTGCTGGGCGTGCTCTTTGCCCTCTCGAACCTGGGCCTGAACGTGACCGCTTTGCTGGCCGGAGCCGGGGTGGTGGGGCTCGGTATCTCGCTGGCCGCGCAGAACCTTATCCGCGATGTGCTTAACGGGTTCTTCATTCTGCTGGAAGACCAGTACGGGGTGGGTGATGTGATTACGGTGGGCCAGCTTTCCGGTGGGGTAGAGCGCTTCAACCTGCGGATTACCGTGCTCCGCGACCTCGAGGGTCGGGTGCACTTTATCCCCAACTCCACCATCCAGCAGGTCACGGTCATGAGCCGCGACTGGGCCCGGGCGGTGGTGGATGTCTCGGTGGCCTACGAAACGCCGGTGGACAGGGCCCTGGAGGTCATACGCTCGGAGGCCGAAGCCTTTTACCACGACCCCGAATGGCGCGACAAGTTCACCGACCAGCCCCCCGAGACCCTGGGCATCCAGCAACTGGCCGACTCGGGCATCCTGATTCGGGTGCTGCTTAACGCCAAACCCAAAGAACAGTGGGCCATTGGCCGGGAGTTCCGCCGCCGCATCAAGCTGCGTCTCGATGCCGAGGGAATCGCCATCCCTTACCCCACCCGGCGCATTGTCAGCACCTGAACCTGTATGCGTGCAAACGCCGCATAGAATGGAGGAGTGAAAACCTGCGATTACCTGATTATCGGTGGGGGCATTGTGGGCCTGACGATTGCCCTCGAGCTCAAAAAGCGCAACCGAGCGGCAAGTATTATGGTGCTGGAAAAAGAAGCTGAACTGGCCGTACACGGTTCGGGGCGCAACTCGGGGGTGTTGCACGCCGGCTTTTACTACACTGCCGACTCCCTCAAAGCCCGCTTTACGCGCGAGGGCAATGCTCGTTGGAAGCAGTTTGTAGAAGAGCGCGGCCTCAAAATCAACCGCTGCGGCAAGCTGGTGGTGGCCAAGAACGAACAGGAAGTGGAGGGGCTGCGCGAGCTCAAGCGCCGGGGCGACCTGAACGGCGTCGAGACCCATCTGATCTCCCTCGAGGAGGCCAAAAAAATCGAGCCCAGGGTCAAGTCCACCGAGCTGGCCCTGTGGTCACCCAACACAGCTACCGTAGACCCCAAGGAATGCATGGCGGCCATGGCGGCGGAGTGCCGAGCCCAGGGGATTGAAATTCGCCTGAACAGCCCCTACCAGGCCCGGCGGGGCCAGGATGTCATTACACCCCAGGAGGTCTACAGCGCGGGCTTTGTGGTTAATGCCGCGGGGCTTCATGCCGACAAGGTCGCCCACGACTTTGGCATTGGCCAGCGCTACCGCATTCTGCCTTTCAAGGGCCTGTATGTGTACGGTTCAGAGCCGGTAGGAGCGCTCCGAACCAACATCTACCCGGTGCCCGACCTGCGCAACACCTTCCTGGGCGTCCACTTCACCGTCACGGTAGACGGCAAGGCCAAAATTGGCCCTACCGCCATCCCCGCCTTCTGGCGCGAGAACTACGAAGGGCTCAAGGGTTTCGATGCTGCTGAAGCCCTTTCGATCCTGCGCGACGAAGCCATTTTGTTTTTCCGCAACGACTTTAACTTCCGGGGGATTGCCCTGGAGGAAATCAAAAAATACTCACAGGCCTATTTGGTCAAACAGGCCTCGGCCTTGCTCGAGGGGGTCAGGCTGGAAAACTACCGCACCTGGGGCCGCCCCGGCATCCGCGCCCAGCTCTACGACCACCAGGACAAAAAACTGGTGATAGACTTCATGCTTATGGGCAACCCGGAGGGCCTGCACGTGCTGAACGCCATCTCGCCGGCCTGGACCGCCTCCATGCCCTTTGCTGAGTATGTGGTGGATCAGATCGAGGCCTTGCATAAGGGTAAAGAGGTGGCAAAAGCGTAGTTGTTTGGTTCATGGTCCATGGTCTATGGTTGAGGGTCTGGGGTCAAAGGTGGGTGGTCTTTTTCCATCGACGACTATCGACTATGGACTATCGACTTTAGCTGAAATAGACTCCTCCCAGAGGAGCCGTTATGAGCCTACATCCCCTGGCGGGCAAACCTGCCCCTCACAGCATTCTGGCTAACATCCCTCGGCTGGTGAGCAGCTACTACGCCCTGCAGCCCAACCCCGAGAACCCCGCCCAGCAGGTGGCCTTCGGCACCAGCGGCCACCGGGGTACTTCGCTGGCGGGCACCTTCAACGAGGCCCAAATTCTGGCGGTCTCGCAGGCGGTGGCCGAGTATCGGGCCGAACAGGGCATCACCGGGCCGCTTTTTTTGGGGATGGACACCCACGCCCTTTCCGAGGCCGCCTGGATTACCGCGGTAGAGGTACTGGCGGCCAATGGGGTGGATGTGCGGGTGGCCAAAGGGCGCGGCTACACCCCCACGCCCCTGGTTTCCCATGCCATCCTCGAGTACAACCGAGGCCACGAAGCCGGACTGGCCGATGGCATCGTGATAACCCCCAGCCACAACCCTCCCCAGGACGGCGGCTTCAAGTACAACCCCCCCAGCGGCGGCCCCGCCGACACCAGCGTGACAAAGGTGGTGCAGGAGCGGGCTAACCAAATTCTCCGCGACGGTCTCATCGAGGTAAAGCGCTGGCCCTTAAGCCAGGCTTTGAATACTGTGCAG
>NZ_QWKY01000097.1 GCF_003574035.1 Meiothermus hypogaeus | reverse complement strand
AGCAAAAGAATCTGTCCGGCAAAGCAAAATCAAAACTGGTCAAAACCGTCAAAAGATAATGCCAGGTTTTCCTAAACCTTAGGTCGCAGGTTCGAGTCCTGCCGGGCGCACCAGTTCTGGACGAAAAAAATGTCGGGCTATATGGCTAGCCCGATAGTCCGTTTACGGCAGTTTTACGGTTTATGGATTCATGCTTTGGCCCGTGGTTGGGTGATACCAAATCTATGCAAATAATAATGCAAGCCGAGCAAAGCCATAGCCCTACACCCCCACCTGAGCCTGCCCACCTGAGCCTGGAAGAACTCGAACAGCGCTACCGTAGCTGCAAGGATGCCAAGGAGAAGATCCGCTGGCAGGTGATCTGGTTGTACGCCCAGCAGACCCGGGAGCACCGCCCCAGCACCCTGGCGGTGAGCCAGGCCACCGGGTTTAGCCAGAACTGGGTCTACAAGCTCATCCGGCGCTACAACGCCGAGGGACCCCAAGGGCTCATCGATAAGCACCGCCACAACCCGGGAGGGATCCCCAAGGAATGACTATCTATCTAAGGTTGGTATTATTCGTCCAATCAGTAAGGCTCGGACAAGCGCCACTGAATCAGTGAGAGCGACAGCCCGATGGCAATCACGCCCAGCGGAACCCAAATATCGCTGGTGGTGCCCATATTCACCACCAGATACCCCACCGTGACCACCGCCGTAATGAGTGCAGATACTTTGAGCAGTGCCGAGATAATCCGCTGGGTAGAACTGAGGGTTCTGATAGGGGCTACCGGCGGAACGGTTAGATGGCCTTGTGAGGCCGGAGCCGAGGGCACCGGAGTAGGTAAGGGCTCGGCCACAGCGGGCGCAGCGCTGGGTTTGGGGGAGCCATCATACGCCCAGATGGAGTCGCTGGGTTCATCGGGCAGGGTTTTGGGGGGTTCAGCGATGTTAATTTGCCCCGAGGGAGCGGGTTCAACCTCTACCGGGGCGGGCATTTCCAACGGGGTGGGGTTGGGGGGCTGGGCAATCGGTGCGCTGGGAGTGGCAACCGGTTCTTCAAATTTGGGGAACGGGGGGGAGGCCGGCGCTGCTGGGGCTTGCTCGACGGTTTTAGGGCGTTCGATGACCTGGGTGGGTTCAGATTTGGCTTTGAGTACGTGGCCCTTGAGCGACTCCAGAAAGAGTTTCAACTCGTCTTTCTGGAAGGCAATCGGGGCAATTTCCATCATGGTGCCCTGTTCGCCTACCACATCCACATTGCCGGTCTGTTTATTAACGCCAATGCGTTTGATCTGGGAAAGACGAGCGCTTTGCTGGGTTTGGTCATCCAGGTAAAACAGTTCTCGGCTGGTCAGTGCGAGAAGACCTCCAGGGCCTTCTAGCCGAGCAATAATGTCGGCCTGGGTCAGGTCTGAAAGGCGAGCTTCATATTTGCCCATGATTATCAGTTTACAACATACGCAGGATAGTCTGCTTGCATCCGACACGTAAAATCGAACAGATGGCGGTATAACCATGCCTCCCAGACATGAAAGTTGTCCGAAAAAGATGAAAAACCCTGCACAGCAAGGAGAAACCCGATGACATTTTCTACCCCTCTTCTCCTTGGTCACCGCGGTTCTCCCCGCCAGGCCAAGGAAAACACCCTCGAGTCCTTCCGGCTGGCCCTGGAAGCGGGCCTGGATGGCCTCGAGCTCGACCTGCACCGCACCCGCGATGGGGTTCTGGCGGTTTATCACGACTTCGAGTTTGAGGGACGGCCCATCAACGAACTGGACTGGCCTGCTTTGCAACGTCTGGCACCGTGGATGCCCCGCCTCGAGCAGGTTTTTGAACTGGCCGAGCAATTTCCCAAAGCTCGGCTCAACTTGGAGCTCAAAAGCCAGCCGGGCCCCTCGGATGGCCGCGAGGCCGCACTGGCCCAGGCCCTGCTGGCCTGGCCGCACCGCGAGCGGGCCTGGATCAGCAGCTTCGATCCCCTGGCCTTGATTCGCTTGCACCGGCTCAAGGTAGATGTTCCGCTGGCCTTGCTGTATGCCGAGCCCGAGATGGAAGAACTAATGCCCTGTTTGCCGGTGCAGGGGGTACACCCTTATTTTGCGCTCCTGAGCCAATCTGGGGTGGCTGAACTCAAGGCCCGTGGGCTTTTTATAGTGACCTGGACGGTCAACCAGGCGGCGGTCGCGCGCGAACTCCTGGCGTGGGGTGTGGACGGCATCATCGGTGACCTGCCCACAGAACTCCTGGCGGGTGGTCGCTAAATTTCACAACCCCTGGCGGCATTCTGCGCTACGCTTGAGCCATGCAAGGGATGCGTTTCAAACTCATTGCCGCTGCCGACCCGGATATGTTCCAGGATCGGCTCAACCGTTTTGTGGATAGCCTGCCTCCGGATGCGCTGATTGTGGATATCAAGTTTTCCACCTCGACCAGCGGCGCACAGACTATGTACGCCGCTTTGGTGCATTACAAGTCGGTGGAAGAGTGGACGGAGTAGGGAAGTCCGCAGCCGCTGTGCTAGGCGATTTGTAAAGCCTGTTCAATTCGCTGTAGTGCCAGCGGGATGTCCTCATCGTGCAGGTCGCGGTGGGTGACAAAGCGCACCCGGTTGGCGGCCATCGGATTAATCAGTACCCCCAGCTCACGCAGCCGCTCGGCAAAAGCGGGGGCCTGGGGAACCTGGGCATACACCATATTGGTCTGCACCGCTTGCATGTCTACCTCGAGGTGCAGGCGCAGCATCCCTTCCGCCAGGGCCCGGGCCATCTGGTGGTCTTTGGCCAGGTGCTGGGGGCCTTCGGTCAAAGCGATGAGGCCGGCCGCCGCCAGCACCCCGGCCTGCCGCATTCCACCCCCCAGCAGCTTGCGGTAGCGCCAGGCCTCGGCCCTGTACTCGCGGGGCATCAGCAAAAGGGAGCCGACCGGCGCCCCCAGCCCTTTGGACAAACAGATCGAGACCGTGCGGAAACCCCGGGCCAGCTCGGCAGGGGTGGTTTGCAAGGCCACTACCGCATTGAAGAAGCGCGCCCCGTCCAGGTGGGTGGGGAGTCCGGCCTGGTGGGCGACTTGCTGAATGGCCCGCTGAACCGCCAGGGGCACGACCGTACCGCCGGCGGTGTTGTGGGTGTTTTCCAGTGCGATCAGGCCGGTGGGGGCCTGGTGCACCGAGGTGTGAATTGCGGCCCGCACAGCCTCGGGGTCGGGTATGCCGTAAGGGGCTTCCACAATCCGGATGGTTCCGCCCGAGAGCACTGCCAGCGAGCCGGGTTCGTATTCATAAATGTGCGCCCCTTTGGGAGCAATCACCTCCTGGCCGCGCTTCAGGTGCAGCATCAGGGCGACCTGGTTGGTCATGGTGCCGCTGGGCATGAAGAGGGCGGCCTCGAGGCCCAGCATCTCGGCGGCCAGGGCCTCCAGGCGGTTTACGGTGGGGTCTTCTCCGTAGACGTCATCCCCCACCTCGGCCTCGGCCATGGCCTTGCGCATGGCGGGGGTGGGCCGGGTTACGGTATCGGAGCGGAGGTCAATCACGCGCATAGGCTCTATGCTACTCCTGATGGCCCGCATTCCCTACCAACCCCCAGACCTTGGTGAACCCCGTCTCGTTGTGGAGGCTATCCGGCAGCGTCGCGGGGGTCGACTCCTCAACCTGGATCGGATGCTCCTGCACAGCCCGCCCTATGCCCTGGGCTGGAACCGTTTCTTGGGTGCGGTGCGAGGCGATCTTGTCCTCTCGCCCAGGTTGCGTGAGCTGGCCATTTGTGGGGTGGCCGTACTGAACGGGGCCGAATACGAATACCAGCACCATGCTCCGTTATTCCTGCAAGCAGGGGGCACCCCAGCCCAGCTGGCGGCCCTGAGCAACTGGGAGCAAGCCACCACAGACGACAGGCGCTTTGACCCACAGGAAAGGGCTACGCTCCGGCTCACGTTTGAGATGACCCGGAATGTTCGGGTGGACGATGAGACGTTTGCCCTGGTAAAGGCCACATGGCCTGACCCTCGGCAGGTGGTGGAGCTGGTGGGGGTGATTGCGGCCTACAACATGGTCTCGAGGTTCCTGGTTGCCCTCGAGGTCGAGCCAGAGTGAAAGACGGGAATTCTCGAGCTACCCTAAAGCGACAGGAGCCAGGTATGGAACACCAATCCTATGCCTATGGTAAAAATCACTGGACTTTAGAGCCCGACCTGCCCCATGTTCTAAGCCACTTCTGGCGGGGTTGGCGGGCCCACGAAACGGAGCTGCAGCGCTTTGGTGCCTTGGCTGGGGGTGAGGCCTACCGCGTGGCCGACCACGTGGACAAAGAGGCCCGTCCGGTTCTGGTGATGCACGACCTGGAAGGCCGGCGCATGGACCGGGTGCGGCTTTCGCCGGCTCAGGAAAGCCTCAACCGCCAACTGGCCGCCATCAACCGTGCCCCCTACCAGGGGGGAAGCTGGCACCTGCACTTTGCCCAGGGCTTCCTGCTGGCCGACCCCGGCCTGTACTGCATCCAGACCATCACCAACGCCACCGTCTACGCCATCCACAAGTACGCCCCGCAGTTTGCCCCCTGGAAAGAAGAACTTTTGCAGGGAAAAGCCTTCGGAGCTACCTGGATGACCGAGGTGCAGGGCGGCTCCGACCTGGGGGCCAACAAGGTGCGGGCCGTGCCCGACGGGGCGGTCTGGCGGCTTTATGGCGATAAATACTTCTCCAGCGGGGCGGGCCTGACCGACTACGCGATTGTCTCGGCCCGCCCGGAAGGCGCCCCGCCCGGCCCCAAGGGGGTGGCTTTGTTCCTGGTGCCCCGCCTGGATAGCAACGGGACGCTCAACTACCGGGTACGCCGCCTGAAGGACAAGCTGGCCACCCGCGCGGTGCCTTCGGGCGAGGTGGACTTCGACCACACCGAGGCCTATCTGATCGGCAAGCCCGAGGAAGGTATTTATTACATCCTGGAAACCCTGACCCTCTCGCGCCTGGCCAATGCGGTGGGGGCGCTGGGTCTGGCCCGCAAAGCTCAGCTCGAGGCGCTCTTTCGCGCCCATTCCCGGGTGGCCTTCGGCCAGAAGCTGGTGGAGCACCCCCTCATCCGGCGCGACCTGACCGACCTGGCGGTGCGCATTGCGGGTGGGCTGGCCCTCACCTTCCGCGCGGTGGCGGCCTGGGAGGAGGCCTGGCTCGAGGCCCCCCCCTACAGCCCTCGCTACCACTACGCCCGCCTGCTGGCGCACCTGGCCAAGGCCCGCACCGCCGAGCACGGCACCTACTGCACCCAGCTCGGGATGGAACTATTCGGCGGGGTGGGCTTTGTGGAGGACTTCGCCATCGCCCGTCTGGCCAGAGAGGCCCTCATCACCCCCATCTGGGAAGGGCCGGCCAACGTACAGGCCCTGGACACCCTGGAGGTACTTTTCCGCAAGGGGGCCGCCGAGCCTTTTGTGGAGGAGTTTGCGCCCAGGCTCGAGGCTGTTGGCACCGAGGAGGCCCATCGGGCCCGCTCCGCGTTGCAAGACACCCTGGCCGGCCTGCGGGCCCTTTCCCCCCAGGAGGCCCAGTGGCAGGCCAAGGACGCCCTGCGCACCCTGGCCGATGCCGCTACCGTAGCTCTCCTGTACGACCTCGGCGGCGAGCGCTACGCCCAGCTGGCGGCCCTATACGCCCGACACTTCCTGCAGAAAGAAGAGTACCCGTCCTGGGCGATGCGGGAAAAAGCGGTCTGGAGTCTGCTTGATGTGCCGGTCTAGTCCAGCGCTTCCAGGCGCACCGGGTTGCTGTGAAAGGTCGAACCCTCGCCCATGTCGGTAAGGTGTTCCCCGGTGAGCCAGTTGATGCCCTTGCCATCGGGGGCCGACTGTTCCCACCAGGTGCCTTCCAGCACCACCGTACCCCGGATGGGGGCCTCGCTCACCCGTACCCGACGCACCACGGCGCCGTGCTGGGAGCGTATCCGCACCAGCGCCCCATCGGCTACTGCGCAGGCTTGCGCATCCCGGGGGTGTACCAGCAGTACGGGTTCGCCGCCCTGGCCCTGTACCAGGCGCTCGATGTGTCCGTAGGTGGTATTCAGGAAGTGCTTGGCCGGGGGGGTCATCAGGATCAGGGGGAAGTCCCTTGTGGGCTCGGTCAGGATCACCTGGGGTGGGGGGTCGAACTGTACTTTGCCCGAAGGGGTGGCTGCCCGCTCGGTGAAGGGGCGGAAGTCCGGGGGAATGTTGAGCCGCACGAAGCCTTCGGCCTTGAGCCGCTCGAGGGCGATGCCCCCCAACCAGGGGTGGTCGGTGTCCAGCAGCGAGCGGGCCAGGGTCTCGGCGTCCCAGTAGAGGGTGGGTTCCTCCAGGCCTAGCCTTTTGCCCAGCTCGGCAAAGACCCAGGTGTTAGGCCGTGCCTCGCCCTGGGGGGGCATCTGCGCCTCGTTCCAGGAGAGGTAGTAGTGGCCGTAGGCGGTGTAGAGGTCGGGGTGCTCCAGGAAAGTGGCAGCGGGCAGCACGTAGTCGGCGTAGCGGGTGGTCTCGGTAAGGGCCTGCTCGAGCACCACCGTAAAGAGGTCTTCGCGCAGCAGGCCTTTTTGCACCAGGTCGGAGCGGGGGGCCACTACCGCGGGGTTGGAGTTGAAGACAAACAGGGTCCGGATGGGGGGCTCCAGGGCCGTGAGGGCTGTGCCGAGCTGGGTCATGTTGACCCGTCGGGGCGGGGGGGTGCGCTGGGCCAGCAGGTGCTGCCCCCCCAGGTAGCGGCGGTTAAGGGCAAAGGCCCCACTGGTGCTCAGGAGGGCCCCGCCCCCCCGGTGCTGCCAGGCCCCAGTGAGGGCCGGCAGCAGAATGACCGCCCGCAGGGCCGAGGCCCCGCCGGGGTGGCGGGTCAGGCCGTAGCTGGTACGAATGAAACTGGCCCTGGCCTGGGCGAACTCGAGCCCCAGCCGCTCAACCGTGGCCGCTGGTACGCCGGTGACCGCCTCCACCCGCTCCGGTGTCCAGGCTTCGGCAGCTTGCATGAAAGCCTCGAAGCCGGTGGTCATGCGGGCTATGTAGGCCGTGTCGTGAAGGCCAGCTTTTACAATGGCCCGCGCCATTCCGTAGGCCAGTGCCGCGTCGGTACCGGGCCGAATCTTGACGTGCTCGTCGGCAAAGCGGCTGGTGAGGTTTTCGTAGGGGTCGATGTGCACAATGCGGGCCCCGTTCTGGCGGGCTTTCTTCAGGAAAGGGGTCAGGTGGGTGTGGGTGTGCAGGCTGTTGATGCCCCACAGCAGGATGAAACGGGCCTGGGTGACGTCCTCGGGGTCGGTGCCTAGACGGTCGCCGTAGGTGGCTACCCAGGCCGCCCGGCCCGCGGTGGCGCAGATGGTGGTCTCGAGTTCGCTCGCACCAATCGCCCGGAAAAAGGTGAGGGGGTGCTCGTACTGCATCAGGCCCATGGTGCCCGCATAGTAATAGGGCAGCACGGTCTCTGCCCCATACTGCTTTAAGGTGTCTTTCAGCCGAGCGGCAATATCGTCTAAGGCCGCCTCCCAGCTCACCCGCTCGAACCGGCCTTCGCCTTTCTGGCCCACTCGCTTCAAAGGGTACAGAGGCCGCAAAGGGTGGTGCTGGCGCTCGGGATAGCGGTAGGTCTTTACACAGGCAAAGCCCTGGGTCATGGGGTGACGGGGGTCGCCCTCAATTTGGAGGAGAGCATTGCGGGTATCGTCAATGGTGGCAATCAACGAGCAGGCATCGGGGCAGTCCAGGGGACAGGTGACGCGGGCTTTGCGCAAAGTCATGGAAACCATGATAAAAACCCTGACCCACTGCTGTCCATGCTGGGCTTACATTGGCTCTTTGTAAACTGATATCCAATGCGAGGCCGCCGCTGGCTGATCTATGCCACTGGACTCCTCTGGCTTCCGCTGGTCATGGCGGGGGGTTCGCTGCTTCTTACCCGGGCGGTGGCGGCCCCGCTGTTCATCGCCTACCTGAGCTTGTTTTGTCTGGTGGTTTCGCTGGTGTTGTTCTGGATGGGTATTGCAGGGCTGCTGCGCCGGCGGCTGCGGGTAGCCGACCTGCTCTGGTTGGGGTTGTATGGGGTGGGGGCTTTGCTCTATACCCAGCTCACCGGCGTGCTCAGGCCGTGAAGCGGGCGCGTTTTGGGCTTACAGCAGGGGCTGCAACCCGAAGTGCTGCACGATGCCTCGGGCGGCCTCTGCAGGCGACATTTCGCCGGTATTTATTCGCATGCTTTCCACAAAGGGAATGGCCTGCAAGGCCCCTTGCTCCAGCATCCACAAAAGCCGCTCGGGGTTGGTGAGCTTCTTGAGGGGTTTGCGCTCGGGGCTTTGGATTCGCTGCAAAAGCACTTCGCGGGGGGCTTCCAGCTTGACGAACCGGGGCTCGATGCCGGATGCTTCGCAGACTTCCAACACTTGCCGGATAAACTCATCGCTGCTGGGCGGGGTATAGACGAAGGTGAAGATGAGCCCCTTCTGCCCCATCTGGGCCATCTGCTTGAAGGTAAAAAGCCGCACCGCTCGCAGGAGTTGTACGTACTCCGGGCTGCCCCACTCGAAGAGCTTAGCGGCGTAGTCGATGGAGAGGTGATTGTCGAAGACGGGGTAGCCGGTGAGCCGGGCGAGTTCCCTGGCCACCGTGAGTTTGCCCACTGCTGCCGGGCCGTACAAGAACAGCAGCTTCATGGGGTTTCCTCCATATACGCCACGATGGCCTGGGCGGCCTGAGCGGGGCTTAGTTCGTCGGTGTCTATTTGCAGGCTATCGGCAAAGGGCACCGGCTGGAAGAGTTCGTATTCTTGTAAGAGACGTTCCAGAACCTGCACATTCCGTAGCTTTTTGAACTGGCGGCGCGATTCCTCTTCAACGCGAAGGAGCAGAGTTTCGGGTTTGCAGCGTAGTTGCACAAACACGCACTGCCCGCCGCCGGCCTCGACAAAGGCCTTAATTTCCTGCACGTAGGTATCGTCATGTTGTGCGGCATACACAAAGGTCGAGATGAGGGAAACGTCTTCCCGCAGGGCCAGTTCCAGGATTTGAAAGCGCACCTTGCTAACCAGCTCGCCAAAGGGCGGCGTACCCCAGGCAAACACGGCTTCGGCCAGGTCGTTGAGGAGGTGGTTGTGCAGCACCTTGTAGCCGGTAAGACCTGCCAGGGCCTGGGCCACGGTGAGCTTGCCGACGGCAGGGGGGCCGTAGAGAAAGACCAGCTTCATGGGCCGGATTTCTCCCGTAACTGCTCGGCTAGCACGGCCCCGTAATGGAGCCGCATCCACTTGATCCGGGCCAGACATGCATTACCCAGTTTTTGCGTCAGAGTCTGGTGCAAGAACCCAATGGCGGTAGCCGATAAAGAGGCCATGATCGGCAACCGCCTTGCCGGGCTGCTTTGCCGCAACAACTCAATTTGCAGCCGTACCACTTTGGGGTCGATGTTGGAAAGCCCCGCCATGAAGCCAGTTTAGCGCAGCGCCCGCCCGGCCAGCAGCACGGCCAGGAGCGAAACCCCCAGAGCCGCCCCCTGGCCCCACAGTGCGCTTTCCCCAATAAAGGGCGGGTACACCAGCCCCGCCACCGTGCCCCCCAGGTAAAAAGCGGCCACATAAGTGCCGCTCACCCCGCTACCGCCCTGCCCCGAAACCCCGCCCGCAATGGCCTGGGCAGTAAAAATGCCCGCCATCATGAGCACAAACCCCACCAGAATCCAAAAGGGTTGGTCGGGAAGCTGAACCAACAGGCCCAGCGCTGCCACCCCAAAGGCCAGCCGAAAAGCCTGCACCACACCCAGCCTCTTTACCCAAACACCGGCCAGGGCGCTGCCGGGAATGCCCGCCAGGTAGGCGAAAAAAACTCCCCCAATCTGGCCTTGCGACAAACCCAGGGCCTCGAGGCGGTAGGGCAGCAGGTTGGCCACAAAAAAGTTGACAAAGAGCAGGGCAAAGCCCAGCGCATACAAGGGCCAGGCCGACAGGGTGTAGCGGGGGGCGGGCAGGGCCAGACGATCGCGCTCTCGCAGGACGAAAAAGGCAATGACCGCCACCGGCAGCGCCAGTAAAACGATGGCCAGGCGCTCGCCCAAACCCTCGGCCAAAAGCCCCCCCAGCC
>NZ_QWKY01000096.1 GCF_003574035.1 Meiothermus hypogaeus | reverse complement strand
TGCGCAGCCTGACCTTCTTGTTCATGTGCGGGCTCTGCTCGATGGCCCTCAGCCGCTCATCCTCTTCGCTGCTCAACTCAATGTACCGAAAGTTTCCCATAGTAAAAGTCTATCGTGAGTGTACTTAGTCGGCCCGGAGGGTCAACCAAAAGTGTCCACCAGACCAGCCCCGCCCCCTACCGCCAGGGGGTGAGGGCCTGCTCCAAACGTGCCAGCGTCCAGTCCAGCAGCACCGCCAGCAAGGCCACCGCTGCCGCCCCCTGCACCACATAGGCCAGGTTGCTCACAGCCAGCCCGGCGATGATCGGTACCCCCAGGCCTCCCCCGCCCACCAGCGGGGCCACGGTGGCAGTAGCCAGAATCAGCACCAGGCTGGTACGAATGCCCGCCAGTATCACCGGCAAAGCCAGCGGCAGTTCCACCGCCCAGAGCATCTGCGCGCGGGCATACCCCATGCCCTTCGCGGCATCAAGCACATCGCTGGGCAGCGAAGTGAGTCCTTCCAGCCCATTGCGCACTACGGGCAGCAGGCCATACAAGAACAATGCCAGCACCGCTCCAGAAGAGCCAAAGCCCAAAAACGGCAGGGCCAGCACCAGCACCGCCACCGGGGGGAAGGTCTGCCCCACTGCCACCAGGTTCTCGAGCAAGGGGCGGAAGGCCGCCCCCGCGGGCCGGGTAACCAGCACCACCAGCGGCAAACCCACCAGCAGCACCAGCGCACCCGCGCCAAAGGTGATGGCCAGGTGCTGCAAAGTGAGGTTCAGCAGGGTCTCGCGCTCGAAAAGGGGGCTCTGGGCACTGGGAAATAGAAGGGAAAAAAGGGCCTTCCAGATAGACTGCTGGGCCAATAAGAAAAGTACCAGCCCCCACCCCAACAAAGGGAGCCAAAGCGGCCGGGCCAGGTTGCGGGGGGTTGTGCGAACTATGCTTCCTCCTCCGAGACCGCAGCCAGCAGGGTCTCCAGCCGCACCAGACCGACCAGCCTGCCCGTTGCGTCGCTCACCCCTAGGGTGCGAAGGCCGCTCGCAAGCAGGGTCGAAAATGCTTCACGGGCACTAGCCGAGTGAGGAATGGACACCGATGGACGGTGCGAGTCCAGCGGCTCAATCAGCCCGCCTAAAGGAATTCGCGAAAGGCGCAAAAGGGTGCGCGAAGGCCCCAGAAAGCTCTGAACGAAGGGGGTTTTGGGACGCCGCAAGAGCACTTCGGGGGGGTCGTACTGTTCTACGCGCCCCCCGTTCATCAAGCAGATGCGATCCGAGATTTTGACCGCTTCCTCGAGGTCGTGGGTGACAAACAGCACGGTCTTTCTGAGTTCGCTTTGCAGCTTTAGAAACTCGTCCTGCAAGCGTTCGCGCGTGGGGGGGTCTACCGCACCAAAGGGCTCGTCCAGGAGCAGCACCGGTGGGTCGGCGGCCAGGGCCCGGGCCAGACCCACCCGCTGGGCCTGGCCACCCGAAAGCTCGCGCGGGTAGCGGCCTGCAAAGGTCTGGGGTTCCAGACCCACCAGGGCCAGCATCTCTTTGGCTCGAGCCTCGCGTTTTTCTTTTTTCCAGCCCAAAAGGCGCGGCACTACCATCACGTTCTCCAGCACACTCATATGCGGAAACAGCCCGATGCTCTGGATCACGTAGCCCATGCCCCGCCGGAGTTCCACCCCATCCAGCCCGCGCACGTCCCGATTGCCCACAAACACCGTGCCCTCGGTCGGTTCAATCAGGCGGTTGACCGTGCGCAGCAGGGTGGTTTTACCGCACCCCGACGGCCCCAGCAAGGTGACGAGTTGCCCCTGGGCGACCTCGAGGCTCACACCCCCCAGCGCCTCAAAGTCCCCGTAGCGCTTGACGACATTCTCAAACCGGATCATAGGGGGGGCAGAGGGGTCAGGGATGAGGGGTTTTGGCCAGTTGGCTAATCAGCGCCCGGAGCATCTTCTTTATTTGGGTACAAGATTGCAGTAGTCGCTGGTTCTGCCCTTTCTCCATCAAGCCCAACCGCTCCAACAATAGGATATGCGTTTCCAGTTCGCATAACGAGCCATGGGCAATCCACAAAAATTGGACAAATTCCTTTCTCGACCCACGCCCATGCCCTTCCGCTATGTTGGCCGGAATGGAAGCGCACGAGCGGTTGATCTGCAATGCCAAGCCATACAGTTCCTTCTTGGGGTATGACGCCGTCAAGCTGTAGCACTCCACCGCCAAATCCATGCATAGTTGCCAAACAATCAGATGCTGTCAAATTCTGCATTCTTTACTAAACACTCCTTTTCCCATCAACTTTCCCCGCACCCCTGTCCACTAACCTCTATATTCCCATCCTCCACCGGAGCAGCCCCCCCATCCAGCGCAGGGCCGAGTCTACCAGCAGGGCCAGCCCAATAATGGGAATCGCACCCAGCAGCACCATGTCGGGTGCGCCCCCTTCTACCCCGCGCAGGATGAAAAAACCCAGCCCTCCCGCGCCAATCAGGGCTGCAACGGTGGTGATGCCGATGGTCAGGGAAGCGGCACCGCGAATACCCTCGAGCATCAGCGGCAAGGCCAGCGGCAGCTCGACCCGCCAGAAGAGCTGTGCCGGGCTCATACCCATGCCGCGTCCGGCGTCCTTGACTGCCTCGGGCACCCCGCGCAGGCCGGTATAGACGTTGAGCACCACCGGTAAGAGCGCATACAGGGTCAGGGCCAGCACGGCGGGGGCCGCCCCAATCCCCCGAATCCCCGAGGCCTGCAGGGGGGCCTGGAAGGCAATCCGTAGCGGGTCGGGCCCCAGGAGGCTGTGGAGCCAGGCCCCCGCCATCACCAGGGCCAGGAGACCCAGCGGCAGCATGAGCAAAACCGCCAACCCCCCCGAAACCGCCCACAGCAAGCGAAAAGCAAACACCCCCACCACCAGCAGGGCCAGGGCGGTCTCGAGGCGCAGGGTTTGCGAAACCTGGGCCAGCAGTGGCAGGAGCAGGCCAAAAAGCGCCAGCGAGGGGATGGTCTGCAAAAACCCCATCACCCCCAGCACCCAGCCAAAGCGGGGGCTGCTGGCCACCAGCACCCCAAGCGGCACCCCCACCCCAACGGCCAGCAGCACCGCGCTACCCGAGAGCGAAAGATGGCGCCATAGCTCGGTGGCAAACTGCTCACGCCAGGATCGCCACTCCACCACAGGCCCCAGTTGATCGAAGGCCCCAAGCCCAATCAGCAGCGCCAAGGCGAGCGGGGCCGAGAGCACCGCCCAGCCGCGCCCCTCGCGGTAGGCCGCAAAGTAGCCCACATACAGCGCCAGCAGTGAGAGCCACAGGCCCCCCGCGGCGGAGACTCGAGCGCTCTCGAGCTGGTTGCTCAATAAATAAGCTGTGCCCTGCCCGACCAGCAAACCCCAGACCAGCAGGGCCATTCCCAGCAGCAACCCCCGCCAGGGCCCCCGGACAAAAGCAAGCAACAACCACAGCCCCAGCAACAGCAGGCCCCAGGAACCCGGCCAGCCCCACACGCCAACAGCTTCACCGGCGGCAATGCGGCTTGCCTTGAGCTCGAGCCAGGGCAGCCCCAGGGCCACTAGCCCCAGCCCGGCAGCTAGCAGGGCCACCGGATGGGGGTTCAGGATTGTCCGCCGGGTCTCACCCTGAGCCCTGGACCCTGGGCTCACCGCTCTCACCGGATAAAGTTCTTGGAACGCAGGTAGGCCCGCGCCACCTCAGCGGGGTTTTTACCGTTCACAGCCACTTCAGCGTTGAGCTGGGAAAGCGTGGCTTCGCCCAGGCTGGCAAAGACCGGATTGATCAGGGTAGCAAGCTCAGGGAAGCGGTCGAAAACGGCCTTGCGCACCGTGATGGCTGGTTGATACACCGCCACTGCTCCCCTGGGGTCGGTCAGGGCCACCAGGCCCAGGGCCGCAATGCCGCCATCGGTGCCATAGGCCATGGCCGCATTCACCCCGCCCGTACCCCGAGCCGCCGCCTGCTGGGTCTGGGTGGTGTTGCCGCCGGGCAAAATTACCAGTTGCTCGGGCTTCATCTTGAAGCCGTAGACCTTCTCGAAGGCTTTGAGGGCATCGTCGCGGTCGACAAACTCCTGGCTGGCCGCCAGCCGCACCTGCGCCCCGCCGTTCACCCAGCGGGCAAAGTCGGCCATGGTGCGGAGGTTATTTTGCTGGGCCAGAGCCTGCGGCACCGCAATGGCCCAGGTGTTGTTGGCCGGGGCTGGATTCAGCCAGACGATATTGTTTTTGGCGTCGAGTTCTTTGGCCTTGGCAAAGCCTTTGGCCGCATCGCGGGTTACGGCCTGGGCACTGGGATCATCCTTGAAGAACACCCCCAGGGCCGTACCGGTGTACTCGGGGTAGAGGTCTATCTCACCGGAAAGCAGGGCCTTGCGCACCACATCGGTGGTGCCGGTGCTGCAACGGTCGTTCACCCGGAAGCCGTTGGCCTCGAGCAGAATCTTGACCATCTGGCACAGCACTGCGCCCTCGGTATCAATCTTGGAGCCCACCGTAACAGGGCCTTTCTGTGCCAGGGCCAGGCCCAGAAGCAGTGCAAGCAGGAAAGCCAATACATTCTTCATACCTCTCTCCTTTCCACAACGCCCTACGTTGCAACCATAACACACTCTGCAAGGCATTGTGTTTGCTGGCTTACCCAACCCAGGCTCAGCCAAGCCGGTTCAAATGGGCAGCAAACGCACGGTAGCCTGGCCGCCGTTGCAGTAAAAACTAAGCATGTCAGGGCAGGCTTCCATGCGGGCCATGGTGCTGGAAGCGGTGAATCAACCCTTACAGCAGAGGCAACAAGCGGTACCCCAACCCCAGGGCCGCCAGGTCTTGCTGCGGGTGCGGGCCTGTGGGGTCTGCCGCACGGATTTGCACATCTTCGAGGGCGATCTGAGGGAACCCAAGCTGCCGCTGGTGCTGGGCCACGAGGTGGTGGGTGAGGTGGTGGCGCTGGGACCACAGGCGCAGCGCTTCCGAGTGGGCCAGCGGGTGGGGGTGCCCTGGCTGGGCTCTACTTGCGGCGTCTGCCGCTACTGCCGGCGGGGCCAGGAAAACCTGTGCGAACAGGCCCGCTTCACCGGCTACACCCTGGACGGGGGTTACGCCGAATACACCCTGGCCCACGAGGACTACTGCTTCGCGCTGCCCGAGGGGTATGGCGACCTCGAGGCTGCCCCGCTGCTTTGTGCGGGTCTGATTGGCTACCGGGCCTACCGGCTGGCCGGCGAGGGGGTCGAACGGCTTGGCCTTTATGGCTTTGGCGCGTCAGCCCACCTGCTTGCCCAGGTTGCTGTCTTCCAGGGAAAAGAGGTGTATGCCTTTACCCGACCCGGCGACACGGCGGCTCAGCAACTGGCTTTGCGGTTGGGGGCGGTCTGGGCGGGAGGCTCCGACCAGCTTCCGCCCAAGACCCTGGACGCAGCCCTGATTTTCGCACCGGTGGGGGCCCTGGTGCCCCAGGCCCTGCGGGCTACCACCCGGGGCGGGGTGGTGGTGTGCGCGGGCATCCACATGAGCGAGATTCCCGCCTTTCCGTACAGCCTGCTTTGGGAAGAACGCGTGGTGCGCTCGGTTGCCAACCTCACCCGCCAGGACGGCGAGGCGTTCCTGGCTTTAGCCCAGGCCGCCGGGGTACGGCCAGAGGTGATGCCTTTTGCCCTGGAAGAAGCCAACCAGGCCCTTATGGCCTTGAAAGAGGGGCGGGTGCACGGTGCGGCGGTACTGCGGGTTAGCGCGGGGTGAAGAAGAAGGCAAAGCCCAGCAGGGCATAAACCCCCAGCAACAGCACCCCTTCCAGCCAGTGGCTTTCCCCATCGCGCACCACCGCGTTGGTGGCCAGAATCGAGGCCGCCAGGGCCGCGAGTTCCAGGGGGTTCTGAAACACCAGATCCATCGGGCGGCCCGCAAAATAGCCCACGATCACCAGAATGGGCGCGACCAGCAGGGCAATCTGCAAAGAAGAACCCACGGCAATCTGTACGGCCAGGTCCATCTTGTTTTTCATGGCGAATACCACCGCCGCGAAATGCTCGGCGGCATTGCCCACCAGCGGAATTAGGATGATGCCCACAAAAAACTCCGAGAGGCCCAGCACCTTGGTGGCCTCTTCCAGGCTCCCCACCAGAAACTCAGCCATTACCGCCACCCCCACCGTGGCGACGGCCAGCACCCCCACCGCGGTGGCCACACTCCAGCTGGCCTCGTGGTGCCCCTCATCGGAAAGGCCCGAGACCAGGTCTTTGTGGGTGCGCAGGGAAAAATAGATGTTGGACAGGTAAATCAGAATCAGCACCCCTGCCGTGGCCAGACTGAACATCTGGTCGGGCAGGGCGGGGTTTGGCACCTTGAAAAAGTTGCGCTCGGCGATGTCGAAAAAGGCCGGCAGCATGAAGGCAATCAGGGTCAGGGTCAGGAGTGAGGTCATCAGGCCCGCGGCCTGGGCGTTGAAGCGCTGGGTGCTGTAGCGCAGGCCACCCATGAATATGGAAAGCCCCAGCACTAGAAGCAGGTTGGACAGAATGGAGCCGGTAATGCTGGCCTTCACCACCTCGATCTTGTCGGCCAGCAGGGCCACCAGCGCAATGATGAGCTCGGCGGCATTCCCAAAGGTGGCGTTGAGCAAGCCCCCCACAGTGCTACCCGCCCTGGCCGCCAGTTCCTCGGTGGCGCGGCCCATGAAACCCGCCAGCGGCAGCAGGGCCAGGGCCGAAACCAGGAATATCCACACCGCCGGGGCGTGTAGTACTTCCAGCGCTATCGCCAAGGGCACAAAACCCAGCAAAATGTAGTTCCACATGGGCTATCCCCCCAGCCACTTCTCCATAAAAATAAGCTCATCGCGGCGGTAACCCAGCCGCTCGAAAAAATCCTGCGCCCCACTGTAGGAAGGCTCGACCAGGAGGTTGAGCTTTTGGCAACCTTTATTCCGAAGACGGGCCTCGAGCTCCTCCATCATCCGTTTGCCCCAGCCCTGCCCCTGGCCAAAAGGGTGGACGGCCATGTGGTAAAGCCAGCCCCGGCGTCCGTCATAGCCTGCGAGCAAGGCCCCCAGAATCTGGCCGTCTTCCTCCGCCACCAAAAACAGGTCGGGGTCGCGCTCGAGTTTCTTCTGCAAGCCCTCAAAGCTATCCGAGGGGTTGAGCTCCAGGCCCGCGTCTTGCCAGAGGGCAATCACGCTGGAGTAGTCGGCCATACGAAACTCACGGATGGGCATGGTGCCTTTAGCCTAGCGCATAGCCCTGTCTAAACGAAAGGGTAGCCAGGATTTCCGGAAAGTTCTTATGGCTTTTCGGGGAAAAGCGCCTGGGCCATCTGGGCCAGAGGGGCTAGCTCATGGTGCTGCTCGGCCATCACTCGAGCAGCGGTGCTCAGGCTTTGGCCCTTGGCTTCAGCCTCGAGGGCCCGCTCGCTCCATTGCCGAAGCTGCTGCTCGGCCTGGCTGGCCCGCCGCTCCGCGCTCTCGGCCCGCTGGCGGTTGACCTCCCGCCCAAACAAATAGCCCGCCGCCGCAAAAGCCATGGCCTCCACCCCGGCAAAAAGGTAGAGGGCGCGGCTCCAGGTGGTCTCGCTCGAGGCCAGCAGGCTAAACATGTAAACCACCAGAACCGCAAACCCCCCCAACACCGCCGCCCCTATCCAGAGGGTCGCCCGATCCCTACCGTTGGTCGGTTTATCGTCCATAAGACCTCCCGTTTGAAGCATCCAAAAATCGTCTACCCTGCCACAAATGTGGGAACCGTGCTTTAGGGGTATCGCGCCCAGCGCCAAGCATGCTGGCCTGAAGTTCGCATACCGACAAGCAAAGGATTGCAAAAGGGCCTGCAACAAGCGATAGGTGCTCCACTGTTCGGTTACCAGCTATCAGCCATCAACTATCAGCTATCGGCTATACACCATCAGCCCTCTAGGGTTTGAATACCACCTTGATACCCCGCCGGGTCACCGCGGCTTTGATGGCTTCAGGCCAGGCTTCCAGGCCAAACCGGTGGGTGACCATAGCTTCGATGCCCTTCATCTCGGGCAGCAGCTTGACCGTCTGGGCAAAGTCGTCCCAGCTATAGGCATAGCTACCTATGAGCCCAATCTCGCGGAACCAGTAGGGTGAAAAATCGTGGAAGGCTGTGGCCGGGGCTCCCAGCAGCAAGACCCGCCCCCCTTCGCGCACCGCCCAGGTGGCTTCCTGCAAGCCTGCCGGGGAGCCCGAGGCCTCCACCACCCCCTCGAAGCCGCCGCGCCAGGAGGTCGCCCCCAGGATGCCGCGGTAACGCCGGGCCCCCGCAGCTTGCTGGGCGGCTTGGGTGGAGGGGAATATCTGGTTGGCGCCCAACAGTTGGGCCAGCTCAGCCTGGCGGGGGTGGCGGGCTACGGCAAAGAGCGGGCCCTCAAAGCCCAGCACCCGCAGCATCTTGATGGTCAAGAGCCCAATGGTTCCGGCCCCAACAACCAGCATCTCGGCGGGCCAGTTCATGCTGTAGGTAGATAGGTACGAACCTTCCGGGCCCGGCCGGAACTCCGTCGGTAGCCTGCTCTTCCCCCAGGCTTGGCGCAAGCCATGCAAGACCACCGCCGCCGGTTCGGTCAGCACGGCGCGTTCGTCGGGCACCTGCTCATCAATGGGAAAAATGCGCTCGCGGTGGGCTACCATGCGCTGGGCCCAGCCACCCCCCAGATCCCTGCAAAAGCCCACCATGCCGGGCCCCAGGTTGCCTTCGGCCACGTTAAAGCACAGGTGATCGTCGCCCCTGGCACATGCCGGACAGTCGGGCAGGCCGCGCTCGAGGCAGGCCAGTACTGGATTGACCACCACCCGCACCCCCCCCAGTTCAGCCAGAATTTCGTGCCCCAGCACCGCCGGAAAGGAGAACATCCCCGAGAGGGTGGGGGCTTGTTTGCCATAGAGCAAGGCCAGGTCGCTGCCGCAGATGCCCGCAAGCCGCACCTTCAAACGTTCGAAGCCCGGAGGACGTTCGGGCTCGGGCAGGGTGGTTAGTTGGAGGGACAACGCCCTGGGGGGATAGCGCTTGCCCAGCAGTTTGGCAGCCACGTAACGCGGTATGGAAGGGGTAAAAAGCAAGCCGCGCATGAGTACCTGGGCACCTGCACTCTGGCGGGTCAGGCTTTGGGCGGGAACCGTTAACGTGGTTTGCATTCCCCCCTATTCTGCCCCTAAATGTGGCCTGGGAAAAGATCACCGCAAAACCGTTTGCAGGTTCTGCATCACCCTCCGGGTAGCGGGCGATTTGTTGAGGGTGTAGAGGTGAATCCCCGGAACCCCCGCTGCCAGCAATTCCTGGGCCTGGCGGGTGGTATGTTCGACCCCAATTTCCAGCACTTCCTCGGGCGTCTGGGCTTTCTCCAGTCTGGAGAGCAGCGGCCCCGGAATGCTGGCCCCACACATATCCATAAAGCGGCGAATCTGGGCCAGGTCGGTGATGGGCATCAGGCCGGGTACGATGGGCACGGTAATCCCCATGCGGCGGGCCCGCTCGACAAAACCAAAGTACAGCGCATTGTTGAAAAAAAGCTGGGTCACCACGAAGTCCAGTCCGGCATCCACTTTTCGCTGCAAGTTTTGCAGGTCGGCCTCGAGGCTCGCTGCTTCCGGGTGTCCTTCCGGGTAACCCCCTCCGGCCACCGCAAAGGTGCCGCCAAACTCGGCTCGAATGAAAGCAATTAACTCAGAGGCGTAGCGAAACCCCCCGGCCACCGGCTGGAACGCCCGGACACCTTTAGGTGGGTCGCCCCGCACCGCCATGATGTTCTGCACCCCTACCCGGGCATACTCCTGCAGGATGGCCCGCAACTCTTCTCGGGTACTGCCCACGCAGGTCAGGTGGGCCATGGCCACTAGACCCACCTCGTTCTGGATACGGGCCGCCCATTCGGCGGTTTTGCTGCGCTCGCTGCCCCCGGCCCCGTAGGTGATGGAGACAAAGCCGGGCTCGAGGGGCTTTAGCTCGTGCAGGGTGCGAAACAGCGCAACCTCGCCCTGGGGGGTTTTGGGTGGAAAAAACTCAAAGGAAAAGACAGGTCGGGCACTTTGTAGAAGGGTGCTAGAATCTACAAACCACCTTACCCAAATCAGGCACTGCAGTTATGTTTAGAGCATGAACCGCCGTGCTTACCCATCGGACGTCCGTGATGAGGAATGGGCTCTGGTGCTGCCCTATTTGACCCTCGC
>NZ_QWKY01000095.1 GCF_003574035.1 Meiothermus hypogaeus | reverse complement strand
ACCTTCTCGTTGGGGCGTGGCCCTACCTGATGATCCACCGTCTCCACCAGCTTCATCCGATCCATGATTCCAGCCACCAGACCCAGGTGGGCCAGGTCGTAGACCTGAAGATCAGCGTCGGTTTCCATCCCAAAATCCTAAAGTCAGGGTAGAGGGGTGCGGAATGTGGGTTGAAAAAACAATGGCCGCCTGGATGAGCGGCCAGATCGGTGAAGAGGGCAATAATGCCTTTGGCAGGGGAACCTTGGTGCTTCAACCCAGCCGGGCCAGGTTCTCGCGGATGCGCTCTAGTTGGGCCTGATTCTCGGCCAGCCGCTCCCGCTCAGCCTGCACCACGGCGGGGTCAGCCCGCTCGACAAAACCGGGATTGGCGAGTTTTTTCTGTCCTTGCTCAACCTGTTTTTCCAGTTCGGCCAGCCGCTTCTTTTGGCGTTCCAGGAAGCTGCTGAGATCGCCTTCTGGTTTGAGGTAGACGGTGGTGGTGGCGGTAACCTGGGCAATGGCTTTTTCAGGAACGCCCAGCGAGGCCTGGGCCTTGCTCAGGAAGCGGAACAGGGCCTGGTTTTCCATCACCAGCGAGGCCCCGGGTCCCTCGAGGTGCACACCAATTTCCTGCTGCGGGGGGATGCCCAGCTCGGCCCGCAGGTTGCGGGTAGCGGTGATGGTTTCTTGCAGGGTCTCGAAGGCTTTTTCGGCCTCGAGGTCGCGCTCACCGGCCACCGGCCAGTCCTGCAAGGCCAGTTGTTGATTTGCACCGGTCAGGGTCTGGTACAGCTCCGAGGTAATGAAGGGCATGATGGGGTGCAGCAGCTTCAAGAGTGTGGCCAGGGTGTGCTCCAGGGTGGCCTGGGTGGCAGCGTTCCCCTCGCGCAAAGCGGGCTTGGCGGCCTCCAGGTACCAGTCGCAAAACTCACTCCAGACCAGGTCGTAGACCAGCCGGGTGGCGCGGCCCAGGTCGAAGGCTTCGTAGGCCTCGGTAATTTCAGCAATGCCCCGGTTGAGGCGGGAAATCATCCAGCGGTCGGCCAGGGTGAGGAAGCGGTTTTCGCTGGGTGGGCCTTCCTGGGCGGTGGGCCGGACTGCCTGCGCCCTATTCATGAGCACGAAGCGGGCCGCGTTGTAGAGCTTGTTGGCAAAGTTGCGCCCTTGCTCGTAGCGCCGGGGGTCGTGGCGGATGTCCTGCCCGCCGGTGGCCAGGTAGTCCCAGGCGAAGCGGCAGGCGTCGGCTCCGTACTGGTCCACCAGCTCGAGGGGGTCGATGCCGTTGCCCTTGCTCTTGGACATCTTCTGACCCTTGGCATCCAGGTATAGCCCGTGCAGCACGATGGTATGGAAAGGCGCCTGGCCGGTGAACTGGTAGCCCGACATCTGCATACGTGCCACCCAGAAGAAGATGATGTCATAGCCGGTGACCAGCACGTCGGTGGGGTAATACTTTTTCAGGTCTGCGGACTCATCGGGCCAGCCCAGGGTGGAAAAGGGCCATAGGGCCGAGCTAAACCAGGTATCGAACACGTCCGGGTCGCGCCGCAGGTTCAGATGGGCGTAGCGAGGGTCCTGGTCGCAGTCGAGGTCGGGGTTCTCGAGGTCGGGTACGTAGACGTTGCCCTCATCGTCGTACCAGGCCGGTATCTGGTGGCCCCACCACAGCTGCCGGGCGATGGCCCAGTCCTTGATGTTTTCCAGCCAGTCGCGGTTAACCTTTTCCCAGCGCTCGGGCACGAAGCGCATCTCGCCTTTATCGAGGCCCGCCAGCACCTTTTCGGCCACCGGCTTCATGCGTACAAACCACTGCTCGAGCAAAAGGGGCTCCACCGGGGCCTTGGTGCGGTCGGAGTAGCCCAGGGCAATGGTGTAGTCGCGGATTTCGCGGATGTGACCGGCCTCTTGCAAAGCCTGCACCACAGCTTTACGGGCCTGGAAGCGCTCTAAACCCCGGAAGGCTTCGGGCACCAGCTCGCCCACAAGGTGGCCTTGCAGGTCAATCACGCTGGGCATCTCCAGGTTGTGCCGAGTGCCGATCTCGAAGTCGGTGGGGTCGTGGGCCGGGGTAATCTTGAGGGCCCCGGTGCCAAAGTCGGTCAATACCGCCTCGTCGGCGATGATGGGAATGTAGCGCTCGGTGAGGGGGATGCGGGCCTTCTGGCCCACCAGGTGCCGGTAGCGCTCGTCGGCGGGGTTCACGGCGATGGCCACATCAGCGAAGATGGTCTCGGGGCGCACGGTGGCAATCTGAATCTCGCCGCCCCCAAGGAGCGGATAGGCCAGGGTATAGAGCTGGCCCGGGGTGGGCTCGATGTTCACCTCGAGGTCGCTCACCACCGTCTGGGCCACCGGGTCCCAGTTCACGATGCGTTTACCCCGGTAAGCCAGGCCCTGGTGGTAGTACGCCACGAAGCTCCGCCGCACCGCGCGGGAAAGCCCTTCATCCATGGTGAAGCGCTCGCGGCTCCAGTCGCAGGAAGCCCCGATGCGGCGCAACTGATAGAGAATGGTGCCGCCGTTTTTCTCCTTAAAAGCCCAGACCCGCTCCAGGAACTTCTCGCGCCCCAGGTCGTGACGGGAAAGCCCTTCCTGGGCCAGCTCCTTTTCCACCAGCACCTGGGTGGTGATGCCGGCGTGGTCGGTACCGGGCAGGTATAAAGCCTCGTACCCCTGCATGCGCTTGAAGCGAACTAGGGTATCGATGATGGTGTTGTCCAGGGCGTGCCCCAGGTGCAGGTTGCCGGTCACGTTGGGGGGTGGGATCACGATGGTAAAGGGACCTTTGCCTTTGTGGGCGTTGAGCTCCGGACGCAACGGGTTGCGGGCCCACTCTTCGGCCCAGTGCGGCTCCACGGCTTTGGGGTCGTAGGTTTTAGGGAGTTCTTTGGGTTCGGTCATTCTTTTGCCTCGCTGCTCAGGTAATAAATCAGTTCCTCGTCTTCGAAGCTGGCTTCTTCATACGCTACCCCGTACACCAGGGTGTGGGCCTCGAAGGTGTGGCTCCAGAAGCCCACTGTGAGGCGGTTGTCCTCGAGGTGTACCGTCCCCACCGCAAGCTCCTTCCATTCGGCCTCGAAGTCTTCGTCCTCGTCTTCGCGCTCGAGGTCGGCGTGGGTGGCTGCTTGCAGGGTGCAGACCTTCCCAACCAGGCTACGAATGGGGTTGTTGGCAGCGTCGAAGTGGGTGAAGAACTCTGGGCGAAAGCGGGTGTACTCGATGGTGGCTACCAGCAAATACTGCCCCAGCTCCCACTTGCGCTCCAGCAAAGGGGGCAGGGGTTCGTCGTAGTCGGGGTTATGGTTCGGCGGGGGGGTGGTGATGGGGGCTTCTAGCAGCTCGATCAGCATCTGCTTGCGTTCGCTCTTACTGGCCTGATACGGGGCCGGGCGGCCAAAGATGTCGCTCAGGTTCCAGTGTTTCAGACGCGACTTAAGCTCCGCCAGGGCCTCCTCGAGGGTATCCACAATCCGCAGGGCGTCACCCCGTTGCAAGAAATACCAGCCCGGATAATCTACCGACTCCCTCGGGGGTATTTCCTGGCCCATAAACTGATGGGTGCGGGGTTCACGGCTGAACCAAAGGAGCGAGGACTGGTAGTGGGGCTCGAGCTGCCATTCCTTGGGAATCATAAGACCTCCTGGGTTCTAAGGGGATTGACCTTCTTGAGGACTAGTGCACCGGTAACTTATTTTGTAGCACGTTTTGAAGCACGTTGATTGACCAAAATTGCGGTGCGCGGCTCATTGGGATGCACTGAAGTGCATACTGAATTCTTGGTTGCCAGACTACTAGTCCGACTACCTTGCACCAAGAATCTGCGTTGCAACACCGGCAAACGCCAGGCAAACCGCGCTTACTCGTGGAGTCCTTTTGCATAGCCCCTCCCGACCAAGATCTACCATGCTCAGCTCTTTCATCTCCAAACACGTCCTTAAAAAAACGCCCCTGCAGGCTATGCTGCACGGACGAGGATTTTCCCCGCGGTACCACCGCGCTTCCTGAAAACGGCGGCTGATGCTTTGGTGGCCCTCACCGCTTCAGGCACTCGAGCGTGCTATGACGGGCACTCCCGGCAGGTTCTACGCTGCAAAAAGAGTTTCTTCCTGCAAGCTCGCGGGCGACGTTCGGTTTCCGCGGTGTCCAGATGCCCTCTCAGCCAACGGAGCATCCTCTCTGGGGGCGCGAAAAACCTACTCCTCCCGGTCAAGGCCTATAACAAGTATACAACGGGCGAAATCAAAGCGCCTGAAGAACGCGCTGGGCAACCTCTTCCAAGGACGCCGGGGTCGGTGCTAGGGGTCTCTTGGCCCGGCGCCGGATTTCCTCACGTATCCAGGCATCGGCGCTCTTATGGTGGGCTACCAGGCGCCAGACTTCCTGGGCCAAAGGTGGTTTCAGTTGCGTGGTGAGGCCAGCCATGGCTCGCAGGGCCAGCGGAAGGGCTCCCAGGCGTAGGGCTTGTTCCAGGGCCAGCCGGTAGTAAGCCTTGCCCTCCGCGACCTCACCCAAGGCGAAGAAGGTGCGACCCAGGTGGTTGTAGGCCAGCGCTTCGCCCCAGGGGTAGTGGCTCTGGGTGAAGCGCTCCAGGGCCTGGCGCTGGAGTTTGAGCGCGCGTTCGTACTCGGCGTCGCGCATGGTCAGGCGGCCCAGCCCCAGCAGGGCCTTGGCGATGGTGATCTGGTCGCCGGTCTGGTGGGCGGTCTCGAGGCTGGCCTGCAAGCGCTCGCGGCATTCCTCGTTTTTGTATTCGATGCCTGCTACGGTGCCCAGTCCCAATTGAGCGTTCGACTCGGCAAAACGGTCGCCCAGCTGGACGCCAAACGAAAGGCTCTGGCGGAACATTTCCCGCGCCACAGCATACTCACCCAAAGCCGTCCAGGCCTGGCCCAGTCCGGTCAGGGCCAGGCTGAGACCGCGCAGGTCGGAGAGGCCCCGGTAGACTTCTAGAGCTTCTTGCAAATAGCGTTGGGCTTGCTCGAAATCGCCCTGTAGAACGGCCAGGTTGCCCAGGTTGTACAGGGCGTTGCCCAGTCCCCAGGGGCGCTTCTGACGGCGGCGCATCTCCAGACTCTGACTAAAGAGTTGTTTGGCTTTTTCGGGCTGACCCAGGCTCATTGCGGCCAGGCCCAGGTTGTTGAGGGCGAAGGCGGTCTCGTATTCGTCTATCAACCCCTGACCCAGTTCCAGGCTCTGCTCGATGGCTTGCTGGGCGCCTGCGCTATCGCCCAAACGGTGCAGAAAGCGCCCCCGGCGGCACAGCGCCAGGCTTTGCAGGGTGCGGTCAGGCGAAGTGGCTACCTGGGCCATCAGGGCCTCGCCTTCGGCAAACCAACCCCGCAGCTCGAACAGCAAAAACAGCCCATCGATCATCTCCAGGGCCAGTTCTTCGTAGCTGTTTGCCAGGGCCCAGTTCCAGCAAGCCTTGAGGTTGGGGTATTGCTGGGTAAACATGAGCAAAGCTTCCCCCTGGTTGCCACCGCGTAACCCTTGCTCGTGGGCTTTGAGCAGTCCGGCAAAGTAGCGGGCATGGGCCAGGTGGATGGCCTGGGGAATGTGGGGCAGCAGGTGCTGGCGGATTACGGTCAGGATGCGGTAGCCCTCTGGGGTTTTTTGCAGCAGGGCCCGGTCGAGCAGGGTGGCCAGGGCAGGCAGGGCGGCGTTTGTGATGGCCTGAGCTGCAGGCAGGCTAAAACTGCCTTCGAATACCGCTAGGGCTTGCAAGGTTTGACGCTTGGCAGGGGTGAGCTGGGCCAGGCTGCTTTCCAGCACACCGCGAAGACTGGAATGGCGGGCGGGCAGCTCGGTCAAAGTGCCCTCCAAAAGCCTCAAATCTTGTTCCAGGCTGCGCGCAATTTCGCGACAAGACATCACCCGAACCAGGGCTGCGGCCAGTTCCAGGCCCAGCGGCAGGCCGGACAGTAATCGGCAAATCTGCGCGATAGCAGCCCAGTCTTCGGAGTTGGGGCGGAAGTGCGGCTCTACCCGCAATGCACAGCGGCGGAAGAGCTCGGCGGCCGGGCTGCGCTGGATCAAACGGTCTTCTTCGGGGTAATCGAGTCCTTTGACCTCGTAGATCCACTCACTCCGCAGGCGAAAGCGCTCCCTCGAGGTCAGCACCAGCTTGGTGGAGGGGCTTTCGCGCAGCAGGTGCTCGAGTTCGGCCGGTACAGCAAGCCCCTCGGCCTCGTCCAGAAACAAGCAAATGGGCTGTTCGCTCAAGCGGTGTACTACAGCAGCCCGCAGGTCGCCCTGGCCCATCAAGGGCAGGCCCAATCCTTCGGCGAGGCTCGAGAGAAGGGGGCGCCCCTGAAGCGCAACCCAGCAGACCGTCCGGGAGGAGTTCTGGCTTTCGAGTTGCTCGGCCACAGCCAGGGCCAGCCGGGTCTTGCCCACGCCGCCCGGCCCCACCAGGTTGAGCAACCGGCAATCGGGACGCTCCAGCAACTGCAACACCTCGAGCTGTTCGGTATCGCGCCCGATCAGGGGGGTGGTGGCCACAGGCAAGCGGGGTCTGGAAGAAGCCTGGCCCAGCCCTCGGGCCAGTGCCTGGGCCTCGGGGCCAGGGGCCAGTCCCAGTTCATCGGCCAGGGCTTGCTCCATATTTTGGTAGAGCCGCAAAGCCCCTGCCCGGTCGCCCAGTTGCTCGGAAAGACGCATAGCTTCCAGATAGGGCCGCTCGGCCAAAGGGTCAGCGGCGATAGCCTGCCGCCAGAGGGTCAGCGCCTCTCTCAGTCGACCAGCCTGCTCCTCTGCGGTGGCCAGATTCAAAAGGCATCGCAGGTAGTGTTGCAGGGTTTCCTGGCGAATCTGCGCTTGCCAGTCTTCAAAAGCGGCGGTCTCGCGCAGTTGCAGGCCCTGCAAGAATGAGCCCCGATACAGTTCCAATGCTTTGCCAGGCTGTCCGGTGCGAATTGCGTCCCAGAAGTCCCACAAATCCACCTGAATCCTTGCGGGATCGAGCCGCAGCAACTGTTGGCTGGGTTTTTGTAGAGCCTGGGGCAGGATTTGTCCTAAGCGAGAAAGTTCCTGCCGCAAGCTGGCCCGGGCCTGTTCCTCGGCGTTTTCGGGCCAGAGCAGGTGGGCCAACTGGCTGCGGCTGGCACCTGAGCGCTCTACCGCCACATACGCCAGCAAGCCCAGCGCTTTGCGGGTCGCCAGGTGAACCAACTGTCCGCCCTGTTCCAAACCTGGCGGCCCGAGCAGCAAAAGTTTGAGCGCTGGCTGCGGCATGATCAGATAGGTATTGTACCTTGTCCAAAGAATCAGCCTAAATGCGCTGCTAACTTGTTTTGCAGCATGCTGATTGCCAGAGTTGCGATGTGCGGCTTACCGGGGGGGAGTGTGTTAAGCACAGAATTCTTTGTTACCAGACCACTAAGCGCTTTGAAAGCATGATTATCACTATATCCAACAGGGCGCACCTCTGGGTACTGCGACCTTGACCTTGCAGCTTAATGGATGGCTCTCAGGGGTTTGCCGAACGCCGCATGGCGCAGCTTGGTGGCAAGCGATCCAGTATTGCCCGCGTAAAAAACGGGCTACGCCCACCATGTGAGCAAGGAGCCCTAAAAGCCCAGGGTCAGCTCTAAAATCAGCCAGCCCAGGAAGACTACTGCCGAGCAAATCGAGATAGCGTATCGTACCGAGGCTTTGTTCTTGATTTCGCCGCGTTTCAGGAGGTTCTTGAGGGGGTTTTGGGCGTGACTGGTCATAGCAAACACTTCTTGCGCTAGTAATAAAGTCCGGGGAAGGTTTGATTGCGGCCCGAGCTTTTGGCCTCGGCCTGAAAGCGGTCGGCGCGGGCCAGCACTTCCTGGGCGGTAGGCTCATCGTCGCGGCCTGCAAAGCCCAGGCTGATGGTTACTTTGAGCTCAGGGTGCAGTTGATTCCAGGGGTATTTGAGCACTGCCAGGCGCAGCCGCTCACACACCCCGAAAGCCCGGTCGCCGGTGATACCACGCAGAATTATGGCGAACTCCTCACCGCCGATCCTTCCCGCTACATCCGAGGCCCGCAGGGCTTTGCGCACCAGCTGACCTATCCGGCGCAACACCTCATCGCCTGTTGCGCTGCCAAAGCGCTCGTTGATTTCCTTGAAGCCATCCAGATCGAAGGTCACAACCGTAAAAACCTCACCGCTCGCAAAAACCCGCTCGAGGGCTTTTTCAAATGCTGCCTGGCGGGGCAGTCCGGTGAGTTCGTCGTCGTCTTCGGCCCCGTAGCCCTCCAGCAGGGAGCTGCGTGCATTGAGGAGGCTCTGGTTGCGTTCTTCCACCAGGCGCTGGGCCGACTCGAGGGCCATCTTGAGGGATTCCAGGTTGCTGCTGGAATGCACAATCTGAGTGCGCATCTGCTCGAGCAGGTGCACTAGTTTCAAGTCTTCATCGCGGAGCTTGTCAATGCTCATATTGCAGTGGATTATATGCAGACTAGAACCGAGTGCTTGTGCTATTTGAACATCACCGCCAGGTGCTACGATACGCTGGGCTAGGGCTTATAGCAGAATTTGCCCACGTATCTCCCCGGCGCGAAATAGGGCGGTGTGAATATCGAAGTAAAGTTCGCCCTGACGCAATCGGGCCTGGTCTTCGGGGGAAAGCTCGAGGCGATCCACAAAAGTAGCGCTACGCCCATCGGGGCCGTACACCGCCTTGAGGGCTTGCAGCAGGGGGCCGTTTTGACCTTTGGGGCCACGGTGGAGGTGGATTGCGCTGGTCAGGCGGGCATTAAGGGCGGGGTCGTCTACCGGGTCGCGGGTATAGTCGCGGAAGGCCCCACTGAGGTTGGCTACCGCCCCTCGAATGTGAAGCACCCGCCCATCGGTCTCGACCCGCACCACTGCCAATGCGGGGGTGTCTACCGCAGTGGGCACAATTTCGCCTCCGCTGAGTACGATGGCATGGCCTGGGGTGCTTTGGGCCTGTCCCATACCCGCCAAACCAAGACCTGCCAACCCCAAACCGCGGATCACGCTTCTGCGTTTCATACACAACCTCCTTTTGCTGATGTCCCAACCCCGCCAGCAGGAAGGTACCGGCGAGGTCGGGGTTCGAACCGCGCTTACTTCCGGATGAAGCTGCTAACTGCGGCGGTGGCTTGCTGGGGTGTAATGGCTACCCCCAGGGGGCGTCCATTGGGCACTTGAGGGCCTTCCACCTTACCCCCCAGGCCAATTAGCCCATCGCGCAAGACGGTCAGATGGGCCTCTTCGTTCATGGCGATGGCGGCAGCAGCCGATAGTACCGCTTTGTTTTGAATCAGCGGGATGGCGCCCAGATAGGCCCCGGTGAAGGCTGTCTCGAGGGCGATCATGGTTTCCAGTACCTTCATCTGGTTGGCCCGATTGAACTCCAGGCTACCGTAGGTGAACTGTGGGCGGGCCACCGGCATGGCATTGAAGGGGCCCCGGATGGTGTCGGTGAGGGCCTTGACGTGGGCTTCTTCCTGCTTGAGGGCTTCGGCCATATAGTCCTTGATGCCCTGGGGGAAGGGAACCGTAAGGGCCTTGGTGTACACGTCGGTGGCCAGGTATTCGGCGGTAAGAGCCAGGTTCAGGATGTCCAGGTCGCTGACATTGCCCGATTGAGCCAGGGCCAACTGCCCAAGCTGGCTGGCCAGGGCAGCACTTACGCCCCCGGCAGTCAAGACCTTCACAAAATGGCGTCGCGAAGCCTTTTTATCGTTTTCCAGCAAATCGAAGTTGAACATGGTTTCTCCTTTGGTACAAGAGGGCTTGGGGTCGAGGGCTGACTGGGTCGAGCGACGGGTATTTGAGAGCGGATGCTATGGTTACTGCGAAGTCTCAAAGGCCCCACGCTGGACTTCAAGAAAGATTGCCCACCGCGAAGATGACGCCGTCGCGGACTTCCAGCCGGATGCCTTCCAGCATTTGCCGGGCGGGGCCACGCACCACCGAGCCGTCGGTGGCCTTGTAGGCGCTTCCGTGGCACGGACACACCAGATTGCGCTCCGGGTTGGGCAGGGTCGGTTTACAACCCTGATGGGTACAGACCAGCTGGTAGGAGACCAGAAAGAGCGTTTCGTTGCCACGCCGAACCATCAGGGCTCGCTTATCCCCTTCGGCAGGTTTAGAGCCTGCTAACTAGCTGTTCGTAAAAGCTCCACAGTTTTCGCTGTCATCAGAATCGAAAAAGCCAACCAGTGCCAACCTCGCAAGGTCTCAGCCAGCCGCTCATAGTCTCGCGCCAGCCTGCGA
>NZ_QWKY01000094.1 GCF_003574035.1 Meiothermus hypogaeus | reverse complement strand
TTCTTCGCCGACCGACAGTGAAGGGCCATCGGCCCCCGGCTAGCGCCGGTACTCAAGGGAGGGGTGTGCTCTAGGATTCAAAAAGACAGCCTATGGGGTTTTTGGTTTTGTAAACTGTCTTTTTGAATCCGTTATCAGATCCAGCCCAAAACTGACCCCAGAGTCAGATTTGATGCTTTGACCTATCGCCGTGACCCCCGTTGTCAGCCCAACCGGCAACCGATATACTCTGGCAGGCTAAAGCTGGAAAGAATGCATCTGCGTATGAGTAAATATGCGTGCATTCGTATAATCTAATATAGGAGGTTTTACTTGACGGTTGCCGATCTGTTTGCCATCCTGCCGCAAACTTTCCTCGAGGGGCTCTTGCTGGGCTTTGTGTACGCCATGGTGGCGTTGGGCTATACCATGGTTTACGGGGTGTTGGGGCTGATTAACTTTGCGCACTCCGAGGTTTTTATGATCGGAGCAGTGATCGGCCTCGAGGTTTTCCGCTTCTGGGGCAACCCCGAAGCCCCAGTAATTTCCAATCCTTTCTTGCTATTGCTGGTGGCCCTGGTTTTTGCTGCGATAGGCTCGGGCATCATGGCCGTGCTTGTGGAGCGTTTTGCCTACCGTCCGCTGCGCAAGCGCGGTAGCAAGAGCATTTTGGTACCCATGATTACCGCCATCGGGGTCTCTTTCTTGTTGCAAGACCTGACCCGAATCTACGCCGCACTCCGGCACAATGAGTTCAACATGCAGTACCGCACTTTCGATGCTCTCAACACTGTGCTCGAGCTTCCCCTAGAAACCACTGTTCAAGTCAAGGGCATTATCGTCATTGTGGTCTCGATTCTGATGCTGATCGGGCTCACCTACCTGGTCAACCGCACCAAGCTTGGCAAGGCCATCCGGGCCGTCTCCCAGGATATGCAGACGGCTGCGCTCATGGGTATTAACCCCGACACCATCATTTCGCGCACTTTTTTGGTCGGGGGTTCTCTGGGCGGGGTGGCCGGGGTCTTGTTTGGCCTGCTCTACACCAATGTAACCCCCTATTCCGGGGTGTTGCCCGGGCTCAAAGCCTTTACTTCAGCAGTTCTGGGCGGCATTGGCAACATACCCGGGGCCATGGTCGGGGGTCTGATTCTGGGGCAGCTCGAGACCCTCTCGGGCACCTACCTGCCCTTCCTCACCAACGGCAATTTCGGTACCGAGTACAAAGATGTGTTCGCCTTCCTGACCCTGGTTTTGCTCTTGCTTTTTAGACCCCAGGGCATCTTTGGCCAGAATGTGAGCGAAAAGGTATGAACCGGTTTATTTTTCCTTTCACCCTCGCTTTCACGGCCCTCTCCATTCTAGGGGCCTTGCTGATGCCGCAAAACGGTTTGACCAACCTCGCCTTGCTGATCTCGGTGGGATTGGTGAGCCTGGGCAAAATACCTGCCCCCTGGCGCTCTGGCTTGCTGGCTGTCCTGGCCCTTACCCTGACCATCCTGTTGCGCCTCAACCCCGACGACAAACTGGCCTTTTATGGCCTCTTGGGCGTGCTGGTAGCGGCTTTTTTGCTGCCCAACCTGAGCAATCTGGTGCGCATCGCCCTGGGCGTAGCCATCCTGTTTATAGCGGTGCCCATTGCCGGGCTTACCAACTCGTTTTTGTTTGAACTGGGCATCCAGATTGGAATTTTTGCCGCGCTGGCCCTGGGTCTGAACGTAGTGGTGGGCCAGGCCGGTTTGCTCGACCTGGGTTTTGCCGCCTTTTTCGCCATAGGGGCTTATACCTGGGGCATCTTTGGCTCGCCCCAGGCTTCCGCGTTTATTGACGGTTTTCCTGCCGGTGGTCTGCCGGGCAACTACCTGTACTTGTTCATGGCCCTGGCCATCATCACCGCCGCCATCACCGGCGTACTCATCGGTCTGCCCGCCTTGAGGCTTAGGGGCGACTATCTGGCCATCGTAACCCTGGGGCTGGGCGAGGTGGTGCGGGTATTCGCCAACAACCTCGATAAACCCTGGAACATCACCAACGGCCCCCAAGGCATCACGCCGGTCAACCGGCCTGAGGTGGGGCCGCTCACCGAGTTTCTAAAAGCCATCGGGGCGGAACGCCTGTATGGGCGCCCCATCGACGAGCCCATCGCCTACTCGTTTTTCTTCTACCTACTGGTGCTGCTGGTAATTGGCATCGTGGTTCTGGTCAACATTCGGCTGGCCAACTCACGCTTTGGACGGGCCTGGGTGGCCATTCGCGAGGACGAAATCGCCGCCAAAGCCATGGGCATTCCACTGTTGCCCTCCAAGCTGCTGGCTTTTGCAACGGGGGCGGCTTTTTCCGGCATTATGGGTGCGGTGTTTGCTGCCAAGCAGACCTTCGTAAGCCCCGAGTCGTTTACCTTGCAAGCCTCCATCAACATTCTGGCCTTTGTAATTCTGGGCGGTATGGGCTCCATTGGCGGGGCGGTGGTGGGTGCTGCTGCCGTAACCGTACTCAACATCGGCATCCTCAAGGACTTCTCCGACTTGCTCAACACCTGGCGGCAGACCGGTGTTAACATTCTGGGCTACAACATGGCCAACCTGCCCCCCAGCTCAACCCTGCAAAGTATGAACGCCTGGTGTTTGGTTTGATTCTGATCCTGATGATGATCTTCCGGCCCGAAGGGCTGATACCCGAACAAAGACACAGAGCCGAGCTACAAGAAGCCCGTCAGGAGGCCCAGGAAGGGGGTGGCAAATGAGCGAACTGGCCCTAGACGTCCAGAACGCCACCAAAAAATTCGGCGGGTTGGTGGCCGTAAACGATGTAAGTCTGCAGGTGCGGTCCAGAGAGATTTTCTCGGTCATTGGCCCCAACGGCGCGGGTAAAACCACCTTTTTCAATTTGCTCACCGGCATCTACAAGCCGGATACCGGGAGGGTGATTTTTTTTGGGCGCGATATCACCGGTCGCTCGCCCGACTGGGTCGCCCGCAACGGCATTGGCCGCACTTTCCAAAACATCCGCCTCTTCAAGGCCATGACGGTTTTGGAAAACGTGTTGGTAGGCCATCATAGCCATACCCACCAGACCTATTTTGATGTCCTGCTACATACCCCGCGTTTTCATCTGGCGGAAAAGAAGGCCAAAGCGCGGGCCATGGAGCTGCTGGCCTACATGAACTTAGACAGGCGGGCCGAGGAACTGGCCTCAGGGCTTTCGTATGGCGAGCAACGCAGGCTCGAGATCGCCCGGGCTCTGGCCTTAGAGCCCAAGCTGCTCTTTTTGGACGAGCCCGCCGCCGGCATGAACGAGCAGGAAACCGAAGACCTTAAGGCGCGGGTGTGCAAGCTGCGCGACGACCTGGGCCTGACCATCGTACTTATTGAGCACGATATGGCCATGGTGATGAGCATCTCGGATCGGATTGCGGTGCTCGAGTACGGCTCCAAGATTGCCGAGGGGTTACCGGCGGAAATTCGCAGCAACCCCAAGGTGATCGAGGCCTACTTGGGCAAGGGCGCAGCCGGACAGGCCGGAGGGACGCATGCCTCTGCTTGAAGTTAAGGACATCCATACCTACTACGGGCACATCCACGCGCTCAAAGGGGTATCGCTCACGGTGGAAGAAGGCGAGATCGTGACCCTGATCGGCGCCAACGGCGCTGGCAAAAGCACCACACTTCGCACCATCAGCGGCATGAACAAACCTCGCAAAGGGGAGGTGGTGTACCAGGGCAACCCCATCCATAAACTGCCCGCCGACAAAATTGTGGGGCTTGGCATCGGGCATGTGCCCGAAGGGCGGCGCATCTTCCCCCGCATGACCGTGGAGGAGAACCTCGAGATGGGCGGCTTTCTGATCAGCGACCCCAAGGTGGTGCAGGAGCGCAAAGAACAGGCTTTTACCCTGTTTCCTCGGCTGGCCGAGCGCCGCCACCAGAAGGGCGGCACCCTGTCGGGTGGGGAGCAGCAGATGCTGGCCATCGGCCGGGCCCTGATGCAAGACCCCAAGCTCTTGCTGATGGACGAGCCCTCCATGGGGCTGGCTCCGGTGCTGGTAGACTTTATTTTCGAGATTATCCAGAAGCTCAATCAGCAGGGCAAAACCATTTTGTTGGTTGAACAAAACGCTCGCCTGGCCCTGCAGATTGCCCATCGGGGCTATGTCTTGCAAACCGGCCACCTCGCCATGAGCGGCCCCGCCAAAGAGCTGGCAGCCCGGCCCGAGATTCAGGAGGCCTATCTGGGCGGGCACTAGGTTCTAGCCCAGATCAAGGATCGGAGGCGTTGGGTCATGAAAACCAAATTTGCCCACACGGCCAGCCTGCCGGGCCTCGAGGTGCCCGGTGCGGTGCTGCGCCCCTTTGCAGGTGAACAACTCATGCTGATGCGGGCCGAGGGTAAAGCAGGCTCGCCCTTAGCACCCCACGCCCACCCCCACGAACAGATCACCCTGGTGGTCTCGGGGCGGCTCAAGCTGCGGATTGGGGCAGAATGGCTCGAGCTTGGCCCCGGCGATATTGCCCACGTGCCCTCAGGGGTGGAACACGAGGCTTTTTTTATCGAGGATAGTGTGGTGTTTGATGCCTTCCATCCGGTGCGGCAGGATTTACTGGACAAGCTCAAGTAAGGGCGATGGCCACAAAAGACTCCATCGCTGTAGTCAATCTCTAAAACACCCCGATAAAATCGGCCCATGCGGGCAGAAGTTACTACCTATTACCTCGAGATGACCTCGCCCAACGAACTGCGTCCCAAGCATGCACAAATAGAGGGGCTTCTGGTCATGAAAGCTGAAATTCCCTGCGCCGAGTTGCAGCACTTCCTCTACCGAAGCGTGGGGGGCAACTGGTACTGGTACGAAAAGGCCCACTGGACCTACCGGCAGTGGTGGGCCTATGCCCAGAACCCCAACCTGCACACCTGGGTGGCCTACCTGAAGGGCACCCCGGCAGGTTACTTTCAGCTCGAGGTGCAACCCGAGGAGAATGTCGAAATTGTCTATTTTGGCCTGCTGACGCAGTTTAGTGGGATGGGGCTGGGGGGCCATCTGCTCACGTGTGCGCTCGAGGAGGCCTGGCGGCTCGGAGCCCACAGGGTCTGGGTACACACCTGCTCACTGGATAGCCCGGCAGCCCTGGCCAACTACCTGGCCCGGGGTATGCGGCTTTACAAGACCGATACCCAAACCCAGGAGATTCCCGACCAAACCCCCGGCCCCTGGGACGGAGCCTAGCGCTAGCCAAACCATTCATCGGCCTTGCGGCGGGCTTGCTCCTTGATATCCGGGGTGATGTGGGCAGCCACAGTGCCCACCGCCAGCAACAACACGCTCAGATCGTCGGTAAAGCCCACCAAAGGCGCCAGGTCGGCCACCAGGTCGAGGGGCACCAAAAAGTAGACCAAAGCCCCTACAATGGTACGTTTGGCCCAGGCAGGGGTGGCCGGGTGCTGCAGGGTGTAGTAGAGCCACAGGGCCTTCTCCACCAACTCGCGGCCCGCGTAACGGGCAAAACGCCGGAGCTTGCGCCAGAATGCCGCATCGCTGTAGCGCTCACTTGGTTCGATCTCTATCAGTTCTAGTTTTTGAATTTCACTGGCCACGTTTGGCCCTCCTGGTTCGCCAGAAGCAAGCTGGACAAACAAAAAAGCATGTGTTGCACCCCCAACCAACGGGTGTAAGGATTATGGTAGCAGATTGCTTTCGTCAAACATGAGCTCATTTTTTTCGGCTCTCTTCACGAATAAGCAGGCAGGTGTATACTTCGCTCTGTAGTTTGTGCTACCGAGTTTTGCCCATTTCAGCCAGTGCTGAAAACGCAAATTAATGTGTTTTCGGCTCATTGGGTGAACTCGAAGGTAGGAGGAACCATTATGAAATATCGGCTGTTAGGTATCTTGGCTCTTGGGCTATTGGGCAGCCTGGGCATGGCCCAAAAAACCCTGGTGTTTGGCTCCAACGGAGAGCCCGCAAGCCTCGAGTCGGGCAATATCACCGATGGAATTTCCATCTATGCCCAGCGGCAAATCTACGATACCCTAGTAGATTTCAAACCCGGCTCCACCGATCCCCAGGCGGGGCTGGCGGTCAGTTGGTTTGCCTCTCCAGACGGCAAAACCTGGACATTCCGTCTGCGCCAGGGGGTCAAGTTCCACGATGGCACCGACTTTGACGCCAACGCGGTGGTGTTCAACGTCAACCGCTGGTGGGATCCCAAAGACCCCACACGCATCAGCGGTGGTTCCAACTATGAAATCTGGGGTGAGCTATTTGGTGGCTACAAGGGCGACAAGGGCAGCTTTCTGGCAGGTGTGAGCGCGGTGGATAAATACACCGTACGCTTCACCTTCAATAGCCCCGTGCCTTACTTCCCGGTGGCCATCGGTTCTGGCTATTTCGGCATTGCCAGCCCCGCCGCGATCAAAGCTGCTGGGGCCAAATATGGCACGGCTGCTGGAGGCGCGGTCGGTACGGGTCCCTTCAAGTTCAAGGAATGGCGCCCCGGCGACCGCCTGATCCTGGAAAAGAACACCAACTTCTGGAAGAAGGGCCTGCCCAAGAGCGATGGCGTGGTGTTCCGCTTCATTAAAGACCCTGCCGCCCGTCTGGCCGAGCTCAAGGCTGGCTCAATTGACTTCACCACCGACATTCCTCCAGCCAACCTCAAAGATCTGCAAAACGACCGCAACCTCCGCGCGGTCTTCCGCCCCAGCTTCAATGTGGGCTATCTGGCCTTGAACCCCAGCTACAAACCGCTTTCCGATGTGCGGGTACGCCAGGCCATCGCCATGGCCATCAACAAAAAGGAAATCGTCAAGGCTTTCTGGGGCGACCTGGGTGTAACCAACGGTCACTTCATGCCCAGCAGCTTCAAGACCTACTACTCGCCCAAAGTGACCGATTATGAATACAACCCCGCCAAGGCCAAGCAGATGCTGGCCGAAGCGGGCTATCCCAATGGCTTTGACCTCGAGTTCTGGTACATGCCGGTTTCACGCCCCTACTTCCCCACCCCCAAAGAAATTGCAGAAGCCATGGGCGCCGACCTCTCGGCCATTGGCATCCGGGTGAAATTCCAGACCAAGGACTGGGCCACCTACCTCAACGACCGCCGCAACCCGCCAGGCTTCCAGGCCTACATGCTGGGTTGGACGGGTGACTATGGCGACCCTTCCAACTTCTTCGATCCCCACTTCGCCTCCCCCATCACCGACCTCTTCGATAGCGCGGGCAACAAGCTGGACATCAAGGAACTCAATGAGGTTCTAGCGAAGGGTGCCGCCAGTTCCAACCAGGCCGAGCGTGTCAAGCTTTACCAGCAGGCCGACGAAATCACCTTCAACCTGGCCCTGCGCATCCCCATCGTGCATAGCCAGCCCCTCATCGCTCAGCGCACTTCCATAAGCGGTTGGGTTCCCAGCCCATTGGGCAGCGAGTCCTTCGAGGATATCGTCAAGCGCTAAACCCACAGACCCTCTGTAGGGCGTAGTTCGCTACGCCCTCTTTTTATTGGAGGCCATCGGTAGCAGTACCTTTTATACCGGATTCAAAAAGACAGTTTACAAAACCAAAAACACCAGAGGCTGTCTTTTTGAATCCTATCCCTTGAGTACCGGCGCTAGCCGGGGGCCGATGGCCCTTCACTGTCGGTCGGCGAAGAAAGCGTCTCCCTTCCAAGGGGCGGTATCGCCCTCCGCTACGCGGATAACTTCCAAGGGGCGGTATCGCCCTCCGCTACGCGGATAACTTCGGTCGGGTTAGTTGGTCACCAAAGGGTGACGAACTAACCGAATCTGGTATTACTTTTCAGGACTTCACAACTGTAATCCAGGCATATATCATCTGAAAGGTTAGGTATCTGGCACATGTGGTCTTATGCAGGCAGGCGTTTGTTGAGTGTCATCCCGGTCTTGTTTGGGATCTCACTGCTGGTTTTTTTATTTCTTCATCTGATCCCCGGTGATCCGGCGGTGGTTATGCTAGGCGAGCGGGCTGGCCCCGAACGCATTGCCGAGCTTCGCAGCAAGCTGGGCCTCGAGCGCCCGCTGTGGGAACAGTACCTGTTGTTTGTGGGCAACTTGCTGCGAGGCGATCTAGGCACCAGCATTTTCAATCAACTCACCATCAACGAGCAGTTGGCCCGCCGCTGGCCTGCTACCTTCGAGTTGGCTATCGCCGCAACCCTGTTTGCGGTTGTCATCGGAATTCCCTTTGGAATCCTGGCTGCCGTGCGCAAAAACACGCTCCTGGACAATCTTGCCACCTCCTTTTCGCTCTTAGGGGTGTCGCTACCGGTTTTTTGGTTGGGCTTACTGCTGGTATACCTGTTTGCGGTGAACCTCCAGTGGCTACCCGCAGGCGGGCGGCTTTCCATTGATGTGGATGCAGTGTTTAAGCCCATTACCGGGTTTTATGTGTTGGATGGGCTATTTCAGCCCCAGAGCTTCTGGGATGTGGTTCGGCACCTGATTCTGCCCGCCATGACCCTGGGTACCATCCCCCTGGCCATTCTGACCCGCATCACCCGTGGGGCCATGCTCGAGGTGCTCTCGCAGGACTACGTGCGCACCGCTCGAGCCAAAGGCCAGACCGAACGGCTGGTAATCTGGCGCCATGCCCTCAAAAACGCCCTCCTGCCCGTCGTGACCATCATCGGCTTGCAGTTCGGAACTCTTTTGGGCGGCGCCATCCTGACCGAAACCATCTTTAGCTGGCCCGGCATCGGAAGCTGGATTTATGAAGGCATCCTCAACCGCGACTATCCGGTCGTGCAGGGTGGGGTTATTTTTGTGGCCCTGGTGTTTGTGGTGGTCAATCTGGTGGTAGACCTATCTTATGCCCTGCTCGACCCAAGGATTCAATACCGATGAAAAACTGCGTTCACCCAAAGCAACCCTCTCCCTCCTATGGGCTTGAATTTTCCATGTTGAGCGAGGTGGTATGGCCCTGACAGCGACTGCTCCCAAGACCTCCAACGATACCCCAACCCGATTGGCGATTCGGCGCTTCATGAAATCCAGCTCGGGAAAAATCGGGTTGGTAATGGCTGTTTTTCTCATCTTGCTCGCGTTGCTGGCGCCTGTGTTCAAGCCCTACAATCCCGCTACCGATCGCGACTACATCAATCGCCTGAAGCCCCCTTCTGCCGAGCGGGTATTTGGCACCGATAACCTTGGGCGCGACGTTTTTACCCGTGTGATTCACGGCAGCCGAATTTCGCTACAGGTTGGGCTGGTCGCCGTAGCCCTAAGCCTGACCATAGGCACTTTGCTGGGTCTGGTTGCGGGGTACTTCAGGGGCGGAATCGAGATCTTGATTGGCTGGATTACCGATATTTTGCTGGCTTTTCCCAGCACTTTGCTGGCCATCGCCATTGTGGCAGTAGTGGGGCCCAGTCTGACCAATGCCATGGTTGCGGTCAGCATTACCCAGATTCCGGTCTATATTCGGCTGGCCCGCAGTGTGGTGCTTTCTGCCCGCGAACTCGACTATGTGCAGGCTGCAACAGCACTGGGCGCACCCAACCGGCGGATTCTACTGCGCCACCTGTTGCCCAACGCCTTGCCCCCAATCATCGTGCAGGCGACCCTTTCCATTGGCACCGCAACGCTCGAGACCGCCGCCCTAGGCTTCCTGGGCCTGGGCGCACAGCCACCCGCACCCGAGTGGGGCGCGATGCTCTCGGATGCCTTTCGGGGTGGCTATGCACTCAATTCCCCCTGGACCATGATCTTCCCCGGTCTATTCATCATGTTAACTGTGCTGGCCTTCAATTTGCTCGGAGATGGTCTGCGCGATGCCCTCGACCCAAGAGCCCTTAAGTGAAACTTGAAATCAACGAAAAACTACGATAGGGGCCTTTGCTGGCCTGATCGGGCCGCATTCACTTTGAACCGGGCACAAAAATATACGAGCTACCGTTTGTCTTGAAACTGGACTTATACCGGATTCAAAAAGACAGTTTACAAAACCAAAAACGCCATAGGTTGTCTTTTTGAATCCTGGAGCACACCCCTACCGAACGGTCGGCGAAAAAAGCGTCTTTCTTACAAGGGGCGGTATCGTCCTCCGCTACGCGGATAACTTCGGTCGGGTTGATTCGTTACCGAACGGTAACAAATCATAAGAAATCCCTCTGATCCATTCCCTCATCATCCTCCCGGCCACCAGTGGAAGAGGGTATGGCTCCGAATAAGGTCCGGCTGGGTCTGCAGATAGGCACAGCGGGCTTCCACTTTGCTCCACAGTGCCTCTTCATCCTCCACCTGCCCATTGGCCACCACCCCATCAATCAGCCCCCAGGTTCGTTCCACGGGCTGCAGCTCAGGCGAGTAGGGGGGCA
>NZ_QWKY01000093.1 GCF_003574035.1 Meiothermus hypogaeus | reverse complement strand
AAGAAGTCCTTGCCGCCTGGAAAGCTCGTTGGGATCTGGAGCGGGTGCATCGCCTGCTCAAACAGAACCTGGGTTTATCCAAATGCCTCTCTCGTTCCTATGCTACTCAACTCAAACATGCTGACCTGGCCATCGAGGCCCTACACCTTATTCGACAGCAAAAACAACTACATCCAGATCTTTCTTGGCGGACAGCACAGCACAATGCCGCAAAAATCCTCAAATCCCAGCTACTGACCGTACTTCCTGCCCTTTCAGTCTGACTTTATGCCCTTTTTTTTACTACTTTTCACTACAGTTCAATCTCTTGTTGAAGGGAACCACGGGGTTGGTCTCCAGCTCCCTGAGCTGGGCGTCCTCCTCTGGGGTCAAGTGGATGCGAAGAGGGGCAGGCATGTGGATAGCTTAATGCATAGGCACTTAAATCTATTCACTTTCGTCTGTCCAGGAGGAAACTACCCCTAGACGCTCAGCAAACCCAGGCTGCGGGCCCGCTCGAGGGCCTCCACGCGGTTGCGGGCCTCGAGTTTCTCGTAAAGCCGTACCAGGTGATCCTTGACGGTTTCAGGCGAGATGTGCAGGTTGCGGGCAATTTCTTTGGTGGAAAGCCCCTGGGCCATCCACTGTAATACTTCCTGCTCGCGGGCAGTCAGCTTGGGGAGTTCCGGTGCCCGCAGGCGGGGCTCTTGCCCCTGGCTGAGCCTACGTAGACGTTCGGCCAGAGCCTCAGGCGGAAGCTCTTTCGACCAGTAGGCGTCGGCACCAGCATAGGCCGCCTGCTGGATCAAGACTGGTTCGTTGAAGGTAGTCAGGAGGGTAATCAGGCCCCGGTAGCGCTGCTCGCGCAGCAAACGTGTGGCGGTGATTCCGTCCATTTGCGGCATTCGCACATCCAGCACCACCCCATCCGGCAGCAGTTGCAAGCACAGGTTCAGGGCTTCCTGTCCGTCGCCGGCCTCCCCCACCACCTCGAAGCCCTCGCGCTCGAGGGCCGCCCGCAGGCCCACGCGAAAAAGGGGGTGGTCGTCGGCAATGAGGAGTCTCATAGCATCTCTCAAGCCATAAAGCCTTCAAGCCAATTCTAAGGCCACCCGTAAACTACCAGATGTTCTTTTTTGGCGGTTTGGTTGGACTTGATCTTCACAAGTCAGGGGTATTATCGCGTTCTTCAAAGACGTAGCGAGCCATCCATCGCGGTTGCCACAAATGCTTAGTGAAGCAAACCCCGCTGTAGCGAGTATTTGCAGAAACCACCCTCACGTGGCAATCAGTTGCCAGGAGGAACAGCCCTTGGTATGCCCCTGGCAAGAATATCGGTCTGCCGAGTAGCCCGCAGGCCATTGGCATAGGCAATAGCCACTTCAACTCGTACCGATCCAATCAGAGCGTTGGCGCTGTCCAGGTTCACGCTGATTGTGTTGGTCGGGATCGCCAGAACTCGATCTATTTCACTTGCTATGCCAGCAAACGATAGGAGGCTCAGATTGGTTCCATCGTCGGTTACAGAATCGGCCACCACCCCTCTGGATTTGAATCCTGCAGAAGTCCAGTTATTGGCTACGCTGGTTGGATTGGTGTTCGCATTCCAGGTCAGGCCTCTGGCCTGGTATTCCACCAGCACCCATCCGCTGTTACCTGGCGTATTACCCAGATCGGCGGTATAGGGATCTCGAGGCTCGAGACGGTACAAAAAGCCACAGTACTGGTTCGTGGTCAGGGGGCAGTAAGCCGTTCTGGGGGGCACCAGAACTGCCAAGGCATCATCCCCGGTGACCACTGCGGTATTGGTCACGCCTGTTTGTACCGTGATGGTGGCGTTGTTGGGGAAGATATAACCGGCTTGCGATATCACATCGCTCATACGTAGGGTAGCCTGGCGAACATCCTCATTGACCCGTCCTGCTAGTACCTGGCGGGTGGTAATATCCTGGTTTTGGAAGATCAGTCGGCTCGACAGGCTCAAGACCAGGCCCAGCACCGCCATGGCAACCAGCAGCTCTACTAAAGTTATGCCCCTGGAGCTCAGGTGATTGGTGTATCCTGTGTTCATCAAAGCTCCCCCTAGCGAAGCCCGGTGGACTGCGGATTGCCGATATCGGTTACAAGGCGAGCGCGAAGGTTGGAGCCCTGCCGCACCTCCACCTCAATGCGTCGCAGGGGTGGCTGACCCGTACCGGTAAAGGCCGTACCATCGGGATTGATGACCTGAGCAGCGTTGATGGTAGCGGTCAGACCCACCGATGCGAGCTTGCTGGCCAGGGCCGACAGATCGGGCGGGGTGGAGCCTGCGGTGTAGTTGGCTGGTACGCTCCAGTGGGTGCGGTAGCGCTCTGTCACGCTTTGTACATACTCGGAAGCAAAGGCGTTGATACGGCTCTGGCGACTGATCTGCAGGCTCGAGCCGATATTGGCTGCCACCACCCCCAGCACAATGGTTAAAACCGCCAGCGCAACCAGTACCTCCACCAGGGTGAAGCCTGACATGTTGCGGTTGGACTTCATCAGGGAATCACCACCTTTCCAGTAGGTAATAGCACGACCTCCCGAGCGGGCCTCGAGCCAATCTGCAAACCCAAGCGGTACTGATTGAGGGGAAAACCTCGGCCCGCATACTGAATAGTTGAACCAGAAGGCGTAAGCGATACGATCTGTACAGCGTTGGGAACTACCATGCTACCCACCGGGCCCTCCGAGTTGGCCCACTCGAGCCGGCTGTTTGCGCCCGTGGTGATGGTAACGGTATAGCCGCGGCTTTCCGTGAGTGCGCGGTTGCCCACCGAACGCAAGGCTTCGGCTACCTCTTGTAGGGCCTGGTTGAGGCGGCTACTTTGAATGTAAGCGTTCAGGTTGGCCACCGCCAGTCCGCCCAGAATAGCCATTACGGCCAGCACGATGAGCATCTCGAGCAAGGTAAATCCCCGTCTCATGAACCACCCCGTTTGTAGTTCATTTGAAGCTGTAGCTGTTCGGGCAACTGGTTAATTTCAAATGGGTACACCTCACGCTTGCTGCCGTCCTGGAAGTTCAGCACCCATCTGCCGTTTTGCTGGGTAATGAAGTTCACCATCTCGGGTCGGATTTCCTCCAGCGCCAGGCTGCTCATGGGCCTGGCAGCGCCCGGTTGGGCTGGAGAAGCTTCCTGAATGGTCACGACAGCGGGTTTCGGGGTAGGTGCGGTGGCCTGGTTCCTTGGCCACAGCATCCAGACCAGATAGACCCCTACGGCCAGGGCCAGTGCGAAAATAATTCTGAGCACCATGGTCTCACCGCACCCTTTCGTTGGGGTCGGCAGAGAGCCGCCAGGAAACCGTCTGTCCGGGGTTGCCCACCACCAGGTTGAAGCCATAGCCCCCGTTGCGCAAACGGTGGTCGTAGTTGACCGTAAGAGCGCAGTCCTCTGTATCGGCTACAAAGTAGGTCTGCCCTGCGCTATTGCACTGCCGGCTGGTGTTGGTTGGGCTGGATAAGAAGTTATAGCGGCTGCTCTTCCACCAGCCTTTAAAGCGCCCAGGCGCCAGAATGCCCAGTTCCTTGGCAATCAATCCCCCATTCATGGCTACGCCCAGCATGCTGGTTTTGCCCGCAATGCGAAAGTTGCTGTACAAGAAAGCATCCACATGGGTGACCTGGGTTTCATAGGAAAGCGCCTGGTCGCGCACCACCCTCAAGGTACGCCCATCCTGTATGTGGATGTAACCTACTACATTGCCTGAGTTATCGCGCAAGTCCTGCCCTCCGTTACTAGGGGGAATTGAAGAAGGGCAACCATTGCTGCCAGCAGAAAGATTAGCCAGTCGACACGCAATTGCTCTGGCCTGATTGGAGGGGATACGGGCGTTGACAAGCTCGGTCTCGATGGTGTTGCGAAAACTAACTTTAGCCGATGTGCTGCCGGGAGGCGTGCCAAAGTTCCAGCGCCAGGTGTTATAGGCCAGGTTGCTCGATCCCAACAGGGCGTTTTTATAAAAGTCATCTGAAATCCACCCGGTAAAGTTGCCGCTTGGGTCTATAGAGCCAGGTCTAAAGCTATAGGAATAGGCATCCTGAGCCGGATTGGATTGGTTGGCCGCACGGGTGATCACGCGGCTGGCAGAGATTTCGGTGCCTTCCACGTTGTAATAACGGCCATCTTTGAGCACCAGCTCGTCACCCGTCTGCGTATCGTAATAGCGATTGCCGCTGTAAAAACCAAACTGAGCCCGGTAGAAGTCTGCAGATTGGCGCAGGTCCACGGGCAACAAATTCCCACTAGCGTTGCGCTCGGTGTAGTCACCTATAATGGTATTGCCCCGCGCGGCCAGCCGTAGTTCATCCCGCCCATTGGCGATGTTGAGCCGGGCGCATTGATCCGGGTCGGTCACCCCCGTACAGACCCCTTGCCCTGGCTTGGAGGGGGGGTTCTGGTAGGTCACGTTGCCCGCGATATACAAGTTGCGTCCGGCATAGATTGCGCCGCGTCCACGAACCACCCCCTTAATGACCACATCGCCGCTCACATACACATCTTTGTCCAGCACAATAGGGTTCTCGGGGGTGCCAATGAGTACCAGGTTGCCTTCGTGGGTTCGGCTAATTCCGCCCACCATCGCCGAGACCAGGGTCACCGGATTGAGCACCTGGCCAGAGCTCAGCGCTACAATGGTGCCACCTCTAAGACTACCGTTCGCACTGGCCATTGCTACCGAGCGCTTGATGGGGGGAAAATCGGGGATGCCGTCGCCGTCGGTATCTTGGGGTAGGGCCGAGTTGGTGGAGTTGGCCTCTACATCCCCGGTGACTAGCGAGCCGTTAATCTTATAGGCATTCAGTGTACCGGTTCCGTTGGCCGAGTAGTTACCGCGCGTCAAAGCTCCCTCACCGTTCCGAGGGGTGTCGTCGTTGGTGATGGTGCGCGCAGCATAGAGGTTACCCCGAATGACGGAGCCCCCCTCATGAGCACCCGAACCCTGTCCATTCACACCCTCATTGCCCCAGCCAGGGCGGTGGTGAAACAAAGCCCCCACATCCCCATTGACCCGCAGGTGGCAGTACATGCAGTTGGTGGTCTCGGAGAGCATGGCCAGCTTAAAGACATCGTTTTGCCCAAAGCTGATCCGCCGGACTACCGTCTGACTTTCGTTGCCTCGGCTGGCGGTAGAGGCCACCTCGATCCAGCCGTACTCCGCGCCCACGCCCGAAGTACCCAGTACCCGCCAGCGTCCGGTTATTCCATTGCCCAGGTCTACGGTGGCGGTGGGGGGGTTTGTGCTGACCTGGTCTAAATAGGCCGGCACGCTGATGCCCCGGCTGCGGTAATCGAGCACAAGTTGCAACCGGGCGCGTTCCGAGAGGCCGTCGGCGGATTGGGCCAGCTCGTCGCGGACGCTGACTGTTCGACCATTTCGTAGCTCGCTGAGCACGCTGGCGCTGAGGGTGGTAAAAATCGCGATCACAATCACCACCGCCACCAGCACGGTAACAAGTGCGATTCCTTTCCTAGCGAAGGGGTTGGTTTGTCCAGACTTCATGGCGACACCTCGTCAACTTTCCTTATAACCAGTGTGAGCAGGACTGGCCTTTCGCTACACCCCCAGATGGGGGCTTCGGTGTTACGTTAATGTGTTGTTAATGCATTAACCCAAAGGTTATTTTGTGGGCAATTACCCATTCGAGAGCGCGTTTCTGCATGTTTTCAAAGACCCCCTCGTCTATGGCCAAAAATCACAAGCCGTATCCCGATGAGAGCAAATGTTTGCAGACAAAAGGGTTCCTTGCCTGGATTCACAGTAACTGAATGCGCAGCCTTGTTCCCTGGCCCCGCAAAGCCAGGTTTTCCAAGCGCCCCCCGTGCACCTCGGCCACCCGCCGGGCCACATAGAGCCCCAACCCCGCGCTGCCCGCCCGCACCCCCCGCAGGCGCTGGCTGCGAAAGGGCTGGGAGAGGGCCTCCAAGCTATCGGGCAGGCCGGGTCCATCGTCTTCGACCTCGAGCCAGCCATCCCCCGCCCTGAGTACCACCCGGCTACGGGCATGGCGCAGGGCATTCTCGGTCAGGTTGGCCACGGCCCGCTCGAGCAAGAGCCGCTCGGCGCGGGCCTGTCCGGCTCCTTCAATCTCCAGGTGCAGGCCGCGCTTTTGGGCCTGCTGGGCGTAGCGCAGGCGAAAGTCCTCCAGAATCGAGCGCAGATTGAGGTTTTCCGGCTGGATCCGCTGGGCCTCGAGGCGGCTGGCGGTGAGCAGATTTTCCACCAGCAAATAGCTGCGGTTCAGTTCGTCTTGCAAGCTGCGCAGCATTTCTTTGCGTTTTTCCGGCCCGATTTTGTCCGCCTCTTCCAGGTATTCCAGCGCCCGCAGACTGGCCAGCAGAGGGGTTTTGAGGTCGTGGGTCAGGGCAGCGTAGGTGGCCTCGCGGGCTTCCAGCAACTCCCGCAGGTGATCCAGTACTTCCTCGAAGCCCTCGCGCAGTTGTTCAATTTCGGCCGGGGGGCGCTGTTTGGGCGAGGGCAGCGAAAGTTCGGCCAGGGTGCGGCCCGCCCCGCGCAGGTAGTACAGGCTGCGGGTTAGCTCGTCCACGGGGCGCAAAAGGGTATTGGCCAGAACGTAGCCCACCCCCGCTGCAATCAGGGCCAGCACCAGCACCCAGGACAGCAAAAAAAGCGATGTCTCGAGGGGCTCCCCGCGGGCCGAGACCCAAAAGGTCAGCACAATCACCAGGTTAGGAACAAAGGCCAGTAAACCAATTACCCAGGCCAGTTGGTGCTTGAGCGGCATAGCTTCAGTCTACCTATGGCTATCGGGAATTTGTTTTTTCGCAAACGACAAAGCAACCCCCCACAGGGCGTGGGGGCAAGCAGGTGCATCGGCTTAGCGCCGCTCGTAGGACATGATCTTGAAGGAGGCGACAATGGTGTCTTCGGGGATTTGCGCCGCTACCGGGATATTCCCCATGGTCGGAACGTAGGTTACCTCGGCCTGCTGGCCAGCGTTGCACTGGTTCCCCCCCGCGCTGGTGGTGCAGAACTCGTTGGTCACCACAGTGCCCAGGGTACGCTGGTTGCGCTGGGTGCGGAAGCGGCCCCCGGCGTAGAAGATGCCCATGGCGTTGTTGGTAAGCTGCTCGATGTTGTTCTGGGCCAGCAACCCCAGCACCTGGTTGGGGAAGGTGGCCGAGCTGGCATCGGGCAGCACATCGCGGTTCAGGGTAATGCTGCCCCCCTCTACAAAAATGGAAGCATTGCGCTCGGTGGGGTTGGTGAAGTCGAAGGCCTGGTAGTTGACTGCATTGTCAAAGCTCACGTTAATGCCACTGGTATGCAGGGTTCCGTAAATTTCCAGGGTACCGGGGTTCCCTGCGATGTAGCGAAAGCCGCCGGTTCGACCATTGAGGGTGTATCGGCAGTCCATGCTGGTGTTGCCAAAACGCAGCGTGCCCCCGCTAAGAACATTTCCCGTCACGCATGAAAGCGGACTAACCGGCAAAGCACCCAAAGGGAAGAGGATGCTCGTACTGGTAATCCGGATACCCCGTTCAGCAGCTTCATCGCGCACACAGGCGGCCCAGGAACGGCTGGGGTTGGTGGTGCAGGGGGTAGAGTTGAACTCGGGGAAGCGGGGGGCCAGGGCGGGGGGCAGGTCGAAGGCGCCCCGGTCATCGGTGCAGATGCCCCGGTTAGCGGCGCACACGCTCGAGGTATTGCCATAGATGTCGTTAACTGCATCCCCCACATACGCACCCAGGAGCGGGTTGCTGGGCGTGCCGTAGCTCGAGCTCCCACTTACCTCTACCCGGCCATACTGCACCCGCAGGGTGGCACACAGGTTTGCGAGGCTGCGCATATCGCTGTTGAGGCGGCTACCAAACACGTTATCGGAGGTATAGTTGTAGTCGTTATAGAGGGCAAAATTACCGTTGGAGTCTATCACACTCCGGTCAGGGTCGCTGCTCTGGCCCTGCACATACAGCCCGCCCCGGATGGTAGCACCCCCGTTGAGGTGCTTGTTGGCGGCCCCGCGCCCGCTGAAGATGGCATAGTTCCAGGGGCCGGTGTTGGAGAGGTCGAAGGTGGCCTGGGCGATGGCCTGGGAGCCATTGAACCGGCCCACCGAGCGCACCAGCATGAAGCGCGGGCGGGTGGGGTCCTGGGCGACGGTGATGGTGTAGGTGCCGGTGCCCATCGGTACGCTGCCGGTACGGGTGGTGGGCAGGGTTTCGTTGCTTTCAATGGTACCGTTGCGGTTCCAGTCCACCCCGCCCGCCAGCACATTGCCGCACTCGCTGCGGGTGGGGGTGCGGCTCCCGCTGAAGTTGCTAACGGTCTGGTAGAGTTGCCAGCGGTAGGTCTGGAACAGGCGGGTTTTCCACTGTTGCAAGCCAGTTTCGGCCACGTAGTAGGCCTCGGTTACGCCGCGCTCGTTGCGGGCACTCCACTGGCTGACCATGGTGGTAACCGAGGTGGCAAAAGCCATAAGCGCAACGGCCACCAGGATGGCCAGCGTAACGACCAGGGCAATTCCTTGAGGTTGTCTCATCACAGCACCTCGTCGGTTTTAAGGTTGCGGATTGGCACCCGCTGGGCGATGGTGTAGGTATAGGTTCCCTGGGGCGAGGTGGCCGTAACGGTGACCAGCGCCGCCCGCACAAAGCGTTCGGTGGGATTGGCCACCGCAATACAGCCGCTGGGCAGCCCCACTTCGGTGGCGGCGGCGTCACCACAGACGTAGCGAATGTTGAGCTGGGTAATGTCGGGCGCAAACTCGCGGTAGCTGCTGGCCACAATCGCACCGGTGGGGGCCTGGCTGCAAGGCACATCGGCCCGCAGGAGGGTGGTGCCACTAAAGCTATAGCCGATGGAGCGGCATTCCTGCCCGTTGGGATAAAGGCTGGTGTGGTAGCGGGTCACGAAGGTGTCCCGCTCGCTGTCGTCGGTGCCGGTAAGGCAGGGGGTTCCGGGTGCACAGGAAACCCAGTTCGCTGCGTCAAAGCGTACCTCGTTGCCCCGGATAAAGCGGCTCGAGCCCGCCAGAATCAGATCCTGGCTAACCATCTGCAAGACCAGGCGGGCCCGGTCCTGCACCTCGTTGCGCTCTTGCACAACACGGGTGTCCTGCGACTGGCTGGCAAAAAAGCGGGTGGCGATGGCCAGTACTCCGGAAAAATTGCCAGCACCACCATCAGCTCGAGAATGGTCAAACCTCTGGTTCGCATAGCTAAGTGTCTATGCATTAAGCTATCCACATGCCTGCCCCTCTTCGCATCCACTTGACCCCAGAGGAGGACGCCCAGCTCAGGGAGCTGGAGACCAACCCCGTGGTTCCCTTCAAGGTTCGGCGCCGCGCTCAGGCGGTGCGGCTGGCCGCCCAGGGGTGGACCGCCCCCCGGATCGCCTGCCACCTGGGCCTGGACCGCTCCACCCTTCACCGCGACCTCCGGCGGTGGCTGGAAAAGGGAATAGAGGGCCTTGAGGACGGCAAGTCCCCCGGGGCCAGTCCCCGCTGGATCCCCGCCATGAGCGCCTTCCTGCGAGAGCTTTTGCAGGGGGAGGAAGCCTGGACGACGCCTCGGCTTGTGGAGGCCCTGGAGGGGCGCTTCTTCGTGACCTTCCACCCGGGGACGGTGAGGCGGAAGCTTCTGGAGATGGGGTACCGCTGGAAGCGGACGCGGTACGTGCCCATGGGGAAGCCCAGGGAGGAGGAGGTGGCGCGGTTCAAGGCGGCCCTGGAGGGGGCCCAAAGGGGGGGCTGAGGGTGTTCTTCCTTGATGAAAGTGGGTTTGGACTCTCCCTTCCTCCCACCTACGCCTGGGCGAGGACGGGAGAGGCGGTGCGGGTGCCGCGGGCCTGGGGCAAGGCGGGGCGGGTGAACGTGGTGGCACACCTGGAGAGGGGGCCTTCTGGGGGCTGGGTTCTGGGGTACAGGCTTTTGCAGGGGCGGTGCGGGACGGGGGAGTGGTGGCCTACCTGGAGGGGCTGAGCCGGGAGGGGATGCGCGGGGTGGTGTTTTTGGACAACGCGCCCTTTCACCGATCCCGTGGGTTTCAGGAGGCGGTGACCGAGGCCTTTGAAAGGCTGCAGGAGCGGATGGGGCAAGAGGTGTTGCAAAGTCTATGCGTGGGTACTTAGGCATGACTCCTCCTGTACTCGACTGCCCAGAGCACATCTGTGGCCAGCGCAACTGCACCCACATTCCGCACCCCTCCCCCCTGGCCTTAGGATTTTGGGATGGAAACCGACGCTGATCTTCAGGTCTACGACCTGGCCCACCTGGGTCTGGTGGCTGGAATCATGGATCGGATGAAGCTGGTGGAGACGGTGGATCATCAGGTAGGGCCACGCCCCAACGAGAAGGT
>NZ_QWKY01000092.1 GCF_003574035.1 Meiothermus hypogaeus | reverse complement strand
ACTCGCGATAGAGGGCATGGAGGTTATCCGGATGGTGCCGCAGTTGCAGTTCCAAGCGCGGGCGGCGCTGGTGTTTGGTGAGTTGCATGACACCATACTAATAGATTGAATTTGCGGGATTTCTTATCAATCCTGTAAAAGCGGCACCGCCTGGGGCCGCCCGTCTGGCCCTACCGCTACCATTACAAAACCCGCCCGGCAGGCCAAAACCCGCTCGAAGTTTTCCATCGGCTCGACCCACATCTCCACTTCTACCCGCATCGAACTCTTCCCCACCTCTTTTACCCAGGCCACCAGTTCCACAATAGAGCCCTGGGGCACCGGTTGACGGAAGTCCATGGCGTCGGCGTGCACCGTAACCACCTTAGCTCGGGCGTGCCGGGTTGCGGCTACGAAAGCGGCCTCATCCATCCAGGCCATGGCCGTACCGCCAAACAGGCTGCCGTAGTGGTTGCAATCACCAGGACGCACCAGGTGCACGGTACGGGTTTTTCGGCTCACGTCCTCCTCCTGGCCCTGGCCCGCTCCTCGCGGTAGAGGATATAGGCTTTGGCTACCTCGGGGGCAATTTCCATCAGGCCCCGTTCTACCCGATCCTGGATCTCCTCCACCGAAAGGCTTCTTTGCCGGGCCTCAAGTTTGATCGGCTCCACGATGTGCCGGGCCACCTGCTCGAAGTCGAGCACCACCCCGGTAGCGTGGGCGGCTTTTTGCACGGCATTTACAATGCGCATCTCGTCGAATGGCACTTGTCGCCCGTCCCGCTTGAACACCGGCTGCAAGTCCGGGACAAGCTCGGGGAAGAAGAAGTCCAGGTCGGACAGGGGCTCCACGCGGGTGGCTTTGATATAGCCGTTGCCCTTGGTGGAGAAGAAGTCGTGGTTCTTGGTTTCGGTACGCAGGCCAGCCAGCACCACCGGGTTCACGTCTTGTGCCTCCACACCGAAGTGGGGCCTGAGTCCCAGGTTCATCAGGGCTTTATCGGCATTGTAGCGCGAGAAGCGCAGTACCGCTTCCTCCAGCCCGATCCGGCTGTAGAGGGCCTGGGTGTAGCGGGTTTCCAGGGTATCCAGTTTTTCCAGTAGCTCCACCACCCCCGCTTCGGCCCGCACCCGCGCTTTGTCGCTCAGGCGGGCCAGCACCTCCTGGGCCAGCAAGCCCACGTACACCCCGTGGATGGACTCATCCCGAATAATCAGGTTGATGATTTCCCCAGAACTCGTGAGCCGCCCCTGCCCGGCCAGGTAGAGGGGGAAGAAGAAGCCCGAGTAAAACAGGTAGGACTCCAGCATCACGCTGGAAGCCATCGCCCGGTACAGGCTTTCCTCGTCGGTGATCTGGGTGTAAGCCCCGTGAATAATGGCCAGCTTTTGCTGTAGCTCCGGCTGTGCTTGCACCCAGTCGAAAAGGCCCTCGATGCGTTCCGAAGTGCAGAGGGTGGAGAAGATGGAGCTATAGCTCTTGGCATGCATGTGCTCCATCGCCCCCATGAACGACAGCACCGCCTTGGCCTGGAACCCCGGTACCCATTCAGATATACGGGGCATTCCTACACTGCCCTGCACGGTGTCCAGCAGGGTCAACCCAGCCAGCACCTCCTCATAGGTGCGCTGCTCGGCAGGGGAAAGCGTCATCCAGGCCAGCTTGTCGTCCGAGAGGGGGATTTCCTCATCCACCCAGAACTGCCGCACGTTCTGATCCCAAAACATTTTGGTGTAGCCGTCTTCGGGCCGGTTCCAGTTGACCGCCTGTAAGTTGTTATCAATCAAGGTGGTTTTCATTTGAGGTCTCCTTCAAACCGCGCAGCTTACACACTCTTCCACCGAGAGGTTCTTGGTGCGGGTGTAGTAAAGGCTTTTGAGGCCCTTTTTCCAGGCATAGATGTAAAGCCGGGCCAGTTCGCGGGTGCTGGTCTCGCTGGTGACGTAGAGCACCGTGCTGATGCCCTGATCCACATGGGGCTGAATCTCGGCCACCAGGTCGATTACCCGGTACATATCCATGTGGTAGGCCGACTTGTAGTACCAGAAGGTCTCCTCGGAAAGGAACGGCACCGGGTAGTAGGTGGTGGCGTTGCCGTAGGTGCGGGTCTCCACCACGTCCACAATGGGCGCGATGGAGGGGGTGGCATTCTGGATGTAGCTGATGCTCTGGGTAGGGGCAATGGCCAGGCGATAGGCGTGGTAGAGCCCGTGTTGCTGCACCTGCTTCTTTAATCTGGCCCAGTCTTCCGGGCTGGGCAGGGGGATGTGGGCGAAGAGTTGTTGCACCTTTTCGTTGCGCGGGCGGAAGTCCTGGGTCAGGTAGGGATCGAAGTAAACCCCGCTGGCGTAGTCCGACAGCTCGAAGCCCTCGAAGCGTACCCCGCGCTCGCGGGCGATCTGCATGGAACGTTCCAGGGAGTAGAAGTTCACCGCAGCGAAGAAGCTGCGGGCAAAGTCGCGGGCCTCCTCAGACTCGTAGCGCAGGTGGTTTTTGGCCAGAAAGCCGTGCAGGTTCATGGCCCCTAGGCCCACAGAGTGGAAAGCCTGGTTCGCCCGGTACACGCCAGGGGCGTTGCTCACCTGGGATAGGTCGCTTACCGCAGTGAGCATGTCCATAGCGGTGTGCACGCTCTCGGCCAGCTGCCCCGACTCCATCACGTTGACGATGTTCAGGGAGCCCAGGTTGCAGCTAATGTCGTAGCCGATCTGGTCGTCCTGGCCGTAGTCGCCAATAAACGAGGTGGTCTGAAGCTGGAAAATCTCGGTGCAGAGATTGGACATCTTGATCTGCCCCAGGCGCTTCAGGGGGTGGGCCCGGTTCGCATTGGTCTTGTAGATGATGTAGGGATAACCCGACTCGAACTGGGTCTGGGCGATGCGGGTGAGCATGGCCCGGGCCGAGAGGGGGCGCTTTTTCACCGCCGGGTGGGCCAGCAGTTCTTCATAGCGCCGGTCCAGGTCCATATCGTCCAGATGTTCGCCAAAAGCCTGATAGACCGAGTAGGGAGCAAATACGTAGAAGTCCTCGCCCCGCTCGGCCAGTTCAAAGAACTTCTGCGGCACAATCAGGCCCAGGGATAGAGTCTGAATGCGGCTTTTCTCATCAGCGTTGATCTTTTTGGTGTCCAGAAAGTCTTCCACGTCCCAGTGAAAGACGTTCAGGTAGACCGCCCCGGCCCCCTTGCGCTGACCCATCTGGTCGGCATAGTTGAAGGCATCCTCCAACAGCTTCATCACCGGCACCACGCCCTTGGCCGCGTGTGCTACCCCCTTAATGGGTTCGCCCCGAGCGCGGAGCTTGGAGAGGTTGAGGGCCACCCCACCTCCGATTTTGGAGAGCTGCATGGCGGTGTTGAGATTGAAGCCGATGGAGTTCAGGCTGTCGTCGAGTTCCAGCAGGAAGCAGCTGACCAGTTCCCCCCGGCGGGCCCGGCCTGCATTCAGGAAGGTGGGGGTAGCGGGCTGGTAGCGCTGCTCCATCATGGCCCGCACGTAGCTGCGGGCTTTTTCCATATTCCCCTGGGCCAGGTGCAGGGCCGTTGCCACCACCCGGTCTTCGTAGTGTTCAAGGTACTGCTTTTTGTCGTTCGACTTCAGGGCATAGTCTTTGTAGAACTTGGAGATGGCCATGAAGCTCTGGAAGCGGAAGCCGTAGCTGTAGGCCAGATCGGAGAGCTCGAGCACATCGGCTTCGCTATAGCGGGCAAAAAAGTCTTCGTAGTAGCCCTCGGCAATGAGGGTTCGCAACCGCTCGATGGGCCCCGGGAAGCGTCGCATCTGCTGTTCGGCCTCGGCTTCAAAGGCCCGGGCGGCCTCGAGATCCTTCTCAAGCTGAAAAAAACCGTTCTGCTTTTGCAGTACGGCGCTGTTGAGTTCAAGGTAGCGCATATTAATCTTCCTTGTCTGTTCAGGCCAGACTGGGGGCCCGACGATCCATTTGCTTTAGTGCCTGCAAGAACCTCTCAGTGTCCCTATCGCTCCCCGCCAGTTCAAACTTGAGCAAAATGGGCAGTCCATAGCGTCCGGCAAGCACGTCCGCCGAGCGGGCAAAGTTAGCGCCCCAGTTGCGGTTACCGCTGGCCGCGACCCCCTGGATGTAGCCTCGGTTGTGGGTTACAAAGCACTCGACCTCGGCGGGTACCTGGCCGAACCCGGTGGTGTAGGTCACCAGGACACAGGGCCCATAGACCCGTTCTTCACCTGTCCAGATTCTGCAGCGCTGCACAGGCAGCCGTTCCACAAAGCGGGCCACATTGCCGGTTTTCGAAGCGTACACCACAAGCATAGCCCCTCCTTCGGGCAAAAAAATCCCTTGCCGCTAGCGGGTTCAACCCAACCAGGGCCTTTGAGCTACCCGATGCAGGTGGGGCTAAGTTTTGATGGAAAACTTCACCTGATCCATCCTTTCCGTCCTTGGCGCGAGGACTAGGGAACCCTACCGGGCAGGCAATCGGGCTTTAACCGTTGCGCGACAGCGGCGGAATTGCACCGCACTTCCCCTGTTTCCGGTGGGGAAACCACATCTTGTGGTTTCTGGGCGATACCCTACTATAACTTGTAGTTTAGTGTCAAGCTCAGCCGGCCAGCAGGGGAGCCAGAGCATGCAGCAAGGCCTCCTGGGCTTCAGGTACTTGTGCAGAAAGGCGCAGCCACTCCGGCAAACCAAAACTGGTGCAGTCGCGTACCCGAATGCCCTGCTCGCGTAGCCTCTGGGCCACCTGGGTGGCCTGGCCCACCCGCACCATCAGGAAGTTGGCGGTGCTCTGGCGCACCTCGAGGCCCAGCTCCCTCAACCCCTGGGCCAGCTGTCTTCTCAGGAGCCAGAGTTTCTGGCGGCTTTGGGCCAGCCAGGCCTGGGAAGCAGGTTGCAGGATGGCCCGCAAAAAGGCCTCTCCATGCACCCCCAGCACCCATGAAGGGGCCATGTGGCGAAAATGGGTAAGGTCATGCGGGGCCAACAGATACCCCGCCCGCACCCCGGTCAGGCCGTGTGCTTTATTGGGACTGTAAAGCCACCAGGCCGTACGGGGCAGCGCGGGGGGGCTTTCACACAACGGGTAGTAGGCCAGGTCGAGCACCAGGTGTGCCTGCCGGCGGTGCGCGGTTTCGGCAGCCTCCTCCAGAAAATCGTAGATTTCACCCGTCGGATTGTTGGGCACACACAAAAAAGCTAGGGTGGCTTGGGGTAACAGGCGCAGGAAGTCGTCTTTACTCTGGGCCTTAAGCAAAGGCAGCTCGGCGGGTTGAGCTGCCCGGGCATACTCGGAAAAGGTGGGGGGCAGGATGAGCATGGGCCCCCTCAGGTAGCGCAGCCGGGTCAGGCGGTGAATGAGTTCGCTGGCACCTCCGCCCACCGCGACCTGCTCGGGCGCAACCCCGTGGTGCTGTGCCAAGGCCGTATGAATCTCGGCATACAGCGGATCTGGGTAGTGGCTGGGGTCGGCCTGACGGATGGCCTCGAGGGCCTGGGGGTCAGGGCCGAGGCCGTTGGCATTGGTCGAGAAGTCGTAACGGGGCAGAGGCCCGCTGTCGGTACCGCCATGCACCGGCTTGAGCACATCGTCGATCATGAGCATTCAGTATGGGCTTAGAACGTATCTAAGATTTGTTGGCACGCTTCTATTGCAGCCAGCAGCAACCCCCCCACCCAGCCGGCTCGTTGCACCAAGGCCAGGCCCCAGGTCACATCTTCGGCTGCAGGAGGACGGCCCTGCTGGTTTAGTGTATACACCCCAGGTTTACCCAGGCGCAAGCCCAGGGCCAGGGCCAGGGCCGCCATGGGCCAGCCTGCGTTAGGCGATGGCGTTTTGTGGGCCTCTCGGCGAAGAGTTGCAAAGGAGAAGCGCAAAATTCGAGAAGTACCTGCACGCCAACACCAGCCTCCGATTAGCCACACAAGCCCGGCTGTTAGCCTGGCAGGTAGCCAGTTAAGCACGTCGTCAATGCGAGCAGCCCAGCGGCCCGCCCACTCCCACTCGCCCCGGTAGCCCCACATGGCATCGGCGGTATTGGCAAACCGGTAGAGGGCTGCTCCGGGCAGGCCTAAGAGCAAAAACCAAAAGAGCGGGGCAATAACCGAGTCCGACAGGTTTTCAGCCGCCGACTCCAGCAGGCTTTCGCGCACCTCCGATGCCGACAGGCTGGAGGTGTCGCGGCTCACCAAGTATCTAAGGCGATGGCGTCCGGCCTCGAGGCCCCCTGCAAGCGCCATCTCCACGGCGTGGGCTTCATCCAGGAGCATCCGAAATGCAAACAGAGGTTTTAGAAGAAGTGCCGTAAGAATGAGCTCGACCCACAGTGGCGATAAGCTCAGCAACCCGCTCGCAACGCCGTAGATTCCTACAAAAATAACAGCCCCGATCCACCAAAACCCTGCGCCGTGCCAGCATGCTTGCAAAGGGGGAAGTTGGGTCAGGCCCTTGCCTACCCAAGCCAGGTAGCGCCCCATCCAAACCACAGGATGAAACGCCGCTTTGGGCTCCCCCCAGACCCAATCAAGCCACAGGGCCAACAAAACCGCCATTGGGTCAAAAGGTATCAATTTAAGACCGCTTCCCTCAAGCTCCTCTCGTGATGAGCACCAGGCCAGAAGACGGACCCATGCTTCGGCTTTATCATCAAAATAGTATGACCCTCCGCACCCGCATCACCCTGCTCACACTGGCTTTGCTGGCCTTTTCGTTGTTGCTGATTGGAGGGTCGGTGTACGGGACGCTGCAATTTACGCTCTACGACAACCTGCGACGCGAACTGGTTGAAACTTCGGTTAGCGCCCAACGGCTGATTCAAGAACAGGGCAACCTCGATGGCCTTCCCCTTACGGTGTATGGGCAGGCTTTGTGGGTGCCCTTCCCCAACCCTACCGCCACCGATATCTTGCAGGGGGCGGCCATTCCCATTGCCCGCTCCCTGGCGCTGGGCGATGCAACCCTCACGCTCTCGGAAAAGGGTTTGCAGGAGGTCTTGCGTTCCGGAGGGTTCTATACTCAAACCACCCTCACCCGCCCCGACGGCAGCCAGGTTCCCCTGCGGGTGCGGGCCGAACGCCTCGAGACCGAAATTGCCGGAATCCCCCAGGGCAAGCAGTTGGTCATTTTGCTGGTAGGCAAGTCTACCGAAAGCATCGAAAGCACCCTGGCCGATTTTGCCCGCACCTACACCGCCACGGCCCTGTTGGTGCTCATTTTTGGTGGGCTGCTGGCCTTCCGGCTGGTACGGCAAACCCTGGAGCCTTTGGAGTGGGTGGCCAAAAAAGCCGAGCAAGTGAGCAATAAGCCTGAAAAACTCCCCGAAATCGAGGGCCACAACGAGGTGGCCTCGCTGGTCAAATCGCTCAACCGGATGCTCGCCCGGCTGGAGAGCGCCTGGGAAACCCAGGGCCGCTTTCTGGCCGATGCCTCGCATGAGCTGCGGACGCCAGTAACAGCCATTTTGGGGCACGTCAACTACCTCCTGCGCCGCACACAGCTCTCGGATCAGCAGCGCGAAGGTTTAGAAATTATCAAGCGAGAATCGGAGCGCATGCACAAGCTGGTAGGCGACCTGCTCGAGCTCTCCAAAACCGGCGGAAGCTGGAAGGTCGAGCTGGGTTCAGTACACCTCAAAACCGTGCTGGATGAAATCGAAGAGGAGTACAGCAAGAGTTTTGAGGGCCGCATCGAGGTGCAGGCCCCGGAAGAAGTCTGGGTGCTGGGCGACCCCGAGCGACTGCATCAGGTCATTGCCAATCTGGTTTCCAACGCCATCAAGGCCAACTCCACCCACATACGTCTGGTGGTGCTCGATCTGGCCGAGCGAGTGGTAATCCGCGTGGAGGACAACGGCGAGGGCATCAGCAAAGAACACCTGCCCCATCTGTTTGAGCGCTTCTACCGGGTGGATAAAGCCCGTGACCGTGAGCGGGGGGGGAGTGGGCTGGGGCTGGCCATTGTGCGCTCGATCGTAGAGGCCCACGGAGGCAGCGTGTGGGTCGAGAGCGAGCCCGGCAAGGGCTCGGTGTTCAGCATCTCCCTCAAGCGAGCTTCTGCTCCCCATCCACAGCTGGCCTGATTCGAGCCGTTATCGTGGTTTGGCTTTTTTGGCCTCAGGGGACTTTGGTTTTCGTTCTGCCGGCCGCTCCAACCTTTCTGGCCTGCTTGCCGAACTTCCGCTCGAGCTCGGCAGCAAAAGCGTGGTTGGTGTAGTCGAGGGTAATGGGCGTTACCGAGATATATCCGCTCTGAACGGCCCAGAAATCGGTGCCTTCTTCCAGCTCGGCGGTGGGCTTGCCGGCCACCCAGTAGTAGGGCCGCCCATCGGGGTCTTCCCGCTCGACGATGGAATCTTCGTAGCGATGGGTGGAGAGTCGGGTAATCCTGACCCCTTGCGGGGTGCGGTTTGGAAAGTTGACGTTAAGCAAAGTTTTATGGGGCAGACCATGCTTTAGCACCCACCGCACAATGGGCACTGCGTTCCGCGCTGCCTCTTCAAACTGCAGTTCTTCACCCGAGGCATCCAGGCTAAAGGCTATGGAAGGTATGCCCAACGAAGCGCCTTCCAGGGCCGCTGCCACGGTACCCGAGTGGGTTAAGTCCAGACCCAGATTGACCCCGATATTGATCCCCGAAACCACCAAATCCGGCCACCCCAGGAGCCTGCTGCCAAGCACCACGCAGTCCGCCGGGGTACCATCTACGCGGTAAGCTGGAATCTCACCGAAACCCGCCGAGGCGGTGTGCTTAAAGCGCAGCGGTCTGCGAAAGGTGATGCTATGCCCCACGCCCGACTGCTCTACATCCGGGGCGACTACATTCACCTCGGCAATCTCCCTTAAGGCAAAAGCTAAAGCCTTGATTCCAGGTGAAAAGATACCATCATCGTTGGCAACAAGTATTCGCATATGCGATTAGCCTAACGCCAAAGCGCCAGGGCGGAAAGCGCCCTAGCAAAGGTCTTGGTCTGTAAAGTAGCCATTTGTTTCAGTTCGCACGCAAGCTCCCTCACCCTTTGGTAGGTGGCCGATCAACGTCTAATCCACCATCGGGACAAGGGGGTTCTTTGAGCTATTGGCCTTCGGCTTGTGGCTATTAACTATTGACTGTCAGCAATCGGCAGGGTATCAGGCATATACCAGTTCAACCACCACGTAAGTCTGGCTGCCCTTGGGGCTTTTGACCTGTACCTCGTCGCCTACCTTTTTGCCCATCAGGGCCTGGCCCAGGGGCGATTCGTTGGAAATCTTGCCGCTGAAAACATCCGCTTCGTGGCTACCTACCATGGTCACGCTCATGCGCTGGCCGGTAGAGGTCTCGAGCTCTACCGTCACCCCAATCTGCACCTCGGTCGGAATGCCATTGCCCGATTCGACAATCTGTACACGGCTCAGGATGTCCTCGAGCTCGGCAATACGGCTGTTGTTCTGCCACATGGCCCGACGGGCCTCGTCGTAGCCAGCATTTTCGCGCAAATCGCCCTCGGCGATGGCCCGACCCATTTCATCGGCAATTTGCTGTACTTTTTCAGTTTTCAAATAGGCAAGTTCCTGCTCGAGCCGCGCTTTGCCTTCAGCGGTAAGGTATACCGGCTTTTTATCTGACATTCAGCAAAACCTCCATAGGTCTACTGTTCGTAGACCCGAACTTCAGTATAGTACAAGCTCGGTTCTGCTTCCCTGAACAACACGCCTAGGGTCGGTGCGTAAACCCTCGCAAACCTCGCGCTTCAAATGCTTGGTTTTGCAAAAACTGACTGGGTGTTATGCCCCCACCTAGCCTCCCCCGTTGGGGGAGAAAGGGAGAATTTTACTTTATGCGCCAGCCCTGCACGCCTAAGCAGTACCGCAATACGTACCAAGCCGGTCGCAACCATTCAGCAGGAGCACCTGGCTTTCGGCTTTGAGCTTTTAGCGGAGTGAGCGACCTGGAGAAGTCCTTGCCCCTTTGCACACACCCCTGACTATCCAGCGCATCTTGGCTTTTTCCGTTGCCAACTGATGATTCACCCCAGCCCTGTGCGGAATTGCGCTTAGTGCCTTACTCGGCAGTGGAATAAAATGGCGGTATGCGATGGATGGCGGGAGTTCTCTTGTTTGGTGCGACGCTGGCCCAGAGCCTAACTGTGCCGCCCGAAGCCCAGGTTGGGCAGCCTTTGGAAATTCGCGGAGCGGATTTTCCCCCAGGCCGGTACACCCTCAAGATTGCGTCGGATGCCGCAGCTACCGAGGTGGACCTCGAGACCTTCAATGGCAACATATCCACGGCCTGGACACCGAGCGCGGAGGGGGTATACAAGATCAGCATTCTGGTTGGGGAACGCACGGTGGAGGCGCAAACTCGAGTACAAGCCGCTCCTGCCGCACCCCCCTCACCGGTCTTGCCCTCCCCGGCGTTACCTGTTTTGTCTACCGGCCTGGGCACGTGGACACGGCCATGCAGGCCCACCACCGCAACGCTGAGGGGGGCGGCGGCCCAGCGC
>NZ_QWKY01000091.1 GCF_003574035.1 Meiothermus hypogaeus | reverse complement strand
TTTCCCGGTAGAGGGCGTGCAGGTTGTCCGGGTGGTGCCGCAGCTTGAGCTCCAGCCGGGGGCGGCGTTGGTGTTTGGCCAGGTGCATGTCCTCATCTTAAGGGAAAAACCTAGGGGGAGTTCTTATTACAACACCCAACGTCCCCATCAGGCTCTGGATTACAAGACCCCACTGGAGGTTATCCAGGCAGCAAAGAAACTGGTATCGTTCTCTTGAAGCACTACACGCAGACAAAATTCCTCAACGCACATATGTAGTTTTTGGCATTGGTGTCGACCATGAGCGCTATTTGTTCGGCTATGCCGTTGCTGGAGTTGGGCAGTATGTTGCCTATATGGGGCAAAAAGACCCAAATGACAGGGAGTATTGCTACCATTCTGCAGTAATGCAACTGGACTGTCACGTTGAGGCGCGAATGTATTGGGGTGAGGAGTTTCGCGTACCTCGCTTCGTCTTTTTGCGTATATACACCAGATAGCCTGTCAGCCAGCCCAAAACCCCCACTTACCACCAAGCACGCCTCTGTCCTCGAGCCATCGCTGCATGGCCGGTAGACCCTGCTCGAGCGCTTTTCTGAACGCCTCCACTCCGAGCAAATAAATCAAGCTTGCCAGCTCTGCGATCACGGTAAAACCGCGCACTTGCTGTTCGGTGGCCCATAGTCTTTGGGCCGCGCGCTCAGAATACTGCCAGGGCCGCTTCAGGTAGTGCTCGGGGCCGTGCCAGGGTTTGAGCTGGCCCTGGTAGGCGGCCCGTTCCTTGCCCCGAAGGGCCGGCACCACCCCAGGGGCGCAGTAACGGGCTAGCAGGTTGGTCAGCACCCCCCGGCAGGCCAGGGGGCGGTGGGGGTGCACCGAGCAGGCTCCTTCCGGCGTGAGCAGAGGACAGGGGTTGGCCTCCAGAAAATACGCGGTGGGAAAATCGGCTTTATGCTTTTCTTGCGCGATGCGCTCGAGTCTTTTTTGGCCCTCAGCCTCGACTCGGGCCAGTAATCCGGGCCCCTGCGCCTCGAGCACTTCGCGCAGATATTCGGCCTCGGCCAGCCCTACCACCACCCAGGCAAAGCAACAAGAAAAGCAACCCTGGCGGCAGCTCACTTTCAGGCCATGCTGGGCCAGGTAGTGTTCGGTGCGCGTATCCAGGTTCTGGTGCGCTCGAGCCACCGCTTGCCGCAAAACCGGGTTCATCGCCTTTATCATACGGCTGTAAAGCACAAGCACGTACACCAGGAAAAGGCGTTTATGACGTGGTTGTTCGGTTCCTGACGGTTCACAAAGTCACAAATGGTACAATCTGTTTCTGATTATGAATGTCATCGGTCGAATCACCGCTATACCCGCCCTGCCTGAGCCCCTAAAGGGACTGCGCGAGGTCGCCTACAATCTCTGGTGGAGCTGGAATCCAGAGGCGCAGCACCTCTTCGAACAAATTAATCCTTCACAGTGGAAGCGCTTCCGGTCGAACCCGGTGCGGGCCTTGCTGGAAGCCGAGCCTGAGCGCCTCCTGGCCCTGGCCGAAAATGCAGGTTATGTGGGTGCGGTAGAAGCCACCGTTGCTAACTTCCGCCATTATCTGCAAACCCGCCCCCAAAAACCCCCACGGATTGCCTACTTCTCGATGGAGTATGGCTTCCATGAGTCGCTGCCCATCTACTCCGGGGGCCTGGGCATTCTGGCTGGCGACCACATCAAAGCGGCCTCGGATCTGGGGCTAAGCCTGACCGGCATCGGCATGTTCTATCACGAGGGCTATTTTCGCCAGCAGCTCACCCCGGAGGGCCAGCAAAGGGAGGTCTACGAGGATTTGCTGCCCGAGGAATTACCCTTGCAGGTTGTTCTCAAGGACGGCAAGCCCCTGAAAGTGGGCGTAGAGTTTCCCGGACGCACCGTATATGTGATGGCCTACAAGGCCCAGGTAGGCGCTATTCCGGTCTACCTGATGAGCACCAACCTGCCCGAAAACCGCCCCGAGGACCGCGCCCTCACCGCAAGGCTCTATGCTCCGGGTCAGGAAATTCGCATCGAGCAGGAGATGATTCTGGGCATTGGCGGGGTGCGGCTGTTGCGAGCTTTGGGGCTTTCGCCCGAAGTCTGGCACATGAACGAGGGCCACGCGGCGTTCCTGGGCCTGGAGCGCATGCGGGAGATGGTAGCTGCAGGAAGCTCCTTCAGCGAAGCCCTCGAGGCCACTGCGGCTGGGGCACTTTTCACCACCCATACCCCCGTACCGGCCGGACACGACACCTTTCCGCTGGATCTGGTCGAGCGTTACCTGGATGGTTGGTGGAACAGGCTGGGCATCAGCAAAGAAGAGTTTATTGCCCTGGGGCGCGAGGAAAAGAGCTATGGCCCGGTCTTCAGCATGTCCAACCTGGCCTTGCACACCTCCCGCGCCGCTGGCGGGGTTTCGGCCTTGCACGGTGAGGTCTCCCGTGAGATGTTCCAGCATCTGTGGAAGGGGCTCGAGGCAGAAGAGGTCCCCATCGGCCACATCACCAACGGCATCCACACCTTCACCTTCCTGCATCCGGAGCTGCATAGCCTCTACGAGCGCACCTTTCCCAAAACCTGGGCCGAGCAACTGCACGACCCCAGCCAGTGGACCGTAGACAGGCTCGAGGAGGACGAGCTGTGGCGCATCCGCAACAAGCTGCGGGCTGGTCTGATTGAGGAAGTACGACTCCGGCTATTCGAGCAGCGCCGCCGCAATGGTGACCTCCCGGCCAGCCTGCGGGCTGCCGAAAAGGTGCTCGACCCCACCGTGCTCACCATCGGGTTTGCCCGCCGTTTTGCTACCTACAAGCGGGCTATCCTGATGTTTACCGATCCGGATCGCCTGGTCTCGATATTGAATGGCCCCTTGCCGGTGCAGTTTGTTTTTGCCGGTAAGGCCCACCCCAAGGACGAACCCGGCAAGGAGTTCATCAAGAAGTTGGCCGAGAAAATCAAGGCGCTGGGCCTGGAAGACAAGATGATTTTGCTCGAGGACTACGACATGAGCCTGGCCCGCAGCCTGGTGCAGGGGGTAGATGTCTGGCTCAATACCCCCCGCCGCCCCATGGAAGCCTCGGGCACTTCAGGCATGAAGGCCGCCCTCAACGGCGCCCTGAACTTCTCCATTCTGGACGGCTGGTGGGCCGAGGCCTTCAACACCACCAACGGCTGGGCCATCGGCGACGACCGCACCTATGCCACCGAAGAAGCCCAGGATCACGCCGACGCCCAGAGCTTCTACGACACCCTGCAATACGAGATTATCCCGCTCTTTTATGCCCGGGGCGCCGTAGGCACGCCCTCAGGCTGGCTGGCCATGGTGCGCGACAGCATTCGCACCTGTGGGCCCACCTACTCGGCCCAGCGCATGGTGGATGAGTACCACCACAAGTTCTATACCCCTCTGGCTAAGCGGGCAGCCCACCTGCTGGAGAACAATGCCGCTGTGCTCAAGGAAGTAGCAGCCTGGAAAAGCCAGGTACAAAGTGCCTGGAACAACGTGAAGGTCTGGGTCGAGGCCCCGCATGCCGCTGCCAACCAGCCCTTGCAGTTGCGGGCTTTCGTGCAAGCTTATGGCATTCCCACCGAGACGCTCAAGGTTGAGCTGGTAGTGCGCCGCAGCAGCGGTGACCTCGAGGTCGTGGCCCTGAAGCCCAGCGGCCAGGAGCGCGAGGCCCTTCTGTACACCGGCACCTACCTGCCGGCCCGACCCGGCAGTTACCTGTATGGGGTACGGGTGGTGGCGCTGCACCCCGAGCTTTCCAGCCCGCGTGAGGTGGCTTTCGTGAAGTGGGCCGCAGCCGTAGTCGAAGAGCCAGTAAAGGTGTAATTCTCACTAATACCGGATTCAAAAAGACAGTTTACAAAACCAAAAACACTAGAGGCTGTCTTTTTGAATCCTAGAGCACACCCCTCCCTTGAGTACCGGCGCTAGCCGGGGGCCGATGGCCCTTCACTGTCGGTCGGCGAAGAAAGCGTCTCCCTTCCAAGGGGCGGTATCGCCCTCCGCTACGCGGATAACTTCCAAGGGGCGGTATCGCCCTCCGCTACGCGGATAACTTCGGTCGGGTTAGTTCGTCACCAAAGGATGACGAACTAACCGAATCTGGTATAACAAGAGCCCACTCAAGGATGGGCTCTTATTTTCTCACAAATTTTACGCAACAACGTAATAACGTATCTTTGTGGATTTAGAAGCCCGCATCCAGCGGCTCGAGACCCGCTTAGCCGCCCTGGAACAAGCCTCGAGGGCACCATCGAAGCCACCTGAAGGCGACTTTTGGGCGTTGGAGCATCTGCGTCAGGCCGCCCGGCCAGAGGGCGAGGTGGTGTTTGCGGGATATGCCGAGTTGGCTTCAGGTAGCTGGGGTTGGCAGTGGGGTTTGCCGGTTGGCGAGCTGTTGAGCGCGCCGTGGGCAGAGGTGGCTGAAAGCCTCGCCGCTTTGGGTCACCCTTTGCGCCTGGAAATTCTTCGGGCGGTATTGAATGGCCAGAGCAACACCCAGGACCTGCAGCATCTCGCCGAAATTGGCACCACCGGTCAGCTTTACCACCACCTCAAAGAACTGCAAGGCGCGGGCTGGCTTAAGGTCGGCAAACGAGGAACTTACGCGGTGCCCCCCGAGCGCATCATCCCCTTACTGGTCATCCTGAGCGCCGCCGGGGGTGAAACCCTGGCAATGCGGAAGGGAAAAAAAGGAGGTAGCGATGAAATTCTGGATGGTCATGGTAACCCTGCTGCTGGGGCTGGGCCTGGCTCAGGCCCCGCTCACCCCTAAAGCAGCCCTCGAGCGCCTCTTCACCGAGCAACCCACCAGGCCCGAGTGGTTTGCGCCGGTCTTCTTGCAGCAGGTCTCGGTAGCCCAGGTCGAGGCCATCCTGGCCCAGCTCAAGCAAACGCTGGGCAAATACGAGGGCGTGGAGCCCGAAGGCCCCAACTTCAGGGTGGTCTTTGAACAAGGTATCGTACCCGCACAAATATCGCTCGACGCCCAGGGCCGCATCCAGGGACTCTTCTTCCGCCCGCCCCAGCCCAAAAAAGCCCTCAGTCCCGAACAACTGCTGGCTGAGTACCGCAAGCTGCCCGGGCAGGTGAGCGTGTGGGTGCAGGAAGGGAGCCAGGAGCGGTTGAACCTGAACGCAGACGCGGTGCTGGCGGTGGGCTCGAGCTTCAAACTGGCGGTGCTGGAAGCCCTGCGCCAGCAGATCGAGGCCGGGCAGCGCCGTTGGAGCGATACCGTACCTTTGCGCCCGGAGTGGAAAAGCCTGCCCAGCGGCACCTTGCAAAACCTGCCCGACGGCACCCCTTTGAGCCTCGAGCAGTACGCCACCCAGATGATCTCCATCTCCGACAACACCGCTACCGATGCGCTCATCGCCATAGTAGGGCGCGAGGCGGTAGAAAAGCTGGCCCCGCGCAACCGGCCCTTCCTGACTACCCGCGAGGCTTTTGTGCTCAAGAACCCACAAAACAGGGAATGGCTCCAGCGCTACCGGGCCAATCCCGGTGACCGGGCGGCCCTGCTGGCCCAACTGGCCAACCTGCCCTTGCCCGATGCAGGGGTGTTTGCCGGGGGGCCGGTGGCCATTGACGTGGAGTGGTTTTTTACCACCCGCGAGCTGTGTGAGCTGATGAGCAAGGTGCAGGCTTTACCCTTGATGTCGCTTAACCCGGGCGTGGCCAACCCCGCCGACTGGCAACGGGTGGCCTACAAAGGGGGCTCGGAGCCGGGGGTGCTCAACCTGACCAGCTGGCTCACCGGCAAAAACGGCCAGCAGTACTGCGTCTCGGCCACCTGGAACAACCCCCAGGCCCCCCTGGACGAAAACCAGTTCTTCTTGCTCTACACCAGCCTCCTGAACAGCTTGAAGTAGACTGACCGCATGCGTGTGGTGCCCTTTCGTTTTGAAGAAAACACCTTTTGGCTCCTGGATCAGCGCAAGCTCCCTTTCGAAGAAGTCTGGGTGCCCTGCAAAAGCGCCCAGGAAACGGCCTTGGGCATCAAAGAGATGGTAGTGCGCGGGGCCCCGGCCATCGGGGTGACGGCAGCCTATGGTATGGTGCTGGCCCACCTGTCGGGCGAGAAGCCCGCTCAGGCCGATGCCCTGCTACGCCAGAGCCGCCCCACCGCGGTCAATCTGTTTTATGCCTTAGACCGTATGAAACCCCACTGGGGCAACCTGGAGGCCTCGCTTCAGGAAGCCAAAGCTATTTGGACCGAGGTCGAAGCCACCGAACAGGCCATCAGCCAGCACGGGGCGCGGGTGCTCAAAGGCCAGGTGCTCACCCACTGCAACACCGGCCCTCTGGCCACCGGCGGTTTTGGCACCGCCCTGGGGGCGATTATTGAGGCCCACCGGCAGGGCCGGGTAACCCACGTCTGGGTAGACGAGACCCGCCCTTACCTGCAAGGGGCCCGCCTGACCGCCTACGAACTGCAAAAAGCCGGGGTGCCCGCCACCCTGATTACCGACAACATGGCGGCCTATCAGATGGGCCAAGGCCAGGTAGACGCCGTCATTCTGGGCACCGACCGCATGGCCCTAAACGGCGACTTCGCCAACAAAATAGGCACCTATGGCCTGGCTATTCTGGCCCAGTACCACGGCATTCCCTTCTACCCGGCCCTGCCGCTCTCGTCAGTAGACCCCAGGCTGGAAAGCGGTACCCAGATTCCCATCGAAGAGCGCTCGGCTCGGGAGGTCACTTTCATTCGGGGGCAGCCCATCGCGCCCGAGGGCTTCCCTGCTGCCCATCCGGGCTTCGATGTGACCCCCAATCATCTGATAACCGGCATCGTGACCGAGAAGGGCGTGCTCTACCCGCCCTTCGATGAATCGCTGCGGGCTGCACTTGGCATTGGGTAAAACATGACCTTCCTGGGCTGGTGGGAACAACTGACCGGTGCAACCTGCCCCGGTTGTGGGCAGTCTTTACATCAGCCCTTGCTTTGTGCAAACTGCCGGGCTTTGCTGGTGCCACGTCACCTGCCCCATTTTGTGTACCTGGGCGATTACCAGCGGTTTGGCCAGCTGGCCAAGGCCATCAAGTATCAGGGTCGGCGCGAGTTGGCCACCTTTTTGGGCCAGCAGATTGCGCTGGGGGCCAAACAGGCCGAATGGGGGCTCGACGGCGTAACCGCGGTGCCCACCCTTTTTCACCGCAAGGTAAAGCGCGGCTACAACCAGGCCGAACTGCTGGCCCAAGCAGTCGCAGAAAAACTGCACATTCCCTACCAGGACTTACTCCTGCGCACCACGTGGGATACTTCGCAAACCAGAAAAACCTTGCAGAAGCGCCTCGAGCTCCCCGAGACCACTTTTCAACCTAAAAGCCCTGTAAAGGGCATCTGGCTGCTGGTAGACGACGTCGTGACCACCGGCACCACCTTTGAACGGGCCCGCAAAGCCTTGCTCGAGGCCGGCGCCACCAGGGTCTTCGGCGCGGCAATTGCAGTAAAAAGCCCACACGATCTATCCCGCTATTCCCTATAATCTAGGGTATAGAACCCCAAGCACCGTCTGGGGTTCTTTGAAGCACGAGACCAGCCCCCACCTCTTCTGGAGCGTGGGGCTTGGTTTATAAAAAGGGGGGACGAATGATTAAGCGTTCGCGCATCCGCAGGCTCGAGGAACTCCTCCCCTACATTCGCGAAGGCCGCTACCGCATAGGCCCCCATGTGGCCAAACACATGCTGCAAGAGGGCTTCATCGAGCACGATGTGTTGCAGGCCGTGGAGTGGGGCCGCGAGATGGCGGTCTACCCCGAAGATCAGCGGATGCTGGTGCTGGGCTACATGGTTTTTCCGCCCCAGCTCAAGCTACCCCTGCACGTGGTGCTGGAGTACCGCGAACCGCGCTGGGTGGATATCGTGACCGCCTTTATCCCCAAAAAACCCCACCAGGTGTACTCCAGGGCCCGCATCGCCGCCATTCTGCGCTACGACGGAACCTTTCAGGAAGTGCGCTGGGTCAGGCCCAAGTTCCTCACTGCCGAGGACATCCCGCACTAAAAACCCAGCACCTTGCGGGCAGCTTCTGCATCTTGGGCCAGTTGGGCTTTTAGGGCTTCCAGGCTCTCAAACTTCTTTTCACCACGCAGTTTGGTGAGGAACTCCACGCTGAGTTCCTGACCATATAAGTCGCCCGTAAAGCCAAAAAGGTGCACCTCGAAGCGCAATACCTGGCCCGAGACGGTCGGGCGGTAGCCCACGTTGGCCATGCCGCCAAAGCGACCTTGCGGGGTCTGCACCCGCACAGCAAACACCCCCATCGGCAGAATTTTGAGGGGGGCTACTTCGATATTGGCAGTCGGGAAACCCAACCGCCGCCCAAGTTTGTCGCCCTCCTGCACGATACCCCGGGCAGTGTACACCCGCCCCAAGAGCAGCTTGGCCTCGTCTACCTCGCCCTCGCGCAACAGGTCGCGAATGCGGCTCGACTTAACCGGCCCGCCACTCAGCTCGAGCAGAGGCAGAATCTGGGTGGGGGCCACCGTATTCAGATCTTCCAGGCTCCCGGCCCTCCCCTGTCCAAAGCGGAAGTCGGCGCCCACAAAGATGCGCTGGGCCTCCAGGCTGCGCAGGTCGCCCAGGAAGTCATCTTTGCTGCGCTTTGAGAAAGCCTCGGTGAAGGGCACAATCAGGGCGATTTCAACCCCAAGGCCCCGCAAGAGCTCGAGTTTCTCCGACAGATCGGTCAGGAAGCCCTCCCCTTTCATGAAAACCTTGCTGGGGGGGTCGAAGGTATAGACGAGCAGTGGAATGTGCTGGTTCTTGGCCTCCTGCTGGGCCTGGTGGATCAGGTGCTGGTGCCCGAGGTGCAGGCCATCAAAGCTGCCTATGGCCACCACCTTGGGGCCGGCGGGTGCGTCGGAAGGGTCGTTGATAAGCAGCATAGAAGAGTGGGAAGAAAAGTCTGGGAAAACCGTGCGTAGAGAGCTAAGCGCTTTACCGTACCGTCATTGGGCATCGCTATTCGTAAGCCGCATCTTCTTCTGCCCGCTCGCACAGGTAGAACAAAATTCCCGCCAGAGCCGAGGCCGATATCTGCACCTGGCCTTCGCGGGCATCCCGCAGGACCTGGCGCGGATTGTGCCATTCTACCGCGATGTCCTCGTCGTCGTCGGGTTGTGCATAGGCCGCGCGCAGGTGGGTGGCCCTGAACACATGCAGCTTTTCGTCACAAAAGCCCGGCGAGAGGTAAAAGCCGGTCAGGTAGTGCAGCTCGCCGGTGAGCTGGGCCTCCTCGGCCAGCTCGCGCAGAGCAGCTTGCTCGGGGGTTTCGCCGGGGTCTATAAGACCTGCCGGAATCTCCAGGGTCTCGCTACCGATGGCCGGCCTGTACTGGCGCACGAACAGCAGCTTGCCCCCCTGTTCGACCAGAACCGCTACGGCATCGGCGTGTTCGACAATCTCGTAGGGGCCCTCGAGGGCTAGGTTGAGGATACGGCCTTTGTAAAGGTATTGTCGTAGGGCCATGCCCCCAAGCTAAAGGCTAGAGAAACCCACGTCAAACCATGAAGGGGGACCAACCGGATACACTGGGATAAAGCCTTCGGAGCCTTGCCATGACCCCCCTAGCTCAGTATGTCGCTGGTTTTCTTTTCACCCCGGACAAGACTCGAGTAGTGCTGATGCGAAAGCACCGTGCCGACCCGGATGCACGGCTGTTCAATGGGGTAGGTGGCAAAATAGGGCCCGATGAACTGCCCAAAACCGCCATGTCCAGGGTATTCAAGCAAGAAACCGGCGTCGCCATTCCCCCCAAAGAATGGATGGCGCTGGCAAGGCTGGAAAGTTATACCTTTCAAGTCTATTTCTATATCGCAGTCTCGGAGCTGGCCCTGGAAATCCAGGGCAAGGACGAGGACGAAGTGGGTATCTTCGCCGTAAAAGACCTTTTTGCCGGCCCGGTTGTGCCCAGTGTGCGCTGGTTGGTTCCCCTGGCCTTTGATAGCCGGGTGCGCTTTCCGGTGATTTTCGAGGGCACGCCCTAGGGGAGTAGGGCTACGGGTTTAGGTGTTGGGCTCGGTCAACCTGGAGGCTCTGATACCGACTATGGGCGTGTAGTCAGTTTTCAACAATACCCCAAGCGGAGATAGGCAGCAGGTCTCCATCACCTGTCCCCTAACCCCTACCCCCTCCTCCCTGCACCACCGCTTCTGCAGTATGTAAGAGCAGCCTCCCACGAATACCCCACACAGCATCCTTTGGAAGCTATGGCGTGTGGGGTAATTTACGCTGCACCGCGTGTAGCGTAAATGTGGGGAACGCGGTAAAACCGGATTCAAAAAGACAGTTTACAAAACCAAAAACACCAGAGGCTGTCTTTTTGAATCCTAGAGCACACCCCTCCCTTGAGTACCGGCGCTAGCCGGGGGCCGATGGCCCTTCACTGTCGGTCGGCGAAGAAAGCGTCTCCCTTCCAAGGGGCGGTATCGCCCTCCGCTACGCGG
>NZ_QWKY01000090.1 GCF_003574035.1 Meiothermus hypogaeus | reverse complement strand
TCGTCACCGTCCAATACAACATTCCCTCTCTGCTTGGCAACGGCTTTCAAACCAATCCTCTCCAAAATGTTGGTTTTTACCCATCATCACACCACTTCGTTACTCAACCGAATTCTTTAGATGAGTCCACCACATGGCAGATAGGGTGTATGATAGTACATTTGTAGCAAAAAGGCGGGGCTATGAAAGGCTGGCAAACTACTTCACGATAAGGTCGGCCACCCAGACAATCTCGCAGGCCCCGTTGCCGGTGTCGTGGCGAATGGTGGAGGTTTTCCAGAAAAAACCATCGGGGCCGCTCACATTGACCAGATAGCCTTTGATTTTCACCAGATTGCCAGGTTTGACCCGCTCCAGACGCTCGCGAATGTTGTCGTTGGCCGGAATCAAGTGCATGTTTGCGCTGCTGACCACAATCTCCGCTGGCGGGATGGGCGGCTCCTGGCTCCAGGAATAAAAGTAGAAGCGATCCGACTGGCGGATATTCAGCTTGCTGATCACCGCGGTATCGGACATGCGCCCCCAGCCCAAAGCCAGGTCAACCGGGGAAATGGCGGCAGCCGCATCGTAGCGATAAAGGCGCTTCGAGAGCACGCGGGCCTCGAGCTCGAAATAGGCCACCGGCCTGAACTGGTAACCTGGTTTCTCCAGCCGTACCTCGCTCCAGGAGTTTAGCGGGGCCTGGTAGGGCGCCTGAGGAGCCAGCACCCCAGGCGGGTGGGCTATGGGCCTGGCTCGAACGTCCCGAATAAACCAGAAGGTACTCAGAGCTAAAATAAGCAGGAGCCAGAACAGCCTCATGCTTTCAATCGTAGCTGCCGATGCCCCCCGGGCCCGGTCATATTTCGTCTTTGGCCAAGTCGTTGAAGCGCACGTGCTGAGCGTGGAATTGTAACTCAACGGTTCCGGTAGGGCCGTTGCGCTGCTTGCCCACGATAATCTCGGCAATCCCGGCTTTTTCGGAGTGGGGGTTGTAGTATTCATCGCGGTAGATGAACATGACCAAATCTGCGTCCTGTTCGATGGATCCGCTTTCCCTCAGGTCGGAGAGCATGGGGCGTTTGTTGGGGCGCGACTCCACCGCCCGGGATAGCTGCGAGAGGGCAATTACCGGCACGTTGAGCTCGCGGGCCAGTCCTTTGAGCCCCCGGGAAATTTGGGCAATTTCCTGCTGGCGGTTCTCGCCGCCATTCTTGCTGCCGCCGGGGCCGGACATCAGTTGCAGGTAGTCAATCACAATCAGACCCAGCTTGTGCTGGGCGTGCAGGCGGCGGGCGCGGGCGCGTAGCTCCATCAGGGTCATGTCGGAGGTGTCGTCAATCAGGATGGCCGCCTCGGAGATGCGGCCCGCTACGTCTACCAGGCGGGAAAAATCGCGGTCGGTGAGCTGCCCCTGGCGCAGGCGGTTCATGTCGATACGGGCCTCGGAGCAAAGCATCCGGGTCACCAGTTGTACGGCGGGCATCTCTAGCGAGAAGATGGCCACCCCGGCCCCTTCACCCCGCAGGGCCACGTTTTGCGCGATGGTTAGCGCAAAGCTGGTTTTACCCATGCTGGGCCGCGCCGCGATGATGTTGAGCGAGCCGCTTGTAAGTCCACCAATCAGGCTATCTAGCTCGCGGAAGCCGCTCTTGATGCCGTCGACCTGGCCCTTGTTCTCGTAGAGCAGTTGAATATGCTCGAAGGTCTCGTGCACCAGTTCCTTCATGCTCTGAAACTCGGAGCGGGCCCCCTGGGTAGAGACCTCGAGCACCTTGCGGCCCGCGGTGTCGAGGATGTCCTCCAGGCTCCCCTCCTCGTCGTAGGCCATCTTCATGGCCTCACCTGCCGCCATGATCAGCTTGCGCAACGTCCACTTCTCGGCCACAATGCGCCCGTAGTAGTCGGCATAGGCCGCCGTGGGCGTGTGCTCAGAAAGCCCGACCAGGTACGAGAGACCGCCGACATTCTCGAGTTCTCCGCTCTGGCGAAGCTGCTCTGAGAGCGTCACCAGGTCTACCGGGTCGCGCCGGGCCCGCAGCGCTACCATGGCCTCCCAGATTTTGCGGTGCGCTTCCTTGTAAAAAGCATCGGCAGCCAGCAGACCCTCGAGGCGATCCAGCACCTCACTATCCAGCAACACCGAGCCCAGCACACTGGCCTCGGCATCCAAATTATGGGGTGGTACACGCCCTTCCATAGCTCAGCACACTGAATATTGAACCGTTACCAACAATGCTCTTTGAAGCAAGCACCAGCCTGAACAGTTTACTGACTCCGGGGAGGTGTGAGAACTGGGTTGCCAAGACTGGCAAGCTCTGCTATATTATCTCTCGCTCTATAGGGCTATTCCGCGATAGCTCAGCTGGTAGAGCGTTCGACTGTTAATCGAATGGTCGCAGGTTCGAGCCCTGCTCGCGGAGCCAGCAAACCCAGGGAAACCTGGGTTTTTTTTGTTATAAACGCCCGGCTTCGATAATGCTGGCCAAAAACTGCTGGGTGCGCTCGTGCTGGGGGTTGGTAAAAATCTGCTCGGGGGGGCCTTCCTCGTGCACCACCCCCTCGTACATAAAACAGACCTTGCTGGCGACCTCCCTGGCAAAGCCCATCTCGTGGGTGGCCAAAACCATGGTCATGCCCTCCCGGGCCAGTTCGCGCAACAGGTTCAGCACCTCCGAGACCAGCTCAGGGTCGAGGGCCGAGGTAATCTCGTCCAGCAAGAGCAACATGGGCTCCATAGCCAGCGCCCGCACAATGGCCACGCGCTGCTGCTGCCCACCCGACAGCTGGTCGGGGTAGGCCTGGGCTTTGTGCGCCAGACCAATTCGTTTGAGCAAGGCCATGGCTTTGGCCTGGGCTTCGGCCTGGGGCATCCGCAGTACCTGGGTGGGGGCCAGGGTGATGTTTTGCAAAACACTCATGTGGGGAAACAGGTTAAAGCTCTGGAACACAATGCCCACATCGCGCCTGAGCGCGTTCAGGTCAACGCCTGGGCCGGTGATGCGGTCGCCGTGAAGCCGAATCTCACCTCCCTGGATTTCCTCGAGGCCATTAATGCAGCGCAGCAAGGTGGACTTGCCGCAGCCCGAGGGCCCAATCAAACAGACCACCTGGTGCTCTTCAACACTTAGATTAATGCCCCGCAGCACTTCGTTGGCACCAAATCGTTTGTACACGTTTCGGACTTGCAAAAAACTCATGCGGGGCCTCCTGGGCCGAAAGCCGGGTCGGTGTCTATAGTCAATGGTCTATAGTCCATGGCCAGCAGCGCAATTTTATCGTTAGCATCCATGGGTTCTTACCCCTGCCGAAAGCGGGCCCGGTCGCGCTCCACCAGCCGATCTACCAGGCGGGTCTGGGGGATGGTGATCAGGATAAAAAGAATAGCCACGGTGGTCACGGCCGACAGGTTGAAGTCGTTGGAGGCGATGATGCGGGCCTGGTTGAAAGCATCGATCACCCCCACCACATTCACCAGTGCGGTGTCTTTTTGCATCCCGATGAAGTTGTTGAGCAAGGGCGGGATGATGCGCCGCACCGCCTGGGGCACCACCACAAAGCGCAGGGTCTGACCGTAGGAGAGGCCCAGGCTGCGGGCGGCGGCCCACTGGCTGGGGTGGATGCTTTCCAAACCAGCCCGGTAGACCTCGGCCATGTAGGCCCCGTAGGTCAGGGTCAGGGCCAGCACCGCCAGGGCCTCCAGGGGCAGGTTGCGGAAAAAGCCAATGCCGGTGAGGGGCAGGCCAAAGCCAATCAGGTAAATCACGATGATGGAGGGCAGGCTCAGGAAAGCATCGGTATAGAAGGTAGCAATAAAGCGAATGGGCTGGGCGGGTTTGCCGGGCAGCAGCTTGGCAATGGCCACCACCAGGCCCCAGATGAGGGAAAATACCCCTGCGAACAAGAAAATAACCACGTTGACCCAGAAAGCCCGCAAGATAAGGCCAAAAGAATTGGCGATGAGCTCGAGCTGAAAAAAAGTGCGCCCAACCGCCACATTATTGGCGATAAAAAACAGCACAAACAGTAAAAACAGCACCAGCGCCCCGGCATAGCCCAGGGTAAACCAGGCCCAGGTGTGGGCTTCTGCGCTGTGAACCCTGGCTGCAATCAGGTTTTGGCTCTGCAAGGCCCGCCGGGCTGCTTGCGACTGACCCAGGCTGCGGCTGGCTGGGAGCAAAAGACCCAGAGGAACCAGTGCCACCAATACCAGCAAGGCATCAGCCCATAGCGCCCGAAACTGGTTGGCGGTCATGGTCTGTTTGACCCCCCACATGACCATCCCCGTAGCCAGCATCAGCAAAATAGCCAGCCCCAGCGCCACCAGCGCAAAACCGAAGCCATCCCTGGGCAGGGTGGGATTACGCCGCCGCGCTTCCTTGCTGTTTGAATTCGGCTCCATCATGGATAAGCGATTTTACCGAAAAAAGCTGGAGGTGCATCCCTGCACCCCCAGCGTGAACCATTGGTTCAGCATCCAGTCGCCGCAAGTCTCAAGTTGTAGCCTCAAGGCTATAGACCATACAGCTATTGACTCCTGGCTAAGGCCGCCAGACCGGCACGGTGGTGGGGTCAATTCCCCATTCCTTGGCGAGATACGTCTGGGAAAGCTTTTTGAGGGTACCGTCTTTTTCCAGCGCTTCCAAGATCTTGTCAATCTGAGCCCGGTTGGCGTTGCCCTTGGCAAAAAGGGCTCCATAGTTCTCGCCGGTCTGGAACTGGCCTACCACCGCCAGCGCCCCACCCGACTTGCCTGCCTCGGACAGCACAATCGAGGTGTCAATGATGAAGGCGTCTATCTGCCCCGCCCGCAGCGCCGTGAAACCCGCCGCCACATCGGGGAAGACCCGGGTCAGGTTCTGGGGGTGCTTGAGGGTATCGCTCAGGAACTTGGCCGCCGTCGTAGCCTGCTGCACCCCTAAGCGGGCCGTTTTGAGGCTGGCCGGGCCGCTAAACCTGGCCTTGTCGGCAGCCCGCACCAGGACCCCAATATCTGAGGAAAAGTAGGGCCGGGAGAAGTCCACCACCTTTTTACGCGCTTCGGTGATGGTGATTTGCGAGAGGGCAAAGTCGAAGTTGCGGGTCTGACCGGCAATCAGGGCATCCCAGGCCACATTCTGTACCACCACTTTATCCAGCCCGGCGCGGTGGGCAATATTGGCAGCCAGGCAGTACTCGAAGCCGTCCTTGATGGTAGCGGGGCTGTCGCCATTCCAGAAACCGGGCCCAGGCAGGTTGGTCTGTACGGTGAGCTGACCCGCAACGACCGGACGGATGGGAAACTGCCCTTTCTGGCCGGTAACTTCGCAGTTACCAATTTTGGTCTGGGCCAGGCCCAGCGAAGCGAGGGTTACTAGACCTGCTATCCATAGTCGTTTCACTTCAAACCTCCCCGGTGCAATGGAGCTATTTACTGCTAAAGAACTTCGTGCTCAACATTACAAAACCCAGATGAGTGTGTCAATGACCTGATGAAAGCTGGGCTTGATAATGGGCAGTGAATGCCCATGCCTGGCGACGATAGGCGGCGAATTCTGGGCTTTGTGCAGCCTTTGCTTACAGAGTTTCCCGCGGTATCGGCTACAATGTATAAGCTGTGCAGGAGCGGATTAGAAATTTCTCCATCATTGCGCACGTAGACCACGGCAAGTCTACGCTGGCGGATCGGATTCTCCAGATGACCAAAGCGGTCTCGGACCGGGAGATGCGCGAGCAGTTTTTGGACTCGCTCGAGCTCGAGCGCGAACGCGGCATCACCATCAAGGCCAGTGCAGTGCGGCTGTTCTACGAGAGCAAGTCGGGCCAGACCTACACCTTCAACCTGATCGACACCCCCGGCCACGTGGACTTTGGCTACGAGGTAAGCCGGGCGCTGGCCGCCGTGGAAGGGGTGCTGCTGGTAGTGGACGCCTCCCAGGGCGTGGAGGCCCAGACCATCGCCAACTTCTACCTGGCCATGGAGCACGAGCACACCATCATCCCGGTGATCAACAAGATTGACCTGCCGGGGGCGCAGCCGCTGGAGGTGGCCCTCGAGGTAGAAGAAGTGCTGGGCATCCCCGCCGACGACTGTGTATTTGCCTCCGGCAAAACCGGCCAGGGGGTAGACGAGATTCTCGAGGCCATCGTGGCCCGCATCCCGGCCCCTGCAGGAACGCCCCAGAACCCCACCCAGGCCCTCATCTTCGACTCCATTTACGATGCCTACCAGGGGGTCATCCCCTATGTGCGGGTGATGGACGGCCGCATCAAGCCAGGCGACACCATCCGCATCTGGTCTACCGGCAAGGAATTCGAGGTGGACAAGGTGGGGGTCTTCCGCCCAGGGGCCCTGGAACCCGTGGCGCAGCTGGGCCCCGGCGAGGTGGGCTGGATTACCGCCTCCATCCGCGAGATTGGCGACGCCCAGGTTGGCGATACCATCACCTCGGCCTATAACCCCTGCCAGGCTCCCTACCCGGGCTTCCAGCCAGCCAAGCCGGTGGTCTTTGCCGGCCTCTACCCCACCGATACCCAGGAGTACAACCGGCTGCGCGAGGCCCTGGAAAAGCTCAAACTCAACGACGCGGCGCTCTCCTTTGAGCCGGAGACCTCCGAGGCCTTAGGCTTTGGCTTCCGCTGTGGCTTTTTGGGGCTGTTGCACGCCGAGATTGTGCAAGAAAGGCTCGAGCGCGAGTTCAACCTCGACCTCATCTCCACTGCCCCCAGCGTGATTTACCGGGTCAAGCTCTCGGACGGCTCCGAGATCGAGATTCACAACCCCTCCGAGCTGCCCAGCCCGGACAAAGTCGACGCCATCTACGAGCCTTACGTCAAACTTACGGTCTATACCCCCGAAGAATATGTGGGCTCCATCATGCAGCTTTTGCAAGAAAAGCGCGGCAAAATGGGCAACATGCACTACATCGGCAAGCGGGTCGAGCTGGTTTACCAGGTGCCCTTTGGCGAAATCCTCTACGACTTCCACGACCGACTGAAGTCCATCAGCCGGGGCTACGCCTCCATGGATTATGAGCAGATCGGCTACCAGGAAGGCGAGCTGGTCAAGGTGAGCATCCTGGTCAACGAAGAACCCGTAGATGCGCTGGCCTTCATCGCCCACAAGGACAAAGCCTATGGCATTGGGCGCGAGATTGTGGACAAGCTGGGGGAGGTGATTCCCCGCCAGCAGTTTGCGGTGCCCATCCAGGCGGCTATCGGGGGCAAGATTATCGCCCGGGCCACCGTCAAGGCCCTGCGCAAAGACGTACTGGCCAAGTGCTACGGCGGCGACATCACCCGCAAGAAAAAGCTATTGGAAAAGCAAAAAGAGGGTAAGAAGCGCATGAAGGCCATCGGCAAGGTAGACGTACCGCAGGAGGCCTTCCTGGCGGTGCTGTCGGCTGGGCGCGACTAGTTGAGGGTGATGTCGGTCAGCCGCTTGGGCAGGTTGCGGGGGGCCGCCTCGAAGCGCAGCGGATTGGCCGGTACACGGGAGTCTCGCCCGCCCTGGCGGATTTCACCTTGTAGAGAAAAAACAACTCGTGCAGCGCTATGAGCTGCCAGGAGGGGTGTGGGTGGCGTAGCAGGGCAGGAAACCAGGGTGGCTATGCCTGCTTCGTCAAATCCCAGACAATCCGGGTAGCTAAGGGTAAACCGGTTCGATCCTACATAGTCAGCTAACAATTTCCCACTATTACTTCCTGAAGTAGAGACAAGTGGAAAGCGAGTAGGAATCGTTAGGGGTAGACCATTGGGCAAGCGATTGGTTACATCTACATTGACTTCATATTCATAGATGTAAAGTACCCACTTGTCGTCATTGGGCACGCTACGCTCAGGGATTTCAGAGGTAGGGGTGCGATTAGTAACCCAGCCGCGATTCATAGCGTAAATCATTACGAACAGAAACTCGCCATTGCTGGGATTTTTGGGTCGCAGCATGGCCACCGCTGGATGTGTACCAATCGTCCAGACATTGGTGTTGGTGACAGGATTGCGTACTGTATAGCTACTAAGGGTATTTAGGGTAATTACTGTACCAGGCGGATAGACAAAGCTGGCTGTGGACAGATAATCGCTCACCAGGTTGCCCGCGTTGCGCAGGTCTTCGGTGAGGAGCTGGGAGTTTTGCACAAAACGCAGGCTATCGCTGCTGCTGCGCAGCCCGGCGGCAATCAAGCCCAAGATGGCCGCGCCAATGACAGCAGCGATCAGCATTTCAATGAGGGTAATGCCTGTTCTACGCATAGAACCTTTACAAGGGAGGCAGGGCTACCTCGGTGGAGAAACGATAGGGGCGGTTTTGCGGGCCGGTGAACTGAAGGGTGATCCGACGCAGCACCACCTGGGTTCCAATGGTCTGGATATTTTCAACGTTTACGGTGGGGTTGCTAAAGCCACCGGGGGGCGTTACCGAAGGAGGCACGGCCGCATTGAAGGTGGTACGAGTTGACCAACTGGCCCGCAGGTTATCAAAGTAGCTCCGGGCAAAGGCCTGGGCCTGGGTATCGATCTGGGCGTTGCGGGTAAGGGTGAAACTCGAGCCAAAGTAGGTCAGGATTAGAATGGTCAGGGAGAGGATGGCCAGCGCCACCATCACCTCCACAAAGGAGAATCCACTACGGCGCACGAACCACCACCTTTCCAGTTCGACCAACGATGTTGACATTGAGCACCCGGTTACCAGGCCCTCGCAGGACATAGCTACCATTGGCCCCACTGTTCACAATGCCGTAAGGGGCATCAAACCTGACCGTACCTCCACCCGAGGGTACGCTCTGAAAAATCACCCCTCGGGGCAGCGATTTACTCGGGAGCGAAGCCAGATCAGTGGTACGGCCCACCCTGTAGGTATTGGTGTTAGCGCTGGCCTGAAAGGAAAAGTTGACCGACTGCCGCCGAGCTTGCTGGCGAATGTTGAGGAGCTCGGTCGCTACCTGGGTAGCTGCTTCGCGGATGGCCAGGCTCTCTTGGTAAGAGCGCAGCGAAACAAAGCCCACCCCCAGCAGGATGCCGAGCACCGCCAGCACGATCAGAAACTCCACCAGGCTGACGCCCTTTGGGGAAGGCCTTTTCATTGCCCCACCACTTCCCAGATACCCCGATTAAGCTGCGCCTGCTGCCCTGTCGCGATACGTGGACGCAAACGATTGTCGTGGTAGATGGTCAGGCCCGAGATGCCACCTCCAGGGCCCGGTACAAAGATGCCGGTGTCGGCTGCGACCAGCCCGCCCCGTAGATCCCAGCGCCCATTCAGCTTGGAGTATTTGCGCTGCGAAAGACCAAAAATGGCGTTGGCCGAGTAGAGCAGCCCGTCGGTGCGCAAAGGGCCGGTACCTCGAGCGTTCATGGAGTCGGCCCAAAGGTTCTTGAGGATGGCGTTGTTGAAGGTAGCCGAGGTTACCTCGTAGCGGGCCGCCCTCGAGAGGATGCTGCTGGCCTGGGCATCGGTTAAGGTGACAGTGCTCAGTGGATTGTCGCCCCGGCAGAAGTAAACACTGGCCCCCCCACGGATGGCGCTGTAGTTGGCGTAGTTCTGGGGGTCGTGGCTGCAACCGGTAGAGAAGTAAATCCGGTTTTCGCCAAAGGTGTAGAGGCGGGGGCGGTAGTTGCTGTCGCGCAGGTAGCGCTGGAGCTCGCGGCGGTTGAAGTTGGCGATCTCGGTCAGGGCCAGGTTGGGCCGCTGACTGGGGCCTACTGGATTCTGTGTATCCCATGGCTGGGAACGGATCTGGGAGCAGGCCTGGTTGGTGGGGTTGGCCCGGCAAAAGGTCATGGTTTGCTGGTTGCGGCTGGGGCTGAGCATATCCACGTTGTCGCGGGTGGGGTCGTTGCGCCAGGTATCAATGGTCATGTAATCGCCCACCACAGCATTCCCACCCGCAATCAGGTTGAGTTGGGGCAGGCGGCCGGGGGTGCTGTAATCGCAGGCCGCCAGGGTGCTTTCGGTGCCGCAGTCGTAGGTCAGGTCGCCCATCACATAGACGTTGCCACGGGCCAGGATGGTGCCGTTGCCGCGCACACGCCCCCGAATCACCACATCCCCATTGATAAAAACCGTACCGCTCAGGGTAATGGGTGTCACGGAACCATCCAGAATCACGTTGTTGGGGCTCTGGCCCAGGTTAGCCGAGGTCTGGGTCTGCACCGAACCGCCGCCGGGCCAGGTGAGGCTGCCGCTGGGGTTAATGGTCATGGCCGCCGTGATAGAGCCCGCGCTGTAGCTCTCGCTGGTTCCGGCCAGGCTCGAGCTCACCTCGGCATCCCACTCAGCATCGTCAATCAGGCGGTTGTTGTTGGTGTCGGCAATGGGCAGCGGAAAACTATCCGGCAGCTCGCCATCCGGGGCCCGGTTGCCAAAAGCCGCCAGGTTGTTGCTGTCTGGATAGTTGTAGTAGAGGTTTTGCGGGGTGGTGCAGTTGCTGGGGGTTGAGCAGTCGGCAGGGGTGACACTGACCAGGGCCGTCGAGCGAATGCGTGCATCGCCGGGGTTCATGGTGGTGCGGTAGAGGTTGGAAGGCCCGATGTTGCCGCTGTACTGCTGGCTGACCGTACCCCGGGCTACCAGCGAGCCATGCACCACCCCAGCTTCTTCGTTGTCGCGCATGATCAGGCTTTCCAGCACGCCCACCTTGGCCCGCCGCCACCAAGTGCTGGGGTCGGCGGTGGGGTTGCCCCGCAATGCGTCCATGCTTTTTACATCCAGGTGGCAGAAAATGCACTCGGCGTTGTTGGTCAGAAGGGCGTAGTCGAAGGGGAAAAAGGCCCGATTTATCCGGAAGACTTGCCTTAGGCGCCGGGTGGTGCCATCGGCCAGGGTGCCGGTGGAGATGAGGGTGAGCACGATGGCATCGGGGTCGGTGCTGGTATCATCCTGGCGCGAGACCCGTACCACAAAGCTCGAGCCATCCCCCAGGCTTTGCGGGTCGCCAAACAGGCTGGCAATGGTGGTGCCGTTGGTCAGACCTATGCGGTTGAGCTCGGCTGCGTAGGCGCTTACGCTGGGAGAGGCGGCGCTGGCCAGCACCTCGTGCCACAACCGGGCCACGGCCCGCTCGAGGCCTGCCTCGGCGGCGAACTGGGCCTGCGAGGTGCGCAGGGCGTCCTGGGCGTTGCGGCGGTTGTTGAGCGAGGTGAGCGAAGCCACGCTTACCAGAATGATAACGATGAACATAAATACCAGCGTTGAAACCAGCGTAATTCCCTTGGTATTTGGCATGAAACGCCTCCAGACCTCCCAAACTTACTTGAATGTTTTACAATCGCCTTGAATTGTAACACCCCCAAATGGGGGTACTAAGTGCCCACGCATAGACTTTGCAACACCTCTTGCCCCATCCGCTCCTGCAGCCTTTCAAAGGCCTCGGTCACCGCCCCCCTCAGCTCTCCCACGCTCGCGTAGTGCCGCCGGGGCATCAGAAACCCCTTCGCTCGCCGCCACACCCCCTCCACCGGGTTCAGATGGGGACTGTACCGGGGCAGGTAAG
>NZ_QWKY01000009.1 GCF_003574035.1 Meiothermus hypogaeus | reverse complement strand
CCCTACGCTGGGTGTTCCAGCTTTTCCTGTGGGTGCGTCTGGTGGTGCTGGAGGGCAGGCCCCGGGTGCTCAACCTGACACCCCATCACGAGACGGCAGCCCGTCTGCTGGGGGTGGAGCGATATTACCTCCTGGAATAAGAATGGTGCGGAATGTCGGTTTTACGAAGGGCCTCGAGCTGATCCCACTGTTCCTGGGTCACTGCGTCCAGCACGTTGAATTCGCCGGCGTTCCAGACCGTCTCGCCCCCGTCTATGGTAATCACGTCGCCGGTGATGAAGCCAGCATAGTCGGAGATGAGGTAGGCAGCCAGGTTGGCCAGCTCGATGTGCTGGCCTACTCGCCCCAGGGGAATCTTTTTTTCAAACATCCGGGCAATTTCCGGAGTGGGCATCAGGCGCGTCCAGGCCCCTTCGGTGGGGAAAGGCCCTGGTGCAATCGCGTTGAGGCGGATGCCGTATTTGCCCCACTCCGCCGCCAGCGACCTGGTGAGGGTCACGACGCCCGCCTTGGCGGTGGCCGAGGGCACCACATACCCCGAGCCGGACTGGGCATAGGTGGTGGCAATGTTGAGCATGGTGCCTTTCTGGCCCCGGGCAATCCAGCGCTTGCCGACCTCGAGGGTGCAGTACACCGTTCCGTGCAGCACAATATTTAGGACCGCATCGAAGGCCCGGTACGAGAGCCGCTCAGTAGGCGAGATGAAGTTGCCCGCCGCGTTGTTCAGGAGCACATCAATCCGGCCAAAATGCGCCTCTACCGCGTCTACCATGGCTTTCACTGCTTCCGGGTCACGCACGTCTACGGGTGTTGCGAAAACCTCGCCCCCGGTCTGTTGCATCATCTCTTGCGCGGCCTGGGCAATGGTCTCGGCCCGGCGGCTGGTAATGGCCACCCTGGCCCCCAACTCCAGAAAACGTGTGCTCATCGAGCGACCCAGACCTGTGCCGCCCCCCGTGACCAGTACCACCTTGTCCTTCAACAACCCTGGTTCAAACATATTTCACCGTCTGTGTCACTGTACAACGTGAGCAAGTGATATAGGAAGCACCAAGGCGACCAAACGTCCTGCACACTACATTATCGTGCCCTTCACAGACGTTGCCGCCGGATGGGCGGCAACTGTTCTGTCTGGGACAAAGGACTTCTAATACCAAATCCATGTAAACCCCTTACCTTCTCCCCTGGTGGGAGAAGGTGGCGACACCCCGACCACGCTATTTACAAAAAGTTACGCAAACGCAATTGACTGCACCTGGGGTGTCGCCGGTTGAGGGGGCTTGGGATGACCCTCAAAGCTAACTCTACAGGTAAAGTTGGTATGAGGTGTCCGAGCTGCTACTACAGCAGCTTTCGAGACCGCCTTCTGGCGTACCAAAAGCGACCGCCCAGCACCAGCAACCCCACTCCAAGCATAATGGCAGCGACCCGATCCCAGCGCAACACACGATACTCGATGTGGTAGTGGTTGGCCCGATCCAGCCGTATCTGCCAGGTGTAGCGGCGGCCCTCGACTTTATCGGCGTTATGCTGACTGGCGGTGAGCGGGGTTAGGAGTGAAAGTGAGAGCTTCGGCTGCAGATCACGGGTAAAGAGCGAGAGGATCTGGCTGGCTGGAAGCAGACCAGAAAAAATGGGGTTGGGCTGGCCGAGACTTGCCTCCAACAGGTAGCTTTCCATCAACCAACCCCTGCGGGTGAGCCTGAAACGTTCTTCCAGGAAGGCCCCCGTACCGAGACCGGTATCGTGGACGTTCTCCAGGGTGCGAGTGGCGATGGTCTGAATCTCTTCGCGCCTGACCTGCCAGCCCTGGGACTGGAGATGCTTGATAAAGTCAGAAAATAATTCCCCGTTGAGCACTTCCTGGGGCTGGGTCAGGGTCAGGGTCTGGGTCACGCTGCCGCTCGGCCTGACCTCCAGCTGCAGATTGGCCTCGAAGCAGGCTGAAAGCAGAACCCCGAGGGCCAGGAGTAACATACCCAAGGCCCATCGCGGCGGTTGCGAGAAATGCTGCACTAGAAATTCACGTTAGGAACCTGGCGGGTGGCTTCATCGGTCTCGAAGAAGGGTTTTGGCCTCTTACCCATTGGCTGGGCGATAAAGACACCGGGGATGGTGGTGACGGTGTTGTTGAAGTCCAGTACGGTGTCGTTGAAGAACTGGCGGGAATAGGCGATTTTGTTTTCAGTTTCCTCGAGCTGCCCCTGCAACTCGCGGAAGTTGGCGTCGGCCTTAAGCGCTGGGTAGGCTTCGGCGATGGCAAATACGCTGCGCAAGGCCTGGGTGAGCTGGTTAGAAGCTGCCGACTTTTCCTCGATGCTACCGGCGGAGAGCATCCGCTCGCGGGCCTGGGTCACGCGGTCGAAGACCCCGGTTTCGTGCGCGGCGTAGCCCTTGACGGTATTGACCAGGTTGGGGATCAGGTCGTTGCGCCGTTTGAGCTGCACGTCTACCTGAGAAAGCGCGTTGTTGACCCGGTTTTCCAGGGTGATGATGCGGTTGTAGTAAAAGACGAAAAGGGCTACCAGCAGCAGAACTAGAATCAACAGAATCTCCATACCTTATGCCTCCTTGTCCATTATCGGGCTCCGCTAGAACCACCGCCGCCGGAGGAGCTCCCGCTCGAGCTGCCCCCAAAACCCCCACCGGAGCCACTGGAAGAGGGTTTGAGGGCCCGCTCGAGGCTCTCCAGGTTGCGGGTAATCTGCTCGAGGCCCCCGGTCATCCGACTGATTTGTTCCAGCATGTCGCTACTGGATGCCATGACCTGCCCGGTCTGGCCCAGGGATGACCCAGGAATCCAGCGCGGTGCGGTCATTACTTCGGGTCGCTGCTGGGCAATCCGGCGCAGGTTCCGTAAGTAGCGCTCGGCCACGCCCAAAGCAGCGGCATAGATAAAGTGGTAATCCCACATCTTGAAGTGCTCGGGCGGGGCCGATTCCATCTGGGAGAAGTCGGCCAGGAAGTTGCGGTAGGCCTGCCAGCGCCGGGCGTTGAGGAGCTTGTCCGGCACCCAGCGGGCCAGTACGTTGAAGGCCAGAAAGCCCATGACCATCAAGCCAATACCGCTCAATACCCCGCTGGCCATCAGAACGCCTACCCAAACCGCCCCACCCAGTTGGTCCAGTAGGATAGGCCCCAGAATGAGGGACAGCAACAAGAATAAAAAGCCCAGCCCCACCAACCACCCCCCCCAGTGGGCCGCAGCCCGCCCACTTTTCTCGTCGAGCAGCTTGCCGTGGGCCGCCTCGTAGATGGCCCTCGGGCGGCGGCTCATGCTGCTGAGCAGGCTAGGGTGCTGCTCGAAATATTTTTTGAGCTCGTCCGGCCGCACCACCCCATCCTTACCTGCGGCGGCCCGCAGCAGGTTCCAGACCTCCGTTTCCAGATCGGTGGCGTTTTCGGGTGGGGCCACCAGTTTGAAATGGGTCTCGCTTCCACCAAAGAGCCCAAACAAGCCCGGGTTTTCGTGGCGGATGAGCTCCACCGAGCCCCGCCGGGCAAAATCGAGCAGGGTGGCCGAGATCATCCGGCCCAGCATGGACTGACCGGGGTCGCCCTGGCTCATCACATAGGGCACCATCCCTGGCGGGATTTCCTCGGCGGGTTCGCGGTAGTAGCGGCCCACCTCTTCGGTGCGGGGTTCACGGCCATAGCGCTGGTAGGCTCGGACAAAAAAGCCAAACAACAGCAAAAGCAACCCCAGCGGCCCTGCGGCCAGTGCCCAGGCCCAGCCGGGCACCTGCTGGTTTTCGATCAGCTGGCGAGAGCGCTCCCGAAAGGCGCGGGTTTCCTCCTCGGTCTCCTTGAGCCACTGCTCGAAGCGGGGCTCGTTCAGGCTGCGGAAACTGAAGGCCCGGGCGTCCAGGATCACCCTCGAGCGCACGAACTCGTTCTGGCTGACGGGGGCTATCTGCACCGTGGCGAAGCGTTTGGCCGGGTCGAACTCGAGGGTTCCAATCCGCCCCCGCCCGGTAAAGATGAACACCCGGAACCGTTCCGGCACGGCCTGCGGGGCATGGATACGCAGTACATAGGTATCCACGGCTGTGTGTTCGGGCTCCAAGACTTGCCGGTCGAAGAGGGCGGCATCGCTGGCTACCGTAATTTCGCCCGTGAGGGTGTAGCTGATGCGAAATGTGCGGTTCTGGTTCTCGGCCAGCACCGGCAGGTTGCCCGAGCGGTCGGGAGGGCCGGCGGTGATGCTGATGCGGTTGCCCTGCACTTCGTAGCGGATTGGCCGTCCATCGTCGAGGGCGCTGGCTTCCTCAAAGCGCACCTGGCCCCCCCGGCGGGGGTCAATCTCCAGGAAAACCTCGCGGAAGGCGCCCTCGAAGCGCCAGGTACGCACATCCACCACCCGCACCCGCCCATCGGCCTGCAGGTATACGTCCTGTTCGACCCGCTCGAGGGAATAGCTCTTGCCCCAGGCCAGCCCCAAAAGGGCCAGCGCTCCCAACCCCCAGCGAAGTAGGTTCACCCTACCAGACTACCCCAGAGGAAAACCGGATGGGGTTCATCCCAGCCCCAGCCGCTGAGCATCGGCCTTCATGGCCTCGAGCACAAAGGCCATGTGCTCATCGAGGTCTACCCCCAGCTCCTCGGCTCCCCGCACAATACCCTCGCGGTCTACCCTGGCGGCAAAGGCTTTGTCCTTGAACTTTTTCTTAAGACTGCTCAGTTCCAGGCTGTGGATGCTCTTGTCGGGCCGCACGTAGACCGCCGCCGTAATCAGGCCCACCAGCTCGTCCACAGCAAACAACACCTTGGCCATGAGGGAGCGACGGGGGTGCTCGGGTACGTCTACATGGCCCAGGATGGCCTCGAGGACATCCTCCGGGTAGCCCATCTCGCGCAGCATCTCCACGCCCTTGAAGGGGTGGGTCTCGGGGGCTTTTTCGTAGTCGAAATCGTGCAGGATGGCAGTAATGGCCCATTTTTCTTCGGGTTCGCCGTATTTTCGTGCATAGGCCCGCATGGCGGTCTCTACGGCCATCATGTGCTTTTGCAAACTTTCCGAGGGGGTAAAGCGCTTCATCAGGGCCAGTGCATCCTCATAAACCATGTATATCGCCATGAGCCCATTCTAAAAGGGGTCGAGGGTCTAGCGTCGAGGGTCGAGTGCCCTGGTCAGGTTCTTATCATTTGTTTGGAAGCATAGGTTGCAGCCCCCTCACTCGGCGACCTGTCACGGGTCTCGAGTCGCATCACGTGGGCAGCGCGAAAATACTTTGAGCCTTCGGCTTTGGGCTTTGGGCACAAAATAGTTAGGATAAGTGCGTGGCAGAGAAATCTACGACTGCGCAACTGCTAATTGGCTACGGGGAGGATTCGCACCGCCTGGGCCAGGGACACGAGCTGTGGCTGGGGGGGGTTCACGTAGAGAGCGACCGGGGCGCTATTGCCCACTCCGATGGCGACGTTATCTTACACGCACTGTCCGATGCCTTGCTTTCCGCTTTTGCGCTGGGCGATATCGGTAGTTACTTTCCCGACAATGACCCTAAATGGAAGGGCCTGGAAAGCCGGGTGATCCTCGAGGTGGTGCTGCAAAAGGTACGTGATAACGGTTACCGACCGGGTCAGCTTGTGGCGGTGGTGATGCTCGACCGCCCCAAGTTGGGGCCTTCCCGCGCAGCCATCCAGCAAAACCTGGCCTTGCTATGCGGTCTGCCCGAAAAACGCGTAGGCCTCACCTTCAAAACCTCCGAGGGGCTGGCCCCCGATCACGTGCAGTGCCGGGCCATGGTCTACCTCGAGCCCATCCCGGACAGGCAGGGGGACAAGGGATAGACCCTCTTAGAAAGGGCATTAGTCGCATGCCAGAAAACGCAATCACTTTGGCTAACGGTCTTGAGCGTTCGGTGCTTCGATCAGCAATCTAGCACGAGTAACCGGAATCAACAGGAGAGACCCTCAGGATTTATGCAACACTGGCAACTGCTCGACTTACTGGCCTGGATGGGCCTGCTGGCCTTTGGGGTCTCGGGGGCGCTGGTAGCCGTACAAAAGCGCTTCGACCTGGTAGGTATTATTGTTCTGACCGGTGTCACTGCAATCGGCGGGGGGGCCATCCGGGATGTGCTGGTGGGGTCACTGCCTGCCGGGTCGCTGCGAAACGAGGCGGTGCTGTGGCTGGTGTTTCTGCTCGCGCTTTTGGTGTGGCGGTTTTATCGCAGGCTGGGCCGCCTCGAGCGCCCCATCTACTACTTTGACACCCTCGGGCTGGGGCTCTTTGCTGCGCTGGGGGCAGAGCGGGCGTTGGCCTTTGGGCTGGGCTTCTGGGGGTGTGTGTTTGTGGGAACGGTCTCGGGTGTGGGGGGTGGGGTTCTGCGCGACGTGCTGGCTGGGGAAATCCCCGGCATTTTTTATCGCAACCGCGACCTTTACGCCTCGGCAGCCAGCGGGGGTGCGGCGGTGGTTTTTCTGATTTACACCTTTTTGCCCGCCTACTCGACCCTGGCGGTGGTGCTGGGGGCCCTGGTGACCATTGCGCTGCGACTCTCGAGCCGCTGGCTGGGCTTGCGCCTTCCTACCCCCAGGGATTGAGGCCCCCCTGATGGCGTTTGCCCCCTGAGAGGATAGGCACTTTGCCTGGGTTTTGACCAGAGTGATAGATTGGGCTAATGCGTGATTTATTGTGTATTGCCCTGTGCTTGATGCCGCTGGCTTGGGGCCAGGGTAATCCTATTGTGGTGCCCAGGGGAGCCGACCTGTCCAAAGCCGTAGCCGAGGCTCCGGCGGGCTCAGTGTTGCGCCTCGAGGCTGCGGAATATCGGTTGGCGCGCGGGCTGGAGATTAACAAGCCCCTCACGCTACAAGGCGAGGGACGGGACAAAACCCGTATTCGCTCCGATGCGCCCAATTTTGTGCTTTCCATCAATGTGCGAGGTCGTTTCAATGCAATTGGCATCAGCTTCGAACACTTTGGCTCGCGGATTGCCAATGTGGTGGTGGTGGGCGGTGGCGAGGCCGTCTTCGAGAAAAGCCGCTTCCAGGGGGGCAAGCTCGAGCTCGAATCGGGCCAGGGCGGCGACGGAATCTGGGTGCGTGGCCGCGCTCGAGCCACCCTGCGCAGCAGCGAGTTTCTGAACAACGAACTGCATGGGGTGGATGTGAGCGAAGAGGCCCAGGTCTGGTTGCAAGGCAGTGTGGTGCGCGGCAACCGCGACGCAGGGGTAGCCTTCTACGACGAGGCCCGGGGCGAGGTGCGGGGCAACACCATCGAAGGCAACAACGCGCACGGTATCTACGTGGCCGGGCAGGCCCGGCCCCTCATCGAGGGCAACACCCTGCGCGCCAACCGCCTGTGGGGTATCTATGTGGAGGCCACAGCCAACCCTACGCTCAAACAGAACAGTTTTTCGGGCAACCGACGTGGAAATTTGCAGTTCCTGGGCCAGCCCTTCACCCCAAGTCCCAGACCGGGTGCCGATCTGACCTCCATCCTGGCCCGGGCCCCCGAGGGCAGCACCGTTACGCTGGCGGCAGGGGAGTATGTGTTGCCCAGGGGCCTCGAGGTCGCCAACAGCGTGACCCTGGTGGGGCAGGGGCGCGAGCAGACCCGCCTGGTTTCTTCGGCGGGGGGGTTCGTGCTGCGCTATGTAGGCCGGGGCAAGCTGAGCGTGCGAAACCTTTCCATCGTGTACCGCGGGCAGGCCGCCTCGGACGTGGTACAGGTACGACGGGGCGAGCTCGAGCTATCCAGCATCACCGTGCGCGGAGGCCGCACCAGCCGCCAGGAAGCCGGACTGGGGGTGGGCATTTTTGTTTCTGGCAGCAGCAAGCTGACCCTGCGAAGCGGGCAGGTGAGCCAGAACCAGTTGCGCGGCATCGAGGCCGCCGGGGAAGCCCAGCTCGTGCTCGAGCAGGCGACCCTCGAGGCCAACGAAAGTGCGGGGCTTTTGTTGTACGGGCAAAGCCAGGGGGTGCTAAAGGATGTGGTTTTGCGAGCCAATAAAGGCAGCGGTCTGGAAGCCGATGAGAACGCCCGGGTGAGCGCCGCGAACCTGACGGCTCGAGATAACCAGGGTTCCGGTTTGTTAATTTCGGGGCAGGCCGAGTTTGAAATGGAGAATAGCCTGCTGGAAGCGAATTCTGAAGGGGGTTTGCTGGCCCTGGGCCAGGCCAACATCCACCTGCGAAGTAATCAGATTCGCACAAATCAGGGAGCTGGAATGGTCTTTCGTAGTAAAACCAGCGGAACCCTAACCGGCAACACGGTGGAAGGGCAGAGCTTACAGGGTATTGTGCTGATGGGTGAGAGCAATCTGCTGCTGGAGAGCAATACTGTACGGGAGAACGGACGTGGCGGCCTGTGGTATCTCGAGCGTGCCGGGGGGGAGGCCCGCCAGAACCTGCTGGAGAAGAACAGCCCCTCGGGCATTCTGCTAAGCCAGTGGGCTCAGCCCGTGTTGAGCGAAAACCGCCTCTTGGACCATCCTGAGTACGGGCTGGTCTATACCGATGAGGCTGGCGGAAGCGCCAATGATAACACCATCGAGCGGAGTGGGATGTACGGAATTGCTCTGCTGGGACGTAGCAAGCCCACCCTGGAGAAGAACACTGTGCGGAACAGCAATATGGCCGGTTTGGTCTACCTGGAGCAGTCTTCGGGCAGCGCCAGGGCCAACATCCTCGAGGCCAACCAGACCCACGGAATTGTGGTGGATCACCGGGCCAGTCCGTTGCTCGAGGCCAATCAAATTCTGCGCAACGCCCTCTGTGGCATTGTCGTTCGCAGCCTCAGTGAAGCGGTACTGCAGGGGAATATCTTGGCCGAGAACGGGTTACACGGCCTCGAGGTACAGGACAGGGCCAGGGTTCGGTTGGAAGGCAACCAGATTACCGCCAATAAGGGTGCTGCTGTACGCATCTCCCGTTTTGCCCAGGCCGAGCTGGGGTCCAACACCTTTTCTGGGAATGCTGCCGAGGTGCAAAGGGAATAGCAGGGCATTCAGGCCGATGGCCAGACGCGATACGCTACACAAGAAACTCAAGCTCGCAGGTGGATGTTTCATGGTCCTCTGGCCTATGCCTGGGTATCGGATGCAGCCATACGCGGGGTACTAGGTCATGGCTGCGTTCGGCTTTATGATGGGGTGTCATGAATGCGGCGATCCGCTCAAACCGAATGGTGCTCGAGGAGAGCCCAGAATATTTCTGGGAACGCTTTTCGCAGTACGCTCAGACCTGGCCGGTGAGCCCTGAGCCGCTCGGGAGCCCTTTGCTTGAGGTGCTCACCCCCCTGGGCCCCCTTTTTGCTTTTGACCGTACTGTGGTTCCCTTCTCGGGTGACGAAACCCCACTGATTTTTCATGGACAGGTCGAGCACTGGGAAGCCACCCAAAACACCAATGCTCTGCAGCATCTGGGGGGTGGGCGCTACCGGATGACGGGTCGAGTAGAAGCTGTGCTGGATGCCACTTTTTTCGTTTTGCAAGTGCCGGGTCAGGGCGGCGAAATTGCATTGCAACTGGTCTTGGCTGCTCCAAATCCCCCTGGGGTGGGAAGCTGGATTACAGTACAACTAAACCCCCCCCTCATGGTGTTTCGCCCCGATTCTTCTTCGCGCTGAATACTGGGCTCTTCATCCAGTTTTAGGAGCGCAAGTGGTTCATGCGACTGAACAGGTTTTGAACGTTGTCACGCGAGAGATTGTGTAATCGAGTTGCAGACATCTATACTTAGGCTTGTTGGGCAATAAATGCACCGCTTGAACGAGAGCAGGTAACGGGGCGGCGTATACTTGTTTCACCTTCGGTTTCATCGATAAACATTTGCTTGTAGCGGTTTTACCCTATGATTTGTCCGCGTTGTGGCCACACCAATGTTGCCGGTGAAGAGAGCTGTGCACGCTGTGGCAATACCCTGTTGCCTGGAGGGACATTCGTCCAGGAACGGCGCTGGGTAAGCGCGGTGTTTTTTGACCTCTCGCGTTTTACCGAGTACGCCCTGGCCCACCCCCTGGAAGATACCTGGCAGGCGGCCAACACTGCCCTGCAAACGGCGGCCAACCATGTGCGGCTATATGGGGGGCATATAGACAAGTTTTTTGGCGATGGCTTTCTGGCTGTGTTTGGGGTTCCGCGCAGCCAGGAATCCGATGCGCGGGCCGCGCTGGAAGCGGCTCAAGCGATGGTGGCCTCGAGTACCCTGCCGGGGCGGGCAGGGGTGGCCAGTGGGTTGGTGTTGCGGACGCCCCTGGGCGGGGGGCTGGCGGGCGACCAGACCGTGCTGGGACCCGCCGTCAATCTTTCCCAGCGGCTATCGCAAGCAGCCCCACCGGGCGAGGTCTGGTGTGATGCCACTACTATGCGCCTGGTGCCCGGGGTATTGACCGAAGCCCTCCCCCCGCAACCCCTCAAGGGTTATGCCGAGCCGCTGGTGCCCTTTCGCTACCTGGGTTTGCGTACCGATCCCCCCGAGGCGTTGGGCCGTGAGCGGGAAGTTCAGACCCTACGCCTAGCACTGGATGCAGTGCGAGCGGGAGCCGGGCGGCGGGTGGTGCTCTATGGCCCCATGGGGGTGGGCAAGTCGCACCTGGCCCAGCACTTTGTCGAAACCCTTCCCGAAGGGGTGCGGGGCGTGTTTGCGCCGCGTCTGACCACCGGTGTGGCCCTGCGCTATGCCCTGCGCCAGGGATTGCAAAAATTGCTGGTAGATGGGCTTTCGCGGCTGCGGCAACTCGAGCTTCCCGAGCACCTGCGGACCATTCTGGATTTCAGCATTGGGATCGAGGAGCACCCCGGTCTGCCCAGTGATGAGCTGGATAGCCTGCTGGTAGAGACCTGGTGGACGCTTCTGGCGCGGATTGCCCAGGATAACCCCATAGTGGTGGTTCTGGATGATTTGCACAACGCCGACCCGACCGTGCTCGAGTTCACCCGGCGGCCTGCGCCCCCAGGGGTCATGCTCCTTCTGGTGGCCCGGCAAAACCGCTGGGAGGCTGCCGACGACCTGGTATTGCTTTCGCTGGAACCTTTGTCCCTGGAGGATACCCAACAACTGATTTTGCGTGCTCGCCCCGACCTGGGCCCCGCTACCAGCCTGCACCTGGCGGAGGCCAGCGGTGGTTATCCACTGGCCGTGCAGGCCCTGAGCCTGACCAGCAACGGGGAGCCGGAGCCCATCCCGCTCTACCAGCCCCGGCTGGACAGCCTGCCCCGGCTGGCGCGGGTGGCCCTGCAAGCGGCGGCGGTGCTGGGTTCGACGGCCCCACCCGAGCTGGTACGGCACCTGGTGGGGGAGGAGGCCGACCTGACCCGACTGGTGGGGGAGGGTTTCCTCGAGGCCGACGAACATGGGCAGTTGCGCTTTGCCATACCCTGGTTGCGCGAAGCCACCCTGGGTCAGGTGGGCGGGCAGCAGGTGCAGAACTGGCACCAGCAGGCCGCCCGCTGGTATCAGCGCCAGGGTCGGCTGGCCGAAGCCGCCGCCCACCTCGAGGCTGCCGGCGATACCGCCACGGCCTACCGGATGTGGCGGGTGGTGGCGCAACAAGCCTGGAACGAGGAACGCTACTCGGGGGCTATTCTGGGTTATCTGGAGGCACTGCGCCTGGCCGAAGGCAACGTGCGCTGGCAGGCGGCCCTCGAAGCGGCCGAGGCCCACCTGGCCCTGGGTCGCTATGGGGAGGCCCTCGAGCTGGCCAGCCTCCCCCTGGAAACCCAGGAACTCCCGCTTGCCTTGCGCCAACGGGTCTGGGCCCTGCGCCTCGAGGCCAGCCTGGCCCTGGGTCAGGCCGACCCGGTTGCAACCTCGCTCCAGGACGAGATTGTAGAGCCACGCCTGGCCCTGTCGCTGGCCCGCACTCTTCCAGCGGATGAGGCTTGCAGGATGCTGGAGGGGCTTCCGGCTCACCTCGAGGGTTCCGCCATGCTGGTGCGGGCGCGGGCCTGGTTGCGCTCGAGGCAGTTGGAGCGGGCTCAAGTGGAAAGCGAAGCCTACCTCAGTGAGCACGGCCACAGCCCTGCGGAATGCTTTGAAGCCAGGCAGATACTGTCGGAGGCGCTCTGGCGGCAGTTCAGGCTGAACGATGCCTTGAAAGCCCTGGGCCAGCCCCCGGGGGATGTGTTGCCTGCGTGGTTTAGCAGTCTGTATAACAGCAGTCTGGCCGCTTTGCGGCTGGATATGGGCCAGTTCGAAGTAGCGGCGGCCTTGCTGGAAGAAAGCCTGCTCTTGCTCGAGGGCGCGCCTCCTGGGGCAGTTGAGTGGGTGAGCCGGGTTCGCCTGCGCTTTCTGATTGAATCGGGCCAGCTCGACGATGCCCTCTACTTTGGCGAATCTGCCCTGGCCAAAGCACCTTCGCCGAGTCTCCTGTCGCTGCTGGCACTGGCCTACGCCCTGGCCCCCGGCCAGCAGAACGGACTCATGCTGCAGCGGCTGGTTCGGGGTCTGGAAGGGATCGATGACCCCGAAGTGGGGGCTGTCTGCGAACTGGCGCTGGGGCTTCGTAAATGGCACGAGAACCAGGATGGGGCCGTCCATCTGCGCAAGGCGGTGCTCCTGGCGCGGCGAAGCCACAACCCGAGTTTCTATTTCTACGCGCTCCTGGCTCTGGGGCTGGCTCAACAGACCCAAAACCCCAAAAAGGCCCTGGCGCTCTCGCACCATCTGCTGAGCCAAACCGCGGGTCGGGGTTTCGAAGTACAGCACGGCTATTCCCGCTTGCTGCGGGCACAGCTACTGCTGGCCGAGGGGCGTGAACCCTCGGGCCTTTTGGATTTCGAAGCCCGAACCCCCCTGGCCCAGCTCTGGAAAGCGCTTTTGCTGGGGGCTGTACAGGAAGAAAAGCTGCCCCTGCTGACCAACCATTTCCGGGGGTATGGAATCCTGGGAATTTGGGCTCGCTGGTTCTTAAAGAGACCAGTGTCATCCTGGCAGGTGCGCTCCGAACTACCGGAGTGAGTGCGGAGCCCATTGGCTCCATGCGCTTTGCCGGGTGATCCCCGGGTACACCAGCCGAGCAGCGCCTGGCCAAGGGCCCTTTTCGTTTTGATACATTGGGACGATGAATGTCGGCATCCCGATGCCTGATACCAGATTCGGTTGATTCGTTACCGAACGGTAACGAATCAACAGGGCCGAAGTTATCCGCGTAGCGGAGGGCGATACCGCCCCTTGGAAGGGAGACGCTTTCTTCGCCAACCGTTCGGGAGGGGTGTGCTCCAGGATTCAAAAAGTCAGCCTATGGGGTTTTTGGTTTTGTAAACTGTCTTTTTGAATCCGGTATGAGAAGTGCAAATCGCAAGCCCCATCGGCAATTTCTACGCATCTTTACTTTTGCTTGCCCCAGGTCTACCGCGCGTTAGAATAGGGGCCTGACTCTGTCTCGCCTACCTTACCCATGCCCGCTATGGATGCCCAGACTGCCCAGGCCATCGAACTGATTCGCTCCCGGATGCCCATTCAGGAGCTGGTGGGGCGGTATGTGGCGCTTAAACCCAGCGGCAAGGGTACCTGGAAGGGTTTGTGCCCTTTTCACCAGGAAAAAACCCCTTCATTCCAGGTCAACGAGGCCAAAGGGCTGTGTTATTGCTTTGGTTGTAAAAACGGCGGCGATATCTTTGCCTTTTTGCAAAAGATTGAGGGCATCGAGTTTCGCGAAGCCTTAGAACGCCTCGCCCAGGAAACCGGCGTGGAGTTGCCACAGTACAAAGGGCGCACTGCTGCGCGCAAGGAAACCCTGCAAGTTCTCGAGCTGACCCAGGCCTATTTCCGTTCTCACCTGGGGGGCGAAGCGCTGCAATACCTGCAAGCCCGCGGCCTGACCCCTGAATCCATCGAGCGGTTTGGCCTGGGCTACGCCCCAGGTAGCTGGGATGGCCTGCTCAAGTACCTTCATGCGCAAGGGGTGAGCCCCCAGGAGGCCCTGGAGGCCGGGGTATTGATGGAGCGCGAAGGACGCTTTTTTGACCGTTTCCGCAATCGCATCACTTTTCCCATCCTGGACGCCCTGGGCCGTATCGTGGCCTTTACGGCCCGGGCCCTGGCCCAAGACGACAACCCCAAGTACCTCAACTCACCCGAAACGCCTTTGTTCAAGAAAAGCCTCCTGCTTTATGGCTACCCCCAGGCCCGCGCTGCCATCCGGGAGCAGGGACGGGCGGTGGTGGTGGAAGGGCTTTTTGATGTGATTGCGTTACATCAGATGGGCTTTAGCGAGGCGGTGGCGGTACTGGGCTCCTCGCTCTCCACCGAGCAGGCCCACCTCCTGAAGCGGGCCGATGCTGCCGAACTTTACCTTGCCTTCGATGCCGACGAGGCCGGACGCAAGGCCACCCTGCAAAGCCTGAACCTGGAGATTGCCCGAAGCTTTGTGGTGTATGCGGTGCTGCTTCAGGGTGGCAAAGACCCCGGCGACCTGCTGCTGGTACCGGATGGCAAAGAGCGCTTTGAAGCGGCCCTGAATGCGGCGCTGCCCGAAGTGGAGTACCGCTTCGAGGTGGCTGCCAGTGGGCTGGACTTGCGTCGTCCGGAACACAAGCAAAAGATCCTCGAGGCCCTCAAGCCCCGCCTAGTCTCGAGCGAGCCCTTCGACCGGGTGGTGGAAAAGCTGAAGGCCAAGGTGATCGGGGCCCTGGAACTCTCGCCGCGTGCGCTGGAAGACTATCTGGCCAGGGCACGATCCACCTCAGGACGCCAAACCCCCGGCGCTGCGCCCCTGCGACCTGACCGGGTCGCCAGCCTTGGGCTGAGCCGCCCCGACCTCACCGAAAAGCGCCTGCTGCGTGAGCTGGATGTGATTGCCCTTTTGTACTCGGTGCCCGAGGAGGAGTTTGTGCAGTGGGCCATGTACGTCGAAGACCATACCTGGCCGCCTGAGGGCAGCTTGCTGGCCGACTTCATGCAAGCAGCCCGCTCCGAGCAGGGCAAAAACCGCATCCTCAAGCACTTCGAGCAGCGGGGGGAGGGGGCCCGGTTAATTGATGTGCTGATGAAAAGCCCCAGTTTTGATCGAGTGAACCTCGAGGCCCACCTGACCGTGGCTATGGCCCGGGTGCGCGAGGTGTACTATGAAATGCGCCTGGATAAACTCAAAACCCAGCTCAAGAGCACCAGCGACCTGGACGAGATTCGTGCATTGACCAAAGACATCCAGGAAGTCTTGCAGGCCATCGAGGCCGAGCGGCGGGTCTACAAGCGCTAAATGTAATAGCATCATTACTCGAACACTTTTTACACCACAGGATGAAGATAAAGGGGTGAGGGGTTAGGGGGTAGGGCTAAGTAATGCTTCCCAGTACTCACCTTATGCATTGTTACTGTGGTCTTCACAGACGTGGCCGCTCATCCAGGCGGCCACTATTCAGTCCAGGACAAAGCTTTTTTGAAGTCGGATGGTCAACATATGTGAATAGTGCGCTATCGTGCGGTCCAGCCCAGATCGATCACCTGGGCCGATCCGGTAATGGCCCCCGCTTTGTCGGAGGCCAAAAACAGGGCGTACTCGGCTACTTCCTCCGGCTCAATGAGGCGCTTGATGGCCGCCGGGGCCAGCATAACCTTTTCGATCACCTCGGCTTCAGGAATTCCCAGGGTGCGGGCCTGGTCGGCAATCTGGGCTTCCACGATGCCGGTTTTGACGTAGGCCGGGCAGATGGCGTTGCAGGTGATGCCATACTCGGCCACTTCCAGCGCCACCGTTTTGGTCAGGCCCATCAGCCCATGCTTGGCCGAAATGTAGGCCGACTTGTAGGGGCTGGCCACCAGCCCGTGCAGCGAGGAAATGTTCAGGATGCGCCCCCACCGGCGAGCTTTCATGCCCGGCAAGGTGTACTTGATGAGCTGGAAAGGAGCCGTCAGGAGTACCTGAAGCATCATGTTCCAGGTCTCCTCGGGGTACTCGTCCACCGGGTTGATGCGCTGCAAACCGGCGTTGTTGACCAGGATGTCGATGGGCCCTTGCTCGAGGGCCCGCTGGGCCAGCGCCTTGACCGCGTTTTGGTCAGAAAGGTCGGCCTGGAGAAAGACCCCGCCGACGGCCCGCGCAACTTCGGCTGCGGCAGGGGAGAGGTCGTTCAGGATGACCCGGGCCCCTTCGCGGGCGAACACTTCTGCTATGGCCTTGCCGATGCCGCTTCCGGCGCCGGTAATGAGGGCGGTTTTGCCTTGTAGCATCATGGTTTCATTATCGGGCAAAAGTGGGGGTGGTTAGTAGTCGTTGAGGTGCTCTGCTGAGCAGCGGCCGAAACCCTGTCGCAGGTCATACCGGATTCAAAAAGACAGTTTACAAAACCAAAAACCCCATAGGCTGTCTTTTTGAATCCTGGAGCACACCCCTCCCGAACGGTTGGCGAAGAAAGCGTCTCCCTTCCAAGGGGCGGTATCGCCCTCCGCTACGCGGATAACTTCGGTCGGGTTAGTTCGTCACCATAGGGTGACGAACTAACCGAATCTGGTACAAGAGCCCATCCAAGCTGGCTCGAGCGCATGGTGAAGGTTGGCCAATACTGGGCCTCTTTACCTGCTTACAGCGCCAGGTAGGCTTTTTGCACGCCTTCGTCGCTGGCGAGCTCCTTGGCGCTGCCCTGCAAGACCACCCTGCCGTGTTCCACCACATAGCCCCGGTCGGCTACCTCGAGGCTCAAAGCTACGTTTTGCTCCACCAGAAGTACCCCCACACCCTCTTTTTTCACCTGCGACAGGGTGCTGAGCACCTCCTCGGCCAGCTTGGGGGAGAGGCCCAGGCTGGGCTCGTCCACCATCAGGATGCGCGGTTTGCCCATCAGGGCGCGCCCAATAGCCAGCATCTGCTGCTCGCCCCCCGAGAGCGTACCGGCCATCTGCCCACGGCGCTCGGCCAGGCGGGGAAAAAGGGCATAGATGCGCTCCAGCTGGTCAGATTTGCCGCTCCAGGCCAGGAAGGCGGCCCCCAGCAAGAGGTTTTCCTCCACGCTCATCAGCGAAAAAAGCTGGCGGCCCTCTGGCACGTGCCCCAGTCCCAGGCGGGCCCGCCTGGCTGCCGAAAACCCCAGCAAACTCTGCCCATCCAGGTCAACACTGCCTGCCCAGGGTCTGAGGAGGCCGGAAACGGTGCGCAGGGCGGTGGTTTTGCCCGCACCATTGGCTCCGAGTAGGGCTACAAGTTCACCCTCGGCTACCTCGAGGCCCAGCCCAAACAACACCTGCGCCTTGCCATAGCCTGCGGTCAGGTCGTTCACGGTGAGCTTCAAGGTAGCCTCCTGTACCATGCGGACGCAGACCGCCGGGCCTGCCTAGACCTTCTCAAGCACTCCTCCCCAGATAGGCTTCACGCACCTTAGCATTCGCCGCGACCTCCTCGTAGCGACCCTCGGCAATCACCTGGCCGTAGTCCATCACCACCACCCGGTCGGCCAGGGCACGCACCACGGGCATCAGGTGCTCAATGAACAAAACCGTCACCCCACTGGCCCGGGTGCGCTGGACCAGTTCCACCGCCTCCATGGCCTCTGCCGGGCGAAGGCCAGCCATCACCTCGTCCAGGAGCAGTAGCCTGGGCTGGGTGCATAGCGCACGGGCCAGCTCGAGGCGCTTGTCCTCGAGCAGGGTCAGCTCCCCCGCTTCGGTGTCGGCCTTGCTGCTTAGGCCGGTCAGCTCGATGACCTCCTCAACCACCTTTTGTGCAGTCTTCAGGGAGGCGCCGGGCTTGCCGTAGAGGGCGCCCACCATCAGGTTTTCCCGCACGGTCATCTCGTGGAAGGGCTGCACGATCTGAAAAGCCCGCCCCAGCCCCTTCCAGGCCCGTACTTCGGGTGGGGCGTGGGTGATGTCCTCGCCCAGAAACTCGATCCGCCCGGCATCGGGGCGTACAAGGCCCGATAGCAGGTTGAGCAGGGTGCTCTTGCCCGCTCCATTGGGGCCAATTACCGCCAGGATTTCGCCGGCGCGAACCTCGAGGTTCACCTCCCGGGCTGCCACCACCCCGCCAAAGCGTTTGCTCAAGCCGACAACCCTAAGCATGGCGGGCTCCCTTGCGGCGGGCAAACAGGCTCATCAGGCCCTTGGGGAGGAACAGGATAGTAAGCACCAGCACCAGGCCGTACACCACCAGATAGCCTTCGCCAATCCGCAGGCGCAGCCAGGTCTCGAGGCTCACGATAATTAAGCCCCCCAGGAGCGGTCCGGTGGTGGTATAGAGCCCCCCAAAAATCGGAATCACCAGGGCCTCGACAGCCCGGCCCAGGCCGAAGGCATCGTAGGGCGAGAGAAACAGGGTCTTCATGGCGTACACCCCGCCCGTGAGCCCGGCCAGGAAGGCCGAGATCATGAACGTCACCAGCTTGACCCGCACCACCGGCACCCCCAGCACCCGGGCCACCGCTTCCCCCTGCCGGGTGGCCGCCATAGCGAAATGAAGGCGGCTTTTACTCAGGAGCAAACTGGCTAAGGTGCAAATGACCAGCACGGCTACCGCCAGGTAGTAGCCGCCCAGCGGGTAGGCCCCCCCAAAAGCAGGCTGGACCGGCAGGCCAATTGAGCCGCCGGTGAACTGCGCTTTTAGCACCAGCGTGCGCATTACCTCGCTGAAGGCCAGGGTGGCGATGGCAAAGTACATGCCTTGCAACCGCAAGGTCGCCAGCCCCAGCAGCAGGCTCGAGAGAGTGGCCACCGCCCCCCCCACCAGGAGCGCCGGCACGGTCCCCAGCGCGGGGGCGCTCAGGGCGGCTGCGTAGGCCCCAAGCCCAAAAAAAGCCCCGTGGGCCAGCGAAAGTTGCCCTGTGCGGGCCAGCAGGTCCCAGGCCAGCGCCAGGCCGCTGATCAAGAACGCGAATTGTGCCGTATCCAGCAAGAAGGCCCGCCACTCGCCCAGGGGAAGCCCCGGCAAAACCAGCGCCAGGAGCAACAGAACCCCGGCCAGGATCATGACAGCCTCCAGCTACGCCAGGTCAGGGCGACAAAGATCACAAGAAAGAACACCGCCTCCACCCAGCCCCCCCCACCCGGCACGTAGGTGCTCACAAAAGCCTCGGCCAGGGCCAGTGTGATGGCGGCTGGAACCACGCCCCGCAGGTTGCCCAAACCGGCCATCACGATGATGGCAAAGGCTTTTAGGGTATAGGCAAAGCCCACGGTAGGAGAGGCATACAGCATCACCGAGAGCATCACCCCGGCAATTCCCGCTAGCGCGGCGGAAAGGCCAAAGGCCAGCAGGTAAATCTGCTGGGTCTCGATGCCCAGCAAACCCGGCGCCAGGCGGTTCTGGGCCACCGCTCGAACTGCAAAGCCCAGTCGGGTTTTACCCAGGAACCAGTACAAAGCACCCAGCAAGCCCACAGATAGCACAAAAGCGGCAAAGGGCGGCGCGCCAAATGAAATGCCGCCCAGGGTAATGGTAGCGCCCTGGTAACTGGTGGAGACCACTCGAGTATCCGCGCCAAACAGTAGCAAGGCGATGTTCTGGAGCGCCACCGAGATACCAAAGGTCAGCAGCATCTGGTTGAGTTCTGGCGCGGCCAGCACGGGCCGGATCAGGCCATAGTAGGTAATGGCCCCGACCACAAAGAGCACCAGGGCGGCCAGCCCCAGCGAGATCAGGGGGTCAATCCCCGCCCCCACAAAAAGCAGGTAGGAGACAAAAGCCCCGATCATGGAGAACTCGCCGTGGGCAAAGTTCACAATACCCACCACGCCTACCGCCAGGGCCAGGCCACTGGCCACCAGGGCATAAATACCGGCGGCCAGGATGCCGTTGATGAGGGTCTGAAGCAGTAAGTCCATAGGGTTGGCTGACAGCTAATAGCTGATAGCGGGCGGGGTTTCAGGCTACAGGCCATCGGCTATCAGCTATAAGCCTCTAGTAATTGCCCGGGTACCGCAGCGGACGGGCAGCACGGTTGGCCGGGAAGACCGGACGACGCGAGCCTTCCAGGTATTGGAACTGCAGCCAGATGCTCTGGTTGAAGCCCTGGAAGCGGGTTTTGCCGGTGTCTGATGGCTTGAAGGAAAGGGGGCCAAAAGGCGTATCCATCTGCACCTTGGCCAGTTCAGCGGCAATGCGATCCTTGTCGGCGGAGTTGGCTGCTTCCACGGCTTTGCCCAGGCTGAGGGCGATTACGTAGCCCATGGGCGCCATGTACTCGTCGGTAATCTCGTTATATTTGCGGCGGTACAGGGTCACGAAGCGCCGGCTTTCATTGTTGGCGACCGAGGGCAGCCAGGCCGTCATGCCGGCCACATCATTGGAGAGGTTGTTCTTTTCAAATCCCAGGGGCCAGGCTGGCGGAGCGCCGTAAATTAGCTTGGGTTCCAGGCCCACTTGACGGGTTTGCGCGGCGATGGGCAGGGCGTCCACGTCATAACCAATCCAGTACAAAATATCCGGACGGAACGACTTAAGCCGGGTCAGGATGGCGGTAAAGCTGCCAGAGCCCGACTTGAAGGGCTCGGCTTGCACGGTGTAGCCCTGATTTTGTAACTGCTGGCGGTAGGTTTGAATACCTGCCGAACCAAAAGGCCCATCCTCGTAAAGAATGGCTACGCGGCGGGCCCCCCCATCGTAGAGCGATTTGAAGAAGCTCAGTGCAGCCGCTACGTTGTGGTAGTCCCAGGGGTGGTAGTGAAAGAAACGCCCATAGTCGCTGAAAGCCTGTTCCACCACACTGCTGGCCGCGCCGATGCACAAAAACAGCGGATTGTACTGCTTGACCGGGCCCGAGAGGGCGAAGGTCACCCCGGAGGCCAGCCCCCCGATTACGATGTCTACCCGATCCACCGTCATCAGCTTGGTCAGGGCCGGTACGGCTGCCGCAGGCGCGTTGCCGTCGTCCACAACTACCAGCTCAATCTTGACCTTTCCTCCTGCATTGACCTGATCTACGCCCAACTGCACCCCGTTGAGTGCAGCCTTGCCTGCGACGGTCGAGATGGGCAACAGCACCCCTACCCGTACCGTGGTTTGGGCCAGCGCAAGGCCGGCCAAGCCCAAAACTGCCAGAAGTACCACCAGAACTTTTTTCATGCCTTCCTCCTGAAAACTAAATTGTTCAGCCACCCCATTCCTCCACAAAGGGGGAATGGGGCCGGGGGATTGGGGGTGTAAGGGCCCATGACCGCAAAAACCAGCGGCATTTTCCCGCGCTCTGTTGCTCGTGGGAAAAGGGTCGGGAGCGTGGGGATATAAGGGTTCGCACTCACGCAACAGCCTCCTCGTACAAGACGGTGGCTTCTCCGCTGATGACCTGCTCGCCCCGCTGGTTCGTACAGACGGTTTCCAGGGTTAGGATGGGCTTATCCTTGCGGATGGCCTTGACCGTGACGGTGGCCGTGATGGTATCGCCAATGAAGGTGGGCCGCAGAAACTTCAAGGTCTGGCCCAGGTAAATGGCCCCCACCCCCGGTAGTTTGGTGCCGATGGCGGTCGAGATAAGCCCGGCTACCAGAATGCCCTGGGCTATGCGCTGCCCAAAGCGGCTCTTGCGGGCAAACTCTGCATCCACATGTAGGGGGTTGGTATCACCTACCGCTCCGATGAACTGCGCGATGTGGGCTTCGCCGATGGTCTGGGTATAGCTGGCCGAGTCGCCGACTTTGAATTTCATGCCCTTACCCCCAAGAAGGATTGGATTTCTTGAACCAGGATGGCCGTGTTCTCCAGGGCTGCGACGTGCCCTACGCCGGGTAAAATCCGGTGGACGGCCCCCGGAATGGCCTCGGCTATTTCCTGGCTATAGAGGGGCGGAAATAACAGGTCTTCCTCGCCCGAGAGCACCAGGGTGGGGACTTTGACGTTTGCAAGCCGGGGCCGCAGGTCGCCCAGGGTTAGAAAGCCATTCATCAGGTTGTGCTGGGCCTCCGTGCTGGGGGCTGCAAGGAACATCTGCTCGAGCGATGCGGGGGTGTCGATCTCCGGATGGGCTTCCAGAAAGGCCCGCCCCCAGATCCAGGGCAGCGCTATCTGCAAGCGACCCAGGGTGCCACCCCATTCCAGGGCCAGCTGCCAGCTTCGCACCTTGGCCCGGATCAAGGGGTCTACTCGAGCCGTGGTACAGAGCAGAATGAGCCTCTGCAAGCCGCTGGGCTGCCGGGCCGCGTGCACCTGCGCTACGATGCCTCCGTTGGAAAGCCCCAGCAGGTGGTAGTGCCCGATTTCCAGTTCTGCTAAAAGTGCCTGTAAATCGTCGGCGTGGCGTTCGGGGGTATAGGGGCCTTCGGGTACGGCGCTCTGGCCTTGTCCGCGCATGTCGTAGCGCAGAACCCGAAAGCCTTGCAGGTAGGGCATGAGCGGCTCCCAGGCCTCGGTGCGCTGGAAGATGCCGTTGAGCAGAACCAATGTGGGACGATGGTCGGATGAGGCCGCGTCTAGCCGGTAATAGAGCTCGGTGCCGTTGACGGTAGCGCTAGGCATGTTCCCCCTTGAAACGCGCTGCCAGGGCGCTTTTGAGAATTTTGCCGGGGCCGCTTTTGGGTAACTCGGAGGTGAAGAGAAAGTGCTTAGGCACCTTGTACCCGGCCAGCCGGGTTTTCAGGTAGGCCCGCAGCTCCTCCTCACTCAGCGGGCTCTTGAGCACGATGGCAGCCAGCCCCACCTCGCCCCAGCGGGCATCGGGCACGCCTACCACCGCACACTCCAGCACGGCGGGGTGGTCGTAGAGGGCTCGTTCGATCTCGATGGGGTAGACGTTCTCACCCCCGGAAATGAACATTTCCTTGGCCCGCCCCACAATGAAGTAGCGCCCTTGCTCGTCGCGCTCGGCAAGGTCGCCGGTGCGCAGCCAGATGCGCCCTTCGTGCTCGATGAGCGCTTCGGCGGTGTCAGTGGGGCGGTGAAAGTAGCCCAACATGACCACCGGCCCAGACAGCCAGAGCTCCCCCCTATGGGGGTTTTCCTGGCCGCTGGCATCTACCAGCCGGGCCCACAGGTGGGGCATGGGGCGGCCTACCGACTCGGGGAACTGCTCGGCCTCGTCGAGCTCGAGGGTAAAACAGTTCACGCCGCACTCGGTTAGGCCGTAGCCTTGTTTGAAGCGAACCAGCTTGGCCCTGAATGCCTCGCGCACTGGGGCCGGACAGGGTGCCCCCCCCGAGATGGCCCAGCGCACGCTCTGCAGGTTGGCTGTGGCAAAGTCCGGGTGCAGGGCCAGCATCTGGAACATGGTGGGCACCAGGAACAGGAGGCTCACCTGGTGTTCCGAAACCCAGTGCAGGTACTCGGCGGGGTCGAACTTTTCCTGAATAATCACGCGGCCCCCCAGATACAGCAATGGGGTCGCCAGGGCGTTCAGGGCCGCATGGAACATGGGGGTCGAGACGATGTAGGCGTCGTCTTTTTGCAGACCCCAGCTCAAGCAGGTCTGGAAGGCATTGACCAGTAGCTGCCGGTATGGGATGAGCGCCCCTTTGGGCAGGCCGGTGGTGCCGCCGGTAAAAAGAATCAGCGCGGGGTCGTCGGGTGCTGCCTGGTAGGGCGAGAGTGGGGCGGGCGAAAGGGTTTGCAGCGCCTCGAGCGGCCAGGCCCCTGGGTCTAGCTGCCGGGCCAGGTCGGCGAAGTCCGGCCCGTAAAAGAGTGCCCTGGGGCGGGTGTACTCGAGCAGCCCCCGCAGCTCGGCTTCGCTCAGGCGGTGATTGAGCAGGGTGGGCACAAAGCCCAGCAGGGGCGCGGCAAAATAGAGCTCGAGGTAGCCCAGATGGTTGAGGCTCAAGACCCCTACCCGGTCGCCTTTCTGAATACCCAGGCCGGCCAGCGATGCTGCAGCTCGCCGGGCTCGCTGGTAAAGTTCACCGTAGCTTACCCAGTGCCCGCGCCACAGCACGGCCGGGCGGTCGGGGTGGTACTCGGCCAGACGGGCCAGCCAGTTGGCGTTTAGCTCCATGGGGCCTCCGCTGCTTCCTCTTCCCAGCGCAACACTGCTGCACCCCAGTGATACCCCACCCCTGCTGCGGCCAGCGCCAGAAGGCTGCCCGGCCCAATCTTGCCGGCTTGCCTCGCCAGTTGTACCGAGAGAATGGGGTCAATTTGACCCAGATGCCCGTAGTCTGAAAGGTAAATCGAGCGTTCTGCCCCCAGCCCCAGGCCCTCGAGCACCGCTTTGTGCGCGGAAGGCTTCATGTGCAGGAGGGCCAGATAATCCAGGTCGGCGGCGGTGTAGCCAGCCTGTCGCAAGGCCCCGTTGATAACCTCCATAAAACCGGGCAAGGAGACTTGCTCGAGCCGAGATTTCATCAAATCCGGTTCGGCCACACGCAGCTTGTACTGCGCGGCGTTGGTGGGGGTGAGCGGAGCCACCGTGCCTCCTACCGGAACCCGGACGGTGTTGGCTAGCACGGGGTCGGTTTTGAGCTGCGTGGATAGCAGGCTCAGACCCGGCCCGTGACGGGTCAGGACAGCAGCGCCCCCTCCAGCGGCCAAGTCGTACATAAAGCGCACCGACTCGTCCCGGTAGTCGATCAGGTCGCCGTTGCGGTAGCCGCCCGCAATCAGGATGGACTCGATTTCGGGGCGGCTGGCAAAAAGCCCCTCGGCCACGGTCAGGGCGGTGATAAAGGTGGCGCACTTCTGGTTGAGGTCGAAGCACCAGGCGCGGTGGGCGTCCAGCACCTGGGCCATCAGGGGTGCGCTGGTCCAGACCGGAAAGTCCTTGTGCTCGTCGGTAATGCTGATCACCACGTCCAGCTCGGCCCCGCCGAGACCGGCTTCCTTCAGGGCCTCCCGAGCGGCCCAGGCCCCCATACGGGCCGGGTGGTCTTCGGGGCCAGGCACGGGTTTCTGATGGATGCCCAGCTTCTCCCGCACCACCCACTCCGGCAGTCCACTGGCCGCAGCGATTTCGCCACTGGTCATGCGTGGTACAGGTAGGTAGACCCCTAGGCCCCGAAGGTACGCCATCTCGAACCTCAAAACTTGATTGAGGTGAGTTTACCCGGGGGCTGTTACAAGGTTGTTACACCCCAACAATTAGAGCGATAACTTCAGAGCGAGGCAGTTGGCAACATCATCGAGAAAGCGGTTTGCCATCCTCATATTCCTTGAATCGAAGCGCCATAATTCCCGCCATGCTTTGCGAAACACTTAAGAACCACTACCCTGAGTGTTAAATCGTCGTTGCGACCATACAAGCTAGTTGAAGCGACGATTGGTCATCCTCACCTAAGCAGCATCCCGGTGGGGTCGGGCCGCCAGGAGCGCAGCACCTTCATGTAGTTGCCCCGCTCGAAGGCGTCGGGGTTGGCAACGTTAATCTGGCTCATGCTGCCCTGCATCTGGCGGATGGACTCGTACTCGCGCTCTTCCATCCAGTGCTTCAGGTCTTGTAGGATTTCTCCAACGCGCCCCAGTCCGTTTTTGAGCAACTCCGAGGCCATCTGGGTGACCCTGGCGCCGGCCATCATGCTCTTGAGCACCTCGAGGTGGGTGTGCACCCCGCTGGTAATAGCGAAGTCGGCCTGGATGCGCCCATACAGAATGGCGACCCAGGTCAGCGGCAGGCGCAGCTCGTCGGGGCGGCTCAGCACCAGGTTGGGGGTCACTTCGAGGTGCTCCAGGTCGAAGTCGGGCTGATAAAAGCGATTGAAAAGCACCAGCCCCGAGGCCCCAGCCTGCACAAACCGGGCGGCCATGTGAGAGAAGTTGCTGAAGAAGGGCCCCACCTTTACCGCAATGGGGATGGAAAGGCTCTGGCTCACCTCCCGAACCACATCCAGATACATCTCCTCGACCTCGAGGCTGGTCAGGGTGGGGTCGGTGGGCAGATAGTACAGGTTGAGCTCGAGGGCATCGGCCCCGGCCTCCTCCATCAGCCTGGCATACTCTGTCCAGCCACCTGACGATACCCCGTTGAGGCTGCCGATGATGGGAATTTGCGTGTTTTCCTTGGCTTTGCGCAGAAGTTCCAGATACTCGTGGGGCCCCACGTTGAACTCGTGGGCTTTAGGGAAGTAGTCCAGAGCCTCGGCGTAGCTGTGGGCGCCGTACTCGAGGTAATGGTGCAAAGCGTGGCTCTCCTGCTCAATCTGCTCCTCAAAAAGCGAGTACATCACCACAGCGGCAATGCCTGCGTCTTCCAGGCTGCGGATGCCATCCAGGGTGTACGAAAGGGGCGAGGCCGAAGCGACGAGCGGGTGGGCTAGCTTCAGCCCCAGGTAGGTGGTGCCAAGGTCGGGCTGGGTCATACTTCCTCCGTAGCTTTTGCAGGGGTCCGGGCGGCGGCCTCTTGTTCGTGGGACTGGGCCATTTCTTCGTAGGTCTTCCAGCGGGCCAGTATCGCCTCCTGGGCAGCCTGGAACATCTGCTCGGCTTCAGGGTTGATTTGCCTGAGCATCCGGTAGCGGTTTTCGTGCAGGGCGTAGTCCTTGAAGCTGATTTTTGGGGGTCTCGAGTCGAGCTGGAAAGGATTTTTACCCTGGGCTTTAAGGCGGGGGTCGTAGCGGTAAAGCGGCCAGTAGGCCGATTCCGCGGCGAGCTTTTGCTGTTCCATGCCCTTGGCCATATCAATACCATGCGCGATGCAGTGACTATAGGCAATGATTAGCGCCGGGCCATCGTAACTCTCCGCTTCCAGGAAGGCCTTTAGCGTCTGGGCATCGTTGGCGCCCATAGCTACCTGGGCCACATACACATATCCATAACTCATAGCAATGCGCCCAAGGTCTTTTTTAGGTGTAGCCTTGCCGCCGGAGGCAAATTTGGCCACCGCTCCCAGCGAGGTGGCTTTGGAAGACTGCCCGCCGGTGTTGGAATATACCTCGGTATCGAGCACCAGCAGCTTCACGTTGCGCCCGCTGGCCAGCACATGGTCGAGGCCGCCAAAGCCGATGTCGTAGGCCCAGCCGTCGCCCCCCACAATCCACACCGACTTGCGCACCAGCACGTCTGCCAGGCTCAGCAGATCTCTGGCTTTGGGGTCGTCCTGCCCTTCCAGTCGCGATTTCAGCAGAGCAACGCGCTCTCGTTGAGCATCTATGCCCGCCTCATCGGACTGGTCGGCCTGCAGCAGGGCATCTACTAGTTCAGCCCCCAGCGATTCACGCATCCGGCCCAGGAGTTCGCGGGCATATTCGATCTGCTTATCCAGGGTCAGGCGCATCCCCAGGCCAAACTCGGCGTTGTCTTCAAACAGCGAGTTGCTCCAGGCCGGGCCGCGGCCCTCGCGGTTTTGCGTCCAGGGCGTGGTGGGCAGATTGCCCCCATAGATTGAGGAGCACCCGGTGGCGTTGGCAATTAGGCTGCGATCCCCGAAGAGCTGGCTCAAAAGCTTCAAATACGGCGTCTCGCCACACCCGGCACAGGCTCCCGAGAACTCGAAGAGCGGTTGCAGAAGTTGCACGTTCTTGACGCTATTAAAACTCAAGCTGTCATGGCGGGGATAATCGGGCAGGCTTAAGAAGAAGTCCCAGTGCTTTCTGCCCTGTTCACGCAGCGGGAGTTGGGGGGTCATGTTGATGGCCTTGCGCCCGACCTGGCTCTTGTTCTTGGCCGGACAAACCTCCACACACAACGAGCAGCCCGTGCAGTCTTCCACTGCAACCTGCAGGGTGTAGCGCTGGTCTTCCAGGCCCTTCCACATGGCTTTGGCGGTCTGGAAGCCCTCGGGGGCGCTGGCAAAAGCCTCCGGCGGGGCAACTTTCGAGCGAATAACCGCATGAGGACAGACCAGCACACACTTGCCGCACTGAATACAGACGGCCGGATCCCAGAGCGGCACCTCCTGGGCGATGTTGCGTTTCTCCCATCGACTGGTGCCGGTGGGATAGGTGCCATCGGCAGGCAGGGCGCTTACCGGGAGCAGGTCGCCTTTGCCGGCCAGCATGGGCGCGGTGATCTTTTGCACAAACTCGGGCGCCTCGGGCGAGACCACCGGGGGCAGGTGACGGGCACTGGTGGCGACGGCGGGTACTTCCAGCGGGTACAGGTGGGCCAGCGCGGCATCCACCGCCGCAAAGTTTTTGCGCACCACAGCCTCGCCGCGTTTGCCGTAGGTTTTGCGGATGGCCTCCTTGATTTTGTCGATGGCCTCTTCACGCGGAAGCACGCCAGACAGGGCAAAGAAGGCTACCTGCATGACCGTGTTCATCAAGGTGCCGAGCCCCACTTCACGGGCTACCTGATAGGCGTTGATGGCGTAGACCTGTAGCCGTTTCTGGATAATTTGCTGCTGTACCTCGTAAGGCAGGTGGTTCCAGGTCTCGGCGGGGCTGTAGGGGCTGTTGATGAGGAGGGTGGCCCCTTCGGCAGCACTCTCCAGCACATCGAAGCGTTCGAAGAAGCCAAACTGGTGAACTGCCACAAAGTCGGCCTGCTGAATCAAGTAGGTGCTCTTGATGGGCTTGGGGCCAAAGCGCAGGTGGCTGATGGTGCGAGCCCCCGACTTTTTAGAGTCATAAACAAAATATCCCTGCGCATAATAATCGGTCTCTTCGCCGATGATCTTGATGGAGTTTTTGTTGGCCCCCACAGTTCCGTCCGACCCTAGCCCCCAGAACACCGAGCGCTTGACCTCAGGGGGTTCGATGCTCATCTGAGGGTCGTAAGGCAGGCTGGTATGGGAGAGGTCGTCGTGGATACCAAGGGTGAAGTGGTTTTTAGGCGAGGGTTTTTTCATCTCCTCGAAGAGCCCGATGAGCATGGCTGGGGTGAATTCTTTGGAGGAAAGTCCATAGCGGCCCCCGATGACCTTTGGGCGCTTCTCGGCAATGCCTTCCACCACAGCAGTGACCACATCCTGGTACAACGGTTCGCCAGCGCTACCGGGCTCCTTCGTGCGATCGAGAACGGCGATAACCCGGGCGCTCGCTGGAACGGCCTCTACGAAGGCTTCCACACTGAATGGGCGATAGAGCCGTACCTTGATGAGCCCGACCTTCTCACCCCGGGCTTGCAGATATTCGACGGTTTCTTGAGCGGCTTCGGCTCCGGAGCCCATCAGCACCACCACCCGCTCGGCATCGGGGGAGCCGAAGTATTCAAAAAGCTTGTATTGCCGGCCGGTGCGTTCGGCAAAGCGGTTCATGTAGCCCTGCACGATGGAGGGAACCTTTTGGTAAAAGGGGTTGACGGTCTCCCTGGCCTGAAAATACACATCCGGGTTCTGGGCTGTTCCACGGATCACCGGGCGGTCGGGCGAAAGCGCCCGGGCGCGATGGGCCCGAACCAAATCTTCACTCACCAACGCACGCAGGTCGTCATCGCTCAGGGCCTCGATCTTCATCACCTCGTGGGAGGTGCGAAACCCGTCCATAACGTGCAGAAAGGGAATCCGGCTCTCCAGGGTGCTGGCCTGGGCAATCAGGGCGAAGTCTTGGGCTTCTTGTACCGAACCCGCAAAGAGCATGGCCCAACCCGTGGCCCGGGTGGCCATTACATCCGAGTGATCGCCAAAGATGGAGAGCCCCTGGGCAGCAATCGAGCGGGCTGCAATGTGGAAGACCGTGCTGGTGAGTTCTCCAGCAATTTTGTACATGTTGGGGATCATCAGCAGCAGGCCCTGGCTGGCGGTGAAGGTGGTGGTGAGCGCCCCGGTTTGCAGGGCCCCGTGCACGGCCCCAGCAGCCCCTCCCTCAGACTGCATCTCCTGCACCAAAGGAACGGTGCCCCACAGGTTTTTCTGACCTACGGCGCTCCACTGGTCGGCAAACTCGCCCATGGGAGAAGATGGGGTAATGGGGTAGATGGCGATGACCTCGTTGAGCTTATGGGCGATCCTGGCGACCGCTTCGTTCCCATCAACCGTGATGACTTGTGGCATGGTGGCCTCCTGCGAAAGAACCTAGCTCTAATCTAGTCCTTTCCCAAGGGACACATTGCCCTTGGAAATAGGTCACCCCTGGACGTTGATTGAATGGCCAAACAATTGAGCCAGAGCGGTTGGAGGGTGGGCGTAGCTAATGTTTTTGGAATAGATTCCACAGGGTAGATTTTGGGGAACTTTGCAGCAGCCCTCGAAAAGAAATTCGCTCAAACTCCACCACCAGCCCTGGCAAGTAAAATAAAGCTCCATGCCCTATCGTGTGCCTAAAAGCCGCTTGCTGCCCCCGCGCACAGCGCGGGAGGTGGAGCGGGTTCGGTTGTACGAGGTCCTAAATCAGGGCTTTGCCAGGAGCCCCCTGTTGGTGCTGGCAGCCGGGGCGGGGTATGGCAAGTCCACCTTGCTGACATCCTGGCCTGCGGTATGGCTCACGCTGGGAGAGGATTGCTCCGACCCGGTGGTTTTGGGCTGGCATCTGGTTGAAGCCTATAGCCCTAAAGTGGAAGCGGGTTTGGAGGGGGCGATAGCAGCGCTCGAGCGCGGGGCATGGGCCAGCGCGGGAGAGGCTTTGCTGGAAGCCTTGAGCCACCTGCCTGCGCATTTGCTGGTACTGGACGAAGCCCAGCGGGCTGCCAGCCGCGAGGCGGTGGCCTTGATGCGCACACTGAGCCAGCTACCAGGATTGCGAATCGCCGTGCTAACCCGGCGCGCAGCACCCTGGGAAGTGCTGGGGCGGGTACTGGGGGAAAGCGAGCTGGCCTTCGATGCGGCAGAAGCACTGCAACTGGCCGAGGCCATTGCGCCTGAACTGCCGGCTTTTGAGATAGAACAGGCCCATAGCCTGGTGCGGGGTTGGCCCCTGGGTTTGCGGTTGTTGTTGCGGGCCATGCGGCGGGGGGCTAAGCCCGAACAGGCCTTCTATGCCCATCCCGACCCGGCTGGACTGTTGGCCTATTTGGTGCCTGCAGTTCCTGAAAGTGTGCAGCAACTTGCGGCCCGGGCCAGTGTGCTGGGGGAGTTGGGCCCAGAGGAAGCCCACTGGGTAGGTGATTTGCAAGAGCTCGAGCGCTACGAAGCGGATTTGCTCCTCGAAAAGGTCGGTGGGCGGATACGCTTTCATCCCCTGGTGCGCCAGGCTCTGATGACCTTGCTGGAGCCTGCTGAGGTGCGAAATTTGTTGTCCAGGGCCGCAGATACCTCTTTGCGACGTGGGGAGGATGTGCGGGCGGCGGAGTACCTGCTCGAGGCCGGCCGTCTGGGCCATGCAGCAGATTTGGTGCTCAAGAGAGGGGAGGAGTGGCTGGCCAGGGGGCTGACCTATACGGTGCTGGCGATGCTCGAGCGACTATCTGAAAGCATGCTTCATACCCGCCCTACCCTACGCTTTTTGCAGGCTGAAGCCTTGCGACAAGCCGGACGCTACGCAGAAGCAGAGCAAGTTTACCAGCAGGCGCTGGGAGAAGGTGTGGAACGGGCCTTAATTGGTTTGTCTCGCCTGTATCTTGACACCGTAGAACCGGCCAAAGCGAGCGGTTACTTGCTGGCGGCAAAAGCACGCTATCCCGAGGAAGTGGCCCCTTTATGGGCCGAAAACTTACTCAACGCAGGAAGGGTGCAGGAGGCTATTGAGCTAGGGCTGGATGGCCCTCGGGTTTGGCTGCGCAGCGGGCAGCCAGAACGCGCCCTGAGCGAGTTAAGGCAATGGGAGTCCGCAACCACCGCTCGAGCCCCGCAAAACCACCGCGAGGGTACCCTGCTGCTGGCCTTGCTGGAAGCTGTGGCGGGTGATGCCAGGGCCGCCGAAACAGCTGCCCGCAAAGGGCGGCGCGAAGGGGAGACCCTTGGTAGCCCGTTTGTGGTGGCATTGGCGGAAGCACGGCTCGGACACGCCCTGCTGGCGCAGAACCGCTGGCAGGAGGCTGAAGAAGCCTACCGGCGCTCGCTTTCCCTTTCACAAGGAGGGCCCTCGAGGCTCAAGGTAGAGCCCCTGGGAGGGCTTGCCGCGCTGGGAGAAGAGAAGGCTTTTAGCGAGATGGTACGCTTTGCGCGCGAATCGGGCGACGCCTGGGTCGAAGCCTTCATGACCCTGATGGCTGCTCAGGCCCACTTACGCCGGGGCCGGTCTTTTGTACTGCCTGCAATGGTAGGAGTGGATGACCCCTTCTTGCTGGCTTTGGCCCAGAACGCAGACTGGCAATCAGACCCGGGTGGGCTGTTGGAACGCTACCCCTTCTTGTGCAACCCCACCCTGTTCGCTCCTCCCATCCATCGCAGCCGCAGGCTATTGTGGGAAGCCGGAAAGTTGAATGTACCCTATCACCCGGGTGTGAGCGTCGAGATTCGCGCCCGGGGCGTCTTGCGGGTGTGGGTGGGCTACCAGGAAGCTCGCTTCAAGCGTGAGAAGACCCGGGTGTTGTTGGCGCTGCTGCTGATCCGCGACTGGAGCAAAGAAGCTCTGCTGGATACCCTCGAGGTTTCCGACGGGGAGTTCCGCGTGCTCTGGTCGGAGCTTTTGGGTACCCTGGAGCCAGGGCGTCCCAGCCGTGCGCCAGGGTATTTTTTGAAACCCTATGGCCTGGCAACCGTGCCCGAGTTATGGGTGGACTTGTGGCACCCCACCGATGAGGATGTCTTGCCGTTTGCAGGTATGGATCATCCTGAGCTGGAGCGTTTTCAGGCGGCCTGGCTTCAGGGGGTGCTGCAACGCTACCGTCAGAGCGACAGTCCTGCCGATTGGTTCAAGGGGCTGGCCCTCGAGCCCCTGGACGAGGACCTCTATACCAGGCTCCTGCAAACCGAACTGGCCCCTGAGGCCCGGAGGCTTCGGCAAGCTGCATTGCGGGAGCTCGAGCTAGAGGCTTGAACGTGGATACAGCCAGATGGGCCTCAGGTGCTCCTGTGCGAAGAGATGAGCCCGTTCGGCCCAGGCCCGGGCATGCTCAAGCGCTTTTTCGGGCTCTAGCAAACTGGGCTCAAACGGAATGCCCAGTAGCTTTTGCAGCCAGTCGTGCCTGATTTCTACGCCCTGTTCGGCCAGCGCACCCAGCACAGCCAGGCCTACCGGGAGGGCTTTCTCAAGCTCCAGCACATGCACCTGCACCCCGGCGCAAAGCTGGCCCTGGTGCTTGGAAAAGGTAGGTCTGAAGTAGTGTGGCCTAAAACGCACCCCGGCCAGGCCCAGCCCACCCAGCCTTTGGGCCAGGGCCTCTGCATCCAGGCCGGGTGCGCCTGCTACTTGAAAGGGCAGGGCAGTTCCACGCCCTTCGGAGGCCGTGGAAGCCTCGATCAGGGCCATGCCCACATACAGCAGAACGGTTTGCGGGTTGGGCAGGTTGGGCGAGGGGGGCACCCAGGGCAGCCCGCCCGAGCCGAAATTTGCTTGAGGGTCGCAGGGGATTACCTCGAGCCCGGGTTCTACCAGCCGCCCACACTCCCCCAGGGTTAGCCCGTGCCGCAGAGGAACTTCCAGCATCCCCACAAAGGAGCGAAACGCTGGCTGAAGAACGGGCCCCTCGAGGGTAAAGCCCAGGGGGTTGGGTCGGTCGAGTACTACCACACGGGTTCCGCTGATGCGAGCCGCCTCGAGTACTTGTACCAGGGTGGAAACAAACGTATAAAAACGCACCCCTGCGTCTTGCAGATCTACCAGCAGAGTGTCTACCTGCGCGATAAGCTCTGCGATTTCAGCAACACCTTTTTCGTAGAGGCTATGGGTGGGCAGTCCGGTGGCCCGGTCTGTCAGCACTTCTGGGGCCTCGCCGGCCTGCCCAGAACCATCTATTCCATGCTCGGGCCCATAAAGACGCTCGAGTGCGAAACCCCTTTGCAAAAGTGCCACTGCCGAAGGCACGAGTGTCCGGGTGACCCCCGCCGGATGGGTCAGGAGGCCCAGCTTCCCGCTTGTACCCAGCCAGGCGGGGTCGTCCAGGAGCTGCTCCAGGCCGGTAGGCGCGAGCCCAGGGTAAAGGGGTGGGGTATTCATCTTACCTTGCGATGCCGGGTCTATTGCTTCTGCCCAGAACATGCGCCGGGCCAGGCCCCATGTTTGCCGGGATACAATTGGCCGGGATGCAACCAGACCCCCTTGTCCCAGATGCCCATGAGATCTAAACCCAACCGCTACTTCTCGAACATGCTGAAATTGGTGTAGATGATCCGGTTATCGCGGGCGTAGAAGTTCCCCAGGCGGGCGTGACCAGCGGCTACGGCATCGGGTTTGACAATCATGATCACGGGCAGATTCTGGGCCGAGAGCAGCTGCCAGCGATCGTAGAGGCGCTTGCGCTCGTTCTGATCCCCCAGTTGCTCAGCCTGGCGGAAAATCTCCCAGATGTTTTTCTCCCAGGGAAACATCTGGTCGAACTTGGGCTCGCTGCTGCCGCGTTCGGGCCAGACCGAGCGGTGCCAGTAGTTGAGTTGGCCCCCCGGTTGCCAGATGTCCTTGCGGAGCTGGGGGTCGGGCTGGTCGCCGTAGGCCATCAGAATGCTCTCGAAGTTACCGCTGGTAGCAGTAGCCAGCAGGGTGCCCTGCTGAATGCCCTGAAGGTTGAGCTTAACGCCAATCTGCCGCAGGTCGTTTTGCAAAATGGCGGCAATCGCCGAGAAAGGCAGGGAGTCCGAGGCATAGGTGAAGCTGAACTCGAGCACCCTTCCACTGGGCAAGCGCCGTTGTCCATCCGCACCCCGGCGAAGGCCCAGCGAGTCCAGCAGCCCCGCGGCTCGCTCGAGGCTCCACTCACCCAGGTAGCTGCGGGTGTCGTAGTACCAGAACGTACCGGGAGCAACCCCGTGACCGGGCAGACTGGCCAGGCCGTTGTACACATCCTCGATAATGCGCTTGCGGTTCACGGCAAACTGCATGGCCCGGCGGAAGGTCAGATTCCTGAAAAGCTCACGCAGTTCGGGGTTGGGGACATCGAAGTTGAAACCCCAGTGCGGTGGAGAAGTATAGATGGTGCTGCCCCGCAAGACCCGAATTTTTCCAGATGCTACCTCCTGGCGCTTGAGGTCGGGGAACTGAGCCCCGGAAACGGGTACCTGGTCGAGGTTTCCCGCCAAAAACTGGGCTACCTGAATGTTCGGGTCGCGGATGATCAGGTACTCCAGCCGGTCGAAGTAGGGAAGCGGGTTGCCCTGGGGGTCGCGCCGCCAGGAGTTGGGGTTGCGCACCAGGGTTACCTTCTGGTCGGGTACATAGCTTTGCAGAATAAAAGGCCCCGTGCCCACGATTTCCCTGGGGTCGGTATTGGTAGCCCAGACCCGGCTGTAGCCGCTGGGGTCTTCTCTGGGTTTGAACTGGGCCAGCTTGTGCCGGGGCATAATGGGTGAAAAGGTCAGGGCTTGCAAGACGGCTCCATAGGGCTTGTTGGAAACCACCCTGAAGGTCAGGTCGTCTACCTTCTCGAAGCGCAGGGGCACCCCCCCCACCGTCAACGTGGCGGCTTGGTTGGCCCGCAGGTTGGTGTTCGAGGCCACCTCGGTAAAGGTAAAAATCACGTCGTCGGCAGTAAATGGAGTGCCGTCCGACCACTTCACGCCGCTGCGAAGCTTCACAGTGGTGGTGCGGGCATCCCTGGAAATTGTCCAGGACTCGGCCAGTACCCCTACCAGCTCGAAGGTGACCGGATCGAGCTGCATCAACCGATCAAAAACGTTGTTCAGTACGGTGTAGGCAAAGTTATCAATCACCGCAAAGTAATTCCAGCTTTGCGGTGTGGAGCCGAGCGGCAGGGTCAGGGTGCCCCCGCGCTTGCCAATCTCCTGGAACAGGCTGGCGGGCACGTTGGTCTGGCCGGCTTGCTGGGCCATTGCCTTGCTAAAGAGCCAGGGAGCCAGCGCCCCCGTGCCTATGCCAAAGGCGGCCTGCTTTAACAACTTCCGACGGTTCATGTGCACCTCCTTTAGTTGCCTCGAGAGTACGATTGTTTATAGCTAATCCCGGCCCCGTTATGCCCTTGAAGAGATACCCGTACCTGAGGGTTCTTGTCGCAGTTCAAAGCGAGAACTCGTCGTTCGGGTAGGCAATCCTGGCCGTTCAGATATGGATTCATACGCCTCAGCTACCCCATGCCTCAGTCCCTTTGCCGCACATCTGCCGCATCACGCAGCGCGTCCCCCAGAAAGTTATAGGCCAGCACCGAGATAAATATCAGAATGCCGGGTGTCAGCAGCCAGGGGTACAGAGAAAGTGACTGGAAGTTTTGCGCGTCCTTCAGGAGGAGCCCCCAGCTTGCCATGGGTTCTTTGATGCCCAGCCCCAGGAACGAGAGCGCCGACTCCCCAATGATGTAGCCAGGCAGGGCCAGGGTAGCGGTTACGATCAGGTAGCTGCTCAGGTTGGGCACGATGTGCCGCAGGATAATGCGCAGGTTGGAAGCCCCCTGGGCCACGGCGGCGGTTACGTAGTCCACCTCGCGCAAGGCCAGTACCTGCCCCCGCACCACCCGAGCTAGCCCGGCCCAGCCAATAAACGAGAGTACTCCGATAATACCCAGGTAGACGTAGGTGCTGGGCCAGCTCGCCGGAATAACCGTCGAGAGGGCCATCAGAATGGGCAGACGCGGAATGGAGAGCAATACCTCGGTGGTGCGCTGAATGAGGGTGTCGATCCAGCCGCCAAAATAGCCAGAAATTCCCCCAAGCAGAATCCCGATGACAAAGGAGATCAGCACCCCAATCACCCCAACCGTGAGCGAGACCTGTGAGCCGACCAGGATGCGGGAGAACAGGCAGCGCCCAAACTGGTCGGTGCCCAGCGGGAAGAAGTAGCCCTCGGACTCCGGGACGCCAAACAGGTGCCAGTTGGTTTTGAGCCCAAAAAAGCGGTAGGGCTCCCCCTGGGCGATGAAAAAGCGGATGAGGGTGGGGCGGCTGGGGTCTTCCCTATAGCTACTGATGAAGGTTACCGGGTCGCGCTCGCGCTTGAGCTGGTAGACGTAGGGTCGAACCGGACGGCCGTCCCGAAAGAAGTGGATGCGCTGGGGCGGCTGGTAGATGGCATCGGGGTGCTGTACGGTCAGGTTGTAGGGGGCCAGAAATCCGGCGAAGAGAGCCACCCCATACAGCACAATCAGCACCACCCCGCTAATCACGCCGGGTTTGGAGCGCAGAAATCGCCGCCAGGCCAGGTAGAGGGGGTTGTTGCGTTTATCCATGCCGCACCTCTACTCGTAGCGAATGCGGGGGTCTACCCAGGCCAGCAGTATGTCGGCCAGGAGGTTACCCACCATCAAAAGCACCGCCGAAAGCATCAGCAGAGCCATCACCACATACTGGTCTTTGTTCAAGAGGGAATCGTACAAAAAGGGCCCGATGGTGGGCAGGCTCAGCACAATCGAGGCAATGATGGTGCTGGATATGAGGGTAGGGAGCTGGAGCCCGGCCAGGCTGATCAGGGGGTTGATGGCGTTACGCACGGCGTGTTTCCAGAGCACCACCCGCTCGGCCAGCCCCTTGGCTCGAGCAGTGCGGATGTAGTCCTGGTTCAGGACATCCAGCAGGTTGGCCCGCATTTGCCGCATGATGGTGGCAGTGCCGTCGAGCCCAATCACGATGAGGGGAATCCAGAGATGCCCCAGCATGTCCTGAAACTTGGCCCAGCTCCAGGGGGCATCGATGTACTGCGGGCTGAAGAGCCCCCCCACCGTGGTGCCGCCGCTGATGAGCACCAGATAGATGAGCAGCAGCGCTACCAGAAAATCGGGCGTGGCCAGCCCGAAGTAGCCCACAAAGTTGAGCGCAGTCGAGGTAGGGCCGTAGCGGTTCAGTGCGGTGTAGATGCCCAGCGGAATGGCAATTACCCAGGTAGCCAGAATGGTCAGGGCGGCCAGGAAGACCGTCCAGCCCATGCGCTCCCAGATCAGCTCGGAGACCGGACGACTATTCAGGAACGAGAAGCCAAAATCCCCCCGCACGATTCCCCCCAGCCAGTGCAAATACTGCGCCCAGACCGGCTGATCCAGCAGGTACTGGCGGCGAATGTTTTCGACGGTCTCGCGGCTGACGCGGGGATCCTCGAGCATGTTTTCTAAAAAACCCCCCGGCTGAAGCTGTATGACCCCAAACACCAGCACCGAGATGAGGAGCAAGGTGGGTACGGCTACCAGAATTCGGCGAAGTATAAAGGTGGTCATGAGCGACTAAGTTTCAAGAAAACCCGACCGAAATCGGGCGAGCCCAGGAGGCCTTGGAGCTTGCAGGCAGCGCCGGGGCATCTGGATGGGCATGTGCAAGCAATGAGTAACAAAAAAAGGGGTAGGCGAAAGAAGCCTACCCCAGGTCTTTAGCGCTGGAACATCAGTGGCAAGGGATTGAAGCCAGGAATTACGCCCAGGCTATAGATATAGTTGCCATAGCGGTTGGAAACAGCGCCCACCGCGTATTCTTTGGCAATCATGATGACCTGGGCCTCGCGGGCCGCGATGGACTGCCAGCGGTCGTAAAGGGCTTTGCGCTGGGTGAAGTTGGTGGTGCTGGCGGCACGCTCCCACAGGTCGTAAATCTCCCGCTCCCAGGGCAAAAAGTTGTTGAACTGCGGCTGTCCGGTAGGGGTGGTGGGCTGGGTGGCCTGATGCCAGTAGTACAGCGCGCCCCCGGGTTTCCAGATGGGGGTACGTAGCTCGGGGTCGGGCTGGTCCCCCAGGGCCAGCAAAATGGCTTCCCAGTCGGCTCCACGCCCGGTGCCTAGCAGGTTGGCCGCCAGGATGCCTTGCAGGTTGACCTTTACCCCTACACGCTGGAAATCGTTTTGCAGAATGGTGGCGATGGCCGTAAAGACCGCTGAGTTGGAGCCGTAGGTGAGGGTGAACTCGAGGGGTCTTCCGCTCGGCAAACGCCGGATGCCATCGGCACCCCGCGGCAGCCCCAGTTTGTCCAGCGCAGCGTTGGCTGCGTTCAGGTCAAAGCGGCCTTGCAAGCGGGCTACCTCGGGGTAGTACCACTCGGAAAGGGGCGCAACCCCGTAACTGGCCCGCTCGGCCAGGCCGTTATACACATCCTCGATAATCCGCTCACGGTTGACCGCAAACTGCATGGCCCGGCGGAAGTCCGAGTTTTTGAAGAGCGCGGCCAGCTCGGGGTTCTTGGCATTGTAGTTGAAAGACAGGTTAGGGGGTGAGCCAAACAGCGCCCGGAACTGTACGACCCGGAAAGAAGCCCCCTGGGTCTCACGGCGTTTGAGGTCGGGGAACTCGGCACCGGTGATGTTAATCTGGCCCAGGTTGCCTGCCAGGAACTGCGCTACACGAGCCTGGGAATCGGTAATGATCAGGTACTGGACTTGATCCAGGTAGGGCAGGGCATTGCCAGCTGCATCGCGCTTCCAGTAGTTGGGGTTCTTGACCAGCGTAACCTGTTGCCCGGGGGTGTAGCTGCGCAGACGGAAGGGCCCGGTGCCCACCACTTCCTCGGGGTTGACGTTGGTGGGCCAAGCAGTGTTGATTTCGGCTCGAGGCTTGCCTCCCTCCTGGCTGAAAGGCAGCAGCTTGTGCTTGGGCATGATGGGCAGGCGCATGTAATGAATAAAGGCTGGGGCAGGCTTGGGCAGGGTGAAGCGCACCCGGAAGTCCCCCAGCTTTTCAATCTTTACACCGTCGAAGTTGGCCGCATCGCCCCCCCGGGCCTCGGGGTTGGCCACAATCTGGGTGTAGGTGAAGACTACGTCGTCGGCGGTGAAGGGTCGGCCATCGTGCCAGCGCACATCGCGCCGCAAATCGAAGGTGTAGACCCGGCTGTTGGTAATGGTCCAGCGGGTGGCCAGGGCCGGTTCGATCTGGTAATTAGCCAGGTTGTACTCAATCAGACCATCGAACATCTGGTTGGCCAGGTTCTGGATGGCCGAATCAATAGCCCCGTAGTAAAAGAAGGTTTGGGGGGCGCTGGCCAGCGATAAGGTCAGACTGCCGCCTGGCTTGCCTGCGGTTACGCCCAGGTTGGCGTAAGCAGGCATGGTTTTAGGCTGTGCCAGTGCCAGCCCTCCTGCTGCAAGACTGACGGCTATGAGCCACAAGAGCTTTTTCATGGTTTCCTCCGTAAAGTTCTCGAACCCGAGGGGGACATCGCTTTGGTTCAAGGGCGAGTATACGCCAAGCAATATTGGTATGCAAGTGGTATAATACAAAATAACCTATGCACGCTAAACTGAACACCCATTCGGCTACACCGCTGTACCTGCAACTCGAAGCAGTTCTACGTGAGGCATTGGCTTCAGATACCTGGAAAGCGGGTGAAGCCATGCCCCCAGAACGGGAACTGGCCAATCAATTTGGGGTCTCGAGGCTCACCCTGCGTAAAGCCCTGGAGCGCCTCGAGGCCCAGGGTCTGGTACAGCGCCGACAGGGCTCGGGCACCTATGTAGCCCCCCGCCTCGAGCAGCCCCTTTCCACCCTTACGGGTTTTAGTGAGGATATGCGGGCCAGGGGACTGGAACCCAAAGTGCGCTGGCTGAAGCGTGGTTTGTTTACAGCCTCGCCAGAAGAGGTGCTGGCCTTATCGCTTTCACCGGGGGAAAAAGTAGCCCGCCTCGAGCGCGTCCGCAGCGCCCAGGGCGAACCCATGGCCGTCGAGCGGGCCGCCCTGCCTGCGCACCTGCTGCCCAACCCGGAAGAAGTTAAGGATTCGCTTTATGCCTACCTGGAAAGCAAGGGTTTGCGTCCGGTCAGGGCCCTTCAACGCTTGCGTGCAGTAGCGGCCAGCCGGCAGGAGGCTGAACTCCTGGGCATTCGGGCCGATGAGCCGGTGCTCTACATCGAACGGCTGAGTTACCTGGCCGATGGCAGCGTGCTCGAGTTCACCCGCAGCCACTACCGGGGTGACCGCTACGATTTTGTGGCGGAGTTGCGCAGCAATCGCTGATACCAGATTCGGTTGATTCGTTACCGAATGGCAACGAATCAACAGGGCCGAAGTTATCCGCGTAGCGGAGGGCGATACCGCCCCTTGGAAGTTATCCGCGTAGCGGAGGGCGATACCGCCCCTTGGAAGTTATCCGCGTAGCGGAGGGCGATACCGCCCCTTGGAAAGGGAGACACTTTTTTCGCTGACCGTCAGTGAAGGGCCATCGGCCCCCGGCTAGCGCCGGTACTCAAGGGAGGGGTGTGCTCTAGGATTCAAAACGACAACCTATGGGGTTTTTGCTTTTGCAAACTGTCTTTTTTGAATCCGGTATGAGACCGGCGCTAATGCCCCCGCAGCCGAGGGTCAAGGGTATCGCGCAGGGTGTCTCCCAGCAGATTAAATCCGAGCGAAGCCACCAGAATGGCTAGCCCCGAAAACACCGAAGTCCAGGGAGATAGCGTCAGGTAGGCGCGGCCCTCCGATAGCATCTGGCCCAGCGAGGGGTTGGGCGGCTGGGTTCCCAGTCCCAAAAAGGCCAGCGAGGACTCCACCAGAATGGCGGTGGAAAGGGCCAAGGTGGTTTGCACCAGAATCACCGAGGCCAGGTTGGGCAAAATATGCCGCAGGATGACGCGGCGATTGCCGGCGCCAATGGCTATGGCCGCCTGCACATAATCGGTGTTGCGAACCACCAGGGCTGGCCCCCGGGTCAGGCGGGCAAAGGTGGGGATGTAGACGATGCCAATGGCCAGGGCTGCGTTCCACTGGCTGGGCCCCAGCATGGCGATGATGCCAATGGCCAGAAGGATAATTGGGAAAGCCAGAAGCACATCCATCAGGCGCATGACCACGCGGTCGTACCAGCCGCCCACATACGCCGCCGAGACCCCCAACAAGGTGCCCACCAGCACCGCAATGAACACCGAACTGAAGGCCACCATCAAGGAGTTGCGAAAGCCAAAGAGGATGCGGGAAAGAAGGTCGCGCCCAAACTGGTCGGTGCCAAGCCAGTGGGCGCTGGTGGGGCCGGAAAGCCGGGTCAGGATATTTTGCTCGACGGGGCTATAGGGGGCCAGGGTAGGGGCGAGTAGGGCACAGAGCACGACCACCAGGGTCAGCAAGAGCCCCAGCAAACCCAGTGGATTGCGCAATAGGGGCCAAAGGGTTTTTTGCCAGGTGAGGGTCATGCGTACTCCACCCTTGGGTCGAGCTTGGCGTAGATCAGGTCTACCAGCAGGTTAATCAGCACAAAAGCCGTGGTAACCAGCAGGATGGCACCCTGGATCAGCGGGTAGTTGCGCTCGTTGATGGCCCCTAAAATCAGGCGACCCATCCCAGGGATGGCAAACACCTGCTCTACCACAATGGCGCCCCCAAAGAGATAGCCCACCTGAATCCCAATAACGGTGACCAGGGGAATCATGGCGTTGCGAAGGGCGTGTTTGTAGAGCACCACCCGCTCGGAGAGCCCCTTGGAGCGGGCGGTGCGGATGTAGTCCTGATTTAGCACATCCAGTAGCGAAGAGCGGAGCACACGGCTCAGACCCGCCAGCATGGGCAGGGAAAGGGTGACGACCGGTAGCACCAGCCGGGAGAGGTGCCCCCAGGGGTCCTGGCTGAAAGGCACGTAGCCCAGGCTCTGCCAGCCGGGGGCCAGCTTGAACACCAGAAAGATGAGCAAAGTACCCAGCCAGAAGGAGGGCAGGGTTACCCCGGTGATAGAGAAGAGCCGGATGAGGTACTCTGCCCTCGAGTTCCGCCAGTAAGCCGTCAGCACCCCCACCGGAATGGCCAGCCCGATGGCGATGACCAGGGAAAGGACGGTCAGTTCCAGGGTGATGGGCAAGCGCTGCAAGATTTCTTCGCTGATGGGCCTGCCCGTCCAGATGCTTTGCCCCAGGTCACCACGCAGGGCGGCGCTGAGCCAGTCCCAGTACTGCACGAAGATGGGCTTGTTCAACCCCAGCTTTTCGCGCAGAGCGGCAAGCCCTTCGGGGGTAATCTCGGTGTTGGCCCCCAGCATGATCTGCACAGCATCGCCGGGGATGAGCCGAATCATCAGAAAAACCAGCACCGAGACCCCAAACAACACGAACAGGAGGTCGAGCGAGCGTTTGACAAGAAAGGAAAGCATCATGAGGAGAACATAGAACCCAGGGTTGCCGCCGGCTCCAGCGGTACGCGATGCTCCAGTAGCTTGTTGTGCGCCTGGTTTAGAGTCCAGGCTGGGCCCCTGAGGATTCCGGGGTGACCAGGGGCATAGAACCCGCAGACCCCACAAAAGCACGGAGCTCGAGCCCTTTATACCAGATTTGGTTGATTCGTTACCGAATGGCAACGAATCAACAGGGCCGAAGTTATCCGCGTAGCGGAGGGCGATACCGCCCCTTGAAAGGGAGACGCTTTCTTCGCCAACCGTTCGGGAGGGGTGTGCTCCAGGATTCAAAAAGACAACCTATGGGGTTTTTGGTTTTGTAAACTGTCTTTTTGAATCCGGTATTACCGGGCCAACCAGGTATCGCGCAGGTAGATGAGCGAGCGGGTGGGAATGGGCTTGAAGCCCTGCACGTTTTCGCGGGCGGCGGAGAACAGCGTGCCGTAGACCAGGTGCGCGATGGGCCCCTGGCAGGCCAGCTCTACTTGCAAACGGGCATAGATGGGGCGGCGGGCTTCCTCGTTTACGGTGGTGCGGCCCTGGTTGAGCAGGCGGTCTACCGTGGGGTTGGAGTACTTGAAAACGTTGGTCGAGCCGCCGGTGGAGAAGGTACGAAACAGGTAGCCGTCGGGGTCGGCGTTACCGCCATTGATGGAAGCAAAAGTATCGAAGTTGGAGTTGCGCCACTCCTGGATAAACTTGCCCTGCTCCAACACCTCGACCCTGGCCCGGAAGCCGGCCTGGGCGAGCTGTTGTTGCACCACCTGGGCGGCATCCACCACGGTTTTGTTGGAGCCGATCACGATCATGCCAAAGTCCACGCCATTGGGGTAGCCTGCCTGGGCCAGCAGTTCCCTGGCCCGTGCAGGGTTGGTGTTGTAACAGGGGAAGGCACTCTGCGGCGAAGCCCAGGAGCGCAGCCCCAGGGGCCCGGCGGGCGTGCCGTTGCCAAAGTAGACCGCCTGGACAATCTGCTGGCGGTTGAGGGCATAGTTGAGGGCCTCGCGTACTTTGGGGTTGTCGAAGGGTTTGCGCGAGACGTTCATGCCAATCAGGCTGTAGGCCAGATCCTGGGTGGTGATGAGCTTGACGTTGGGGGTATTGCGCAGGGTCACGGCCAGCGAGGGGTCAATGTTGGGCAGGAACTGATAGGTTCCGCTGGCCAGGCCAACCTGGCGGGTTGCTGCATCAGGAACAATGTTGTAGCGCAGGGCATCCAGGTAGGGCCGCCCCTGCCGCCAGTAGCGGGGATGGCGCTCGAGCAGGATGTAGGTATCGGGCACCCATTCCTTGAAGGCAAAGGGCCCCGTGCCCATGGGCCTGCGCTGCATGTCGTTGCCCGCCTTGACGTACTCTTCCGACATTACTGCAATGTTTGCCAACTCAATGAGCATTGGGGCAAACGGCTGGGAAAGCTCGACAACCAGCTGGGTGGGGGAGGTTGCCCGCACATCTTTGATCAGGTTGACCCGGCTGGCGATGGGGGAGCCGGTCTTGGGGTCGCGCACGCGGTTGATGGAGAAAGCGATATCCCCGGCGGTTAGGGGCTTGCCGTCGTGGAAGGTGACCCCCGAGCGCACCTTGAAGGTGTAGGTCAGGCCGTCCGGGCTAACCGTCCAGGACTCGGCCAGGGCGGGGCGGGGCCGCAAACGCTCGTCAATTTCGGTAAGACCCTCGTAGATCTGGCCGGTCACGATGAACGAAGCAAAAGCCGTGGCCACGTGGGGGTCGAGACCCGAGGGAGAGGCGTCTGCTCCTATTTGCAGCGTGCCGCCTCGTACCGGGGTCTGGGCAAAAGACCACCCCATTGCCAATATCAAGGCCATTAAGAAACCAAACCTGCGACCTTTCATAGCGCCTCCTTTTGAGCTTAGGGCTGCTCGGGTGTATTCTATGCCACAAAACTTTGGTACTCAAGTGGTACAGGTGTCCCACCATCGTCTATTGCAGGGTTTGTATCAAATGAGCTGCCGCAGGGTGCGTGCCTGGAGTTTGTGGCGGAGTACCAGAAAAAGCTCGGCCGTTGCCAGGGCATCCCAGAGCGCGTGGTGTTCCAGATGTCCTGGCAGGCCAAACGTGGCCCTGGCGGCTGCCAGGCCGGTGGGAAAGGGCTTGGCGTGCGGCTCGAGCTGTCTGCGCCGTTCGCCCAGCCGGGCCAGCAAGACCACCGTATCCACCACCACCGGCCTGACCCAGGGCTTGCCAGTGGCGCGGAAGTATCGCTGCAAAAAACTCAAATCCACCGAGCTATAGTGCAGCAGCAGGGCACCGTGACCGATACGTGCCTTGATTTCCTCGAGCACCTGTTCGAGTGGAGGGGCGCTGTCCAGCTCCCCCGGCAGGATGTGATGGGCCTTGATGCCTTCGGCGGAGAGTGCACCTGGTCTTATGGGACGAACCAGGCTGTAATAGTGTGCGCCAAACTCGATGATGCCCTTGCGGATGGGCACCATGCCCACGGAAAGAATCTGATCGTCGTGGCTAAGTCCGCTCGTCTCTAGATCCAGGGCCCAGTAGATAACCTCGTTCCAGGCAGGGCTTTTGGGAAAAGGCCAGAGCTTCATAGCAAAAGGCGCGTTATCGCGACGGGTGCTGGATGTGATTAACCCAGCCGGTCGGTGTGGAAGCGGTGGCTCATGGCCTCCTGCATCTCGCGCACCTGCGAGAAGGCTTCTTTGAGATGCCGGCGCTCGAGGGGCGAGAGGCTTTCCAGGGGCACCTTGTTGCTGGGCGTCTCGCCGCGGCGCAGCGCCACCAGCTGCTCGCGCAGGCGCAGTCGCATCAGGAATCCAAAGGCCTCGATAAGGGTCTCGGCTCCGTCCTGGCTAAGTTTGTTCTCTCGAGCCGCGGCCTGTAAACGCTCCACGGTGCCTTTGGCCAGGCTGCGGGCCTCCAGGGCATAGACCCGGGCCAGGCTCACGATGGGGGCGATGCCGCCCTTTTTGATGTCGACCCCGCCGTCTTCCTCCTTGATCTGGCGGAAGAATCCAATGGGCGGGCGGAACTGCAGCGAGGCCCTGGCCAGCTGGGCCAGGAAGATGCCCTTTTCGGCCCCCTGGGCCAGAATACGCTCGAGGGGCTCGAGCGAGAGTTCCCCATGCACCGCGCGAAAATCGAAGAAAATTTGTGCTTCCAGCAGCTCCTGGGGTTTGGGGGCCTCGAGCCAGTGCCGGAAGAGCTGCTCCCACTCGGATAGCGATTTGCGCCACCGGGTGGCCATATAACCCCCAGGGCAGGGGGGAAAGCCGGCTTGAATCAGGCCATTCACCACAAAGTCTGCCAGTTGCTCAAAATAGGCCGCCGTCTCGGGGGCGTCCTGCTGGTAGACCAGGGCGTTGTCCTGGTCGGTGAGGAGGGCTTGCTCCATGCGCCCTTCGGAACCAAAGACGATCCAGGCGTAGGGGGTGGGGGGCGGCCCCAGCCGCTCCTCGGCCAGCTCAAGCAGAATACGAACAAGCTGGTCGTTGAGGGCGCTTACACTGCGACCAATTTCGCTGGCGCCCAGCCCGCCCAGCAAGAGCGATTCAGCCACACCTGAGAGCTCCTGGCCGTAGCCTGCCAGGTCGCCTGGGTTGCGGGTGCGCTCGAGCCGCCGCAGCAGGTAGAGGGGGCTTTTGGTCTGCTGGCGCATGAAGACGGTGTCGGTAATCAGGCCGATAATCTGCCCGTCTTGCTCCAGGGGCAGGTGATGAATGCCCTGACGCACCATGAACGAAAGGGCCTCGAACAGCGGGGTGCTGGCGGGCAGGGTTTTGGCCGGGGCGCTCATCACCTCTTGCAGGGGTGTGTCGGGCCCCTTACCGGCCGCCAGCACCCGGTTGCGCAGGTCGCGGTCGGTCAGGATGCCGGTGGGCTCGCCCTCAACCAGCACCGAGCTGATCTGGTGGCTGCGCATGACCTGGGCTGCTTCGCCCACCGTAAAGGAGCGGGGCACAAACACCGGGGGCCGGGTGACTAGCTCCCCAACCGGCAGGGCCATATCGACATTGACCAGGCCCAACCCCTCGGCCCGTGTGGAAAGCCGCAGGCTTTCGGCCAGCCCCCGGGTAAACATCTCGGCAAAAGCGGGGTACCCCAGCAGCTTTTGGAATACGGCCCAGGGCCAGCGGTACACCAGCAGGTCTTCCTCAGCCACCACGTCAAAAGCGGGGGCGTCCTGCGAAAGGAGGGAAGGGTAGCCGAATAGCTCCCCTTCTTCAAGGTGCAGCACGGGCTGCCCGTCGCGCTCGAGGCGTGCCCCCCCCTTGCGAATCATATACAAATGCTCGCTCTTGGGGCCGTTGCGCGCTAAAACCTTGCTTCCCCTGGGGTAAAAAGTAATCTCCAGGCCGCGTTCTACCTGATGCAGGGCCTCATCTGGCAGCAGGTGAAATGGCGCTTGCTCACGAACAAACTCAATCGGGTTCACAGCCCTATTTTGCCGACTTTTCTGGAGCCTTTTGCCCCTCTTCCGGTAGACGAATAATCAACCCCGAGCCAAGCCAGGCCGAAAGAGGCAGGATGATGCTCAGGGCCTGATTGGCCCCCAAAAACACCTGCAAGGCATAGCCAAGCAGCAGGGCGGGCAGCAAAAGAAAGAAGATGCGGAAAATGCGCTCCAGGCCAGGTTTGGGGGGCAGTGGCCAAAAACGGGAAAAAATCAGACCCAACAAGCCGCCCAGCACCACCGCCGAGGCGATACGCAGCAGGTCAATGGGGGTGGGGAAGGGCCAGCCGGTCAGGTAGTGGCCCACGGTATAAAACAAAAACAAAAACCCCGAAATCCCCAGCAAAAGCCTCAACAAACGCAGGGTAAGGTCGGGGGGCACGTAAACAGGACTCTTTTTTGCAGATTCCATGTTGCCAGCCATAGGGTGATATTACCCAAAAAACTGGGGTGGGCGTCTGCCCACCCCGGCGGTTAGCTAGTGATAATGGGCGTCTTTGGCGCCGCGTGGAATCCGTACCGACTCCACCAGGTCTTGCACTTCTTTAGGAGGTTCGGGGGTCATGCGGGAGACAAAGTAGGTGATGACAAAGTTCAGCACCATGCCCACCGTGCCGATACCCTCCGGGCTCACGCCCAGGAACCAGCGGGGCATGCCAAAGTAGCTGGTGCCGATGATGTAGCTTGCCGTAAAAACCAGCCCCACAATCATCCCGGCAATGGCCCCCTCGCGGGTGGTGCGCTTATCGAAGATGCCCAGCAGTATAGTGGGAAAGAAACTACTCGCAGCAAGCCCGAAGGCAAAGGCCACCAACTGGGCGATAAAGCCCGGCGGGTTTTGCCCAAAGTACCCGGCAATCAGTACAGCCAACAAGATGCCGATACGGGCGATCAGCAAGCGTTGACTCTCGGTGGCCCGCGGATTGATGATGCGGTAGTACAGGTCGTGCGAGAGCGCCGAGGAAATAACAATCAAAAGCCCCGAGGCTGTGGAAAGCGCTGCCGCCAGACCTCCAGCCGCCACCAGAGCAATGATTAGCGGAGCCAGTTTGGCCACTTCGGGGGTAGACAGCACGATGATGTCGTTGTTGATAAAGACCTCGTTGGCGCTGGCGGTATCGGGGTTATTCACGTCGGGGCGGGTCGTGCCCGGAATGAACTTGAAGGCGTTGCCCTTGGCGATGGTGACGATGCCGTTGTTGTCCTTGTCTACGAAGCGCAGCAGGCCGGTTTTCTCCCACTTGGCCACCCAGTCGATTTGCCGCACTTCTTCAAAGGATTTGCCGTGCAGGGTGTTGATGAGGTTGTACCGCGCAAATACCGAGATGGCCGGAGCGGTGGTGTAGAGCAGGGCGATGAAGAGCAGGGCCCAGCCAGCGGAAGCCCGGGCGTCCTTCACGGTAGGTACGGTGTAGAAGCGGATAATCACGTGGGGTAGACCCGCCGTGCCGAACATCAAACATGCTGTGATGAGTAATATGTTTAGCATGTCGAAGCGCTGGAACGGCTGGGTGTACTGGGTAAAGCCCAAGTCCACCTGCAACTGGTTCAGGCGGGTGGTGATATCGCTAAAGGTGAGGGCCAGCTGGGGGATGGGGTTGCCGGTAAGGATGCTGGCAATGGCAAAGGCGGGAATCAGGTAAGCAATAATCAAGACGGTGTACTGTGCTACCTGGGTCCAGGTGATGCCCTTCATGCCGCCCAGCACTGCAAAAAGCGCCGTGACAGCCACCCCAATCCACAACCCTGTTATGCTGGGTACACCCAGATAGCGGGCAAAAACCGTACCCACCCCAACCAGTTGCGGGATTACATAAGTAAAGGACACAAAGATGGCGGCCACCACTGCCACAATGCGCGCGGTCTGGGAGTAGTAGCGGTCGCCTACGAAGTCGGGCACGGTAAACTTGCCAAACTTGCGCAGGTAGGGGGCTAGCAGCAAGGCCAGCAGCACGTAGCCGCCGGTCCAGCCCATCAGGTAAATGGTGCCGTCGTAGCCCAGGGATGAGATGAGCCCCGCCATCGAGATGAAGCTGGCGGCGCTCATCCAGTCGGCGGCGGTGGCCATGCCGTTGGCAATGGGGGGGACGCCGCGTCCGGCTACATAAAAGCCCTCGGTTTCGCGCACCCGCGCCCAGATTCCAATGCCCACATACAAGCCAAAAGTCAGCAACACAATGATCCAGGTCCAGAGTTCTACGCTCATGAGCAGCCCCCTATTCGTGCACGTCGAACTGCTGGTCAATCTTGTTCATCTGCGAAACGTAGATGAAGATCAAGATGACGAAGATGATGATGGAACCCTGGTGGGCAAACCAGAAGCCCAGCGGAACGGCCCCGAGCTTTATGTTGTTGAGGGGCTGAACCAACAGAATGCCAAACCCGTAAGAAACCACTGCCCATACGATAAGCAGGTTACGGATCAGGCTGATGTTGGCCTTCCAGTACGCATCGGCCTTAGCTTTATCCATGCCTAACCTCCATGTAACACAAGTCCGGCCACCAGAGCCATTGGGGTGGTCGCTTTAGCGCTTTTCAGACTTGCGCCATGAATCTAACACCGAGATTGTAGTCTGGCAAGTTATTTGATGTTTTTGTATATCTGCGAAAGTCGTCGCTTTTATTTGATTGATGAGAGCCGCACTCGAGTCGAACGTAGCTTCGCTGGAGGAAAAGCGCAGCGCAGGATTTGTCCATGCAATGCGGTTTGAGCGCTGAATCTAAGTAGTACACCCCTGCATGTCTCGAGGTAGCCTTCGAGGCCTTTTGTGCAACGGATAGAGGGGAATCCCTTATCAGCTCATAACTAGGGCTTATCAAAAGCTACTCTTCCAACGTGCTTAGATCGCCGGGATCGCGCCCCATCTCTTGGGCTTTGAGCAAGCGCCGAAGAATTTTGCCGCTGCGGGTTTTGGGGAGCTTGTCCAGAAACACCAGCTCGCTGGGGGTAGCGATGGGGCCGAGCTCGAGCCTCACGTGCTGCACAATTTCGGTCTTGAGCGCTTCGGTTTTTTCGTGCCCCATCCGCAGTACCACAAAAGCTTTGATGTTTTCACCCTTGATGGGGTCGGGCACCCCAATCACGGCGGCCTCGGCTACGGCGGGGTACGAGACCAGGGCGCTCTCCACGTCTGCCGTGCCGATGCGGTGCCCGGCTACGTTGAGCACGTCGTCGGCGCGGCCCAGCACAGTGAAGTAGCCCTCGGCGGTTTTGCTGGCCACGTCGCCGGCGGCATAGACGTTCCCGGGGAATTCCGTCCAATACTGGGTATAGCGGGTGTGGTTGCCCCAAACGGTGCGCATCATGTGGGGGAACGGGCGCTTGAGGGCCAGCAAACCCCCTGTTCCGGGTGCTACCTCGTTGCCATCGGCATCCACCACTGCTGCTTCCACGCCCGGCAGAGGCACACCCACAAAACCGGGCTTGCCCTCCAGTGTCAGCGGGGTACCCAGGGTGGGGCCGCCCAGCTCAGTTTGCCACCAGTTGTCGGCCACAAAACCGCGCCGGCCGCCATCCATCAGGTGTTCAACCGCCCACTGCCAGGCCTCGGGGTTGAGCGGTTCGCCGGCCACGCCAATGAACCGCAGCGAAGAGAGGTCGTGCCGAGCGGGCCACTCGGGCCCAAACTTCATGAACATGCGCACGGCGGTGGGGGCGGTGAACATTACATTCACCCGATACCGCTCCACAGCCTGCCAGAGGGCTGCCGGGTTGGGGTAGTCGGGCGCGCCCTCGCGCAAGACGCTGGTAATGCCCATCAGCAACGGTGCGTACACAATATAGCTGTGCCCCACAATCCAGCCGATGTCCGAGGTGGCCCAGTAGACATCGGTGTCCTTCACGTCGAAGAATGAGCGCAGGTGGTAAGCGGTGCCCACCATGTAGCCCCCGTGTACGTGCACCACCCCCTTGGGCTTGCCGGTGGAGCCCGAGGTATAAAGGATGAACAGGGGGTGTTCGCTGTCCAGGGGAACGGCCTCAGCTTCGGGCTTGTGCGACCAGAGCAGCTGGTTGAAATTGTGGAAGCGCGGCCCCTCTGGAACCGCTTTGCTGCGGCTGAACCAGACCGTATGCACGTCCAGGTCTTCGATGGCCTGGAGGACAATGGATTCCAGATCCACGGGCTTGCCCCGCCGGTAGGAGACATCCCCTGCGATGACGAGTTTGGCCCCTGCGTCCGTAATGCGTTCGCGTAGGGCCGAAACCCCCAGGCCCGCATACACCACCGAGTGGATGGCCCCAATGCGGGCACAGGCCAGCATGGCCATCACACCTTCCAGGGTGAGCGACATGTAGATAATTACCCGGTCGCCCTTCTGCACCCCCAGGCTTTTTAGCCCGGTGGCCAGGCGCGAAACCCGATCCAGAAGCTCACCATAGGTAAGCTTTTGCTCGCTGCCGTCTTCGCCCAGGTACAAAAGGGCCACCTGGTTGCGCTTGGCGCCTTTGGCATGGCGGTCCAGGGCGTTGTAGGTGATGTTGGTCTGCCCACCCAAAAACCACCTGTGGTCGGGGAAGTTCCACTCGAGCACCCGCTCAAAAGGCTCGAACCAGTGAAACTGCCGGGCTTGCTCACCCCAAAACGCTTCGGGGTCTTGTAGGCTGCGGTTATATTCGGCCCAGAAGTCCGGGATGTTGGCATTTTGGCGTAAGGCGGCGGGGGCTTGGTAACTGACCTTGGATTTTAGCAGTTGCTCGAGTTCCATGGGGCCTCCTGAGGGTTTATCTTTGCAGAGGGACTGAGGGACAAATGCCGTTTTGGTTCAGGGGCAGCAAGTTCCCGGAATGGGCCGCCTGAACTGCACCGGCACAAGCAAAAGGACGACGGCTTGGTAAGCGCTCGGATACGCCTTCATGGTTCTAGCGTGGAGAGGTCGCCTGGATCGTCGCCGAGTTCCTGGGCTTTGAGCAGGCGGCGCAGGATTTTGCCGCTCTTGGTTCGGGGCAACTGATCGATAATTTCAACCTCGGTGGGGAGGTGGATGCTACCAAGCTGTCGGCGCAGGTGGGCTTGTAGCTTGTCGGCCAGGATGGTGCGAACCTCGAGGCTCGCCTCGCGGGTTTTAAGCACCACATACACCTTAATCACCTCGCCTAGCTCGGGGTTGGCAAGCCCGACTGCTGCAACCTCGGCCACCGAGGGGTGCGAAAGCATGGCCCCCTCGATTTCAGCCGTGCCGATGCGCATTTCACCGGCCTTAATCACATCGTCCGAACGGCCCAGGAGGGCTATGTAGCCCTCGCTGTCGCGCACAGCGATATCACCGGTGCTGTAGCAGCCGGGGATGCGGCTCCACTGTTCGACGTAGCGCTCGTCGTTGTTCCAAAAGGTACGCATAAAGTGAGGAAATGGCCGGCGGATGACCAGATGGCCCTTCTGACCCGGGGGAAGTTCGCGCCCCGCTGCGTCCACCACCTGCACCTCGACCCCAGGCAGCGGAAAACCCACCTTGCCGGGCTTGGCGGGCATACAGAGGGGCGTGGAGAGGCAGGGCCCGCCGGTCTCGGTCTGCCACCAGTTATCCACCACGTGGGCCAGGTGTTTGGCGGCCCAGTGCCAGACCTCGGGGGCCAGGTACTCGCCCACGCTGGCCACCAGCCGCAGGTCGGACAGGTGGGCCTTCTGGGCAAACTCGTCGCCGTGTTTGCGCAGGGTGCGCAGCCAGGTGGGGCTGATGATCAGGACGTTGACCCCGCAGTCCTCTAGGGTCTCGTAGAAGCTGTTGGGGTCGGGGTAGTCGAGCCGTTCGGCCCGCAGTACGGTGGTCAGGCCCTCGAGCAAAGGGGCGTACAGGCCGTAGCTGTGCCCCACAATCCAGGAGAGGTCGGCGGTGGCCCAGGAGATTTCGCCTTCCTTCAGGTCAAACAGGGTGCGCAGGTGGTAGGTGATACCCACCATATAGCCCCCGTGCACGTGCACCACGCCCTTGGGCTTGCCGGTGGAGCCCGAGGTGTACAGGATGAACAAGGGGTGTTCGCTGTCCACTGGTAGGGCCCTGGTGGTGGGGCGGTGGGCCTCGAGCAAATCCCAAAACTCCAGCGACCTGCGAGCACCCCCCCGGCTAAACCAAAGCACCGGTACGTCCAGGCCCTGGGTGGCCTCTTCGATCAGGTGTGTGAAGTGAAGGGTGCGCCCGCCCTGGTACATGCGGTCGGCGGCTACCAGCAAACGGGCCCCGGTGTCCTGCAAGCGTTCGCGTAGAGCCTGGCTCCCCAACCCCGCAGGAACCGCCACATGCACCGCCCCAATGCGTGCACAGGCCAGAAAAGTCAGGGCCATCTCGAGGCCGGTGGGCATATAGACCGCCACGCGGTCGCCGGGCCTGATGCCCAGCGACAAGAGTCCCCCGGCCAGGCGGGCGGTCAGGTCGCGCAGTTCGCGGTAGGTCAGTTTGTGAACGTTGCCATCGCCGGCCAGGGCAATCAGGGCCAGCTGGTTGCGGCGGGGGCCCTCGGCGTGTCGATCCAGCGCGTTGTAGGTGATGTTGGTAGTGGCTCCCACAAACCAGCGGTGGTTGGGGGGGCTAATTTCCCGTACCTGCCTCCAGGGGGTGAACCAGTGAAACCGCTCGGCCCAGGCCCCCCAAAAGGCCTCGGGGTGCTCCTGGCTTTTGCGGTACTCCGAAGGGTAATCCTGGAGGTTGGCCTGATCAACTAAAGCCTTGGGGGCCCAGACCGGAGTCTCTTCGCTGGCCGAACCCAGGTAAACCGGCTCGCTGGGTGGAAGAGGCTTGGCTTCGCCCTGGGGTGGTTCCACCCGCGAACGGCTCGAGGCCGCCCGGGCTACCTCCTGCACGGCCTGTACCAGTCGGGTAAAAGCGTAGGGAAACCGCCTCGAGGGCACCACCACCCCCAAAGCGCCCATCACTACCCCATCCGGGCCAAAGATGGGGGCGGCTACCCCGGAGATGCCATCGGCATGTTCCTCGAGTTCTACCGCAAACCCCATCTGGCGCACCTTGGTCAGCTCTTCCTCGAGGGTCAGGGGGTCGGTGATGGTGAGGTGGGTAAAGGCCCGGAGGTTTTGCAGGTGGGGTGCTTGGGCCTCGGCATCTAGAAACGCCAAGACGGCTTTGCCCAGGGCCAGGGCATGAAAACCCTCAAATACCTGCTCTTCCAGCCCGGCCAGCTTGGGCAAACCCTGCCGTCCCCTGGTAGACAGACGCAGCTTGCCTTCGTGGTTGAGCAAGGCCAGATAGGAGCGTTCACGGGTACGCAGGTACAGCTCTTCCAGTGCATCGCTCAGCTTCTCTGGCTCGGCCAGGCGGGTCGGGGCAGGTGCCAGGGCTGTCCTGGATAGCCGGTAGGTGCTACCCTCCCGTTCGGCGAAACCCTCCGAAACCAGGCTGGCCAGCAGGGCATAGGCGGTGGAAAGACTTTTGCCCAGGAAAGCGGCCAGTCTGGCGGCCTCCACCCCTTCTGGGTGTTCGGCCAGGTAAGCCAGAACCCGCAAAGCGGCCTGAACGGTGGTGAGTTTACGGCTTTGGGCCATAGCAATCCGATCGGTGGTGCAATAGATGTTTCTGGCGATATGATGGCGATGTTACAACAGACTGTCAAGTAATGCCTTATTTCGTACATTTGCCAAAGCCGGCTTTTTCTTGACGTTGCCATTCAGGCCGCCTATGCTCACTTGCAAAAGAACCGGTGCTTGTTGAATGCTGGAGAGTCGAATATGGAAAAAATAGAAGCGGTTTTGAAAGAGGAACGCGTTTTTCAGCCCTCTGAAGCCTTCCGGCAGTCGGCCCGGATCCGCGAACTCGAGGCCTACGAGGCCCTCTACCGCGAGAGCCTCGAGCAGCCCGAGCAGTTCTGGAGTCGGGTGGCCTCGGAGCTACACTGGTTCAAACCTTGGGACAAGGTGCTCGAGTGGAACCCCCCCAACGCCAAGTGGTTCATTGGCGGCCAGCTCAACCTCTCCTACAACTGCCTGGATCGGCACCTGGCCACCCGCGGCAACAAGGCCGCCATCATCTTCGAGGGAGAGCCGGGTGACTCACGCACCCTGACCTACCAGCAACTCCACCGCGAGGTAAGTAAGTTCGCCAACGTGCTCAAGGGGCTCGGCGTCAAGAAGGGTGACCGCGTCACCATCTACTTACCCATGATTGCCGAGGCTGCCATTGCCATGCTGGCCTGTGCGCGCATCGGCGCGGTGCACTCGGTGGTGTTTGGCGGCTTTTCGGCTTCGGCGCTGGCCGACCGCATCAACGATGCCCAGGCCAAGGTGCTCATTACCGCCGATGGCGGCTGGCGGCGCGGGAGTGTGGTGCCCCTCAAGGCCAACAGCGACGAGGCCTTAGCGGACGCCAAGACCATCGAGAATGTGGTGGTTGTCAAGCGCTGCGGAAACGAGGTACACATGGAGCCGGGCCGCGACCACTGGTATCACGAGCTCATGGTCAATGCTTCCCCCGACTGCCCGCCCGAGCCCATGGACGCCGAAGACCCACTTTTTATCCTCTACACCTCGGGCTCTACCGGTAAGCCCAAGGGGGTGCTGCACACCACTGGCGGCTACTCGGTCTACACCTACCTGACCGCCCAGTACATATTCGACCTCAAGGACACCGACACCTACTTCTGCACCGCCGACGTGGGCTGGATTACCGGCCACAGCTATGTGGTGTACGGGCTCTTGCAAAACGGGGCCACCACCCTCATGTACGAAGGGGCCCCCAACGCCCCCGACGAGGGTCGCATCTGGAACATCATCGAAAAATACAGCGTGAGCATTCTCTACACCGCTCCCACCGCTATCCGCGCCTTCATGAAGTGGGGCGAGCAGTGGCCCCGCAGGTACAACCTTGACAGCCTGCGCTTGCTGGGCTCGGTGGGGGAACCCATCAACCCCGAAGCCTGGCTGTGGTACTACAAGGTGATTGGCAAGGAGCGCTGCCCCATTGTGGACACCTGGTGGCAGACCGAGACCGGCGGCATTATGATTACCACCCTTCCGGGGGTGCACCCCATGAAGCCCGGCCATGCCGGAAAGCCTTTTTTTGGCGTTCAGCCGGAAATTGTAGACACCTCCGGCCAGCCCGTGAACAACCCCGACGAGGGCGGCCATCTGATTATCCAAAAACCCTGGCCCTCCATGCTGCGCACCGTCTGGGGCGACCCTGAGCGGTTCGAGCGCCAGTACTTTGCCCAGTACCCCGGCAACTATTTCACCGGCGATGGGGCCCGGCGTGATGCGCATGGCTACTACCTGATTCTGGGCCGGGTGGACGACGTGCTCAATGTTTCGGGTCACCGCCTGGGCACCATGGAGGTGGAGAGCGCCCTGGTCTCGCACCCTGCCGTGGCCGAGGCCGCGGTGGTGGGCCGCCCCGATCCCATCAAGGGCGAGGGCATTGTGGCTTTCGTAACCCTCAAAACCGGCCAGACCCCTAGCGCTGAGTTGGCCAGCGAGCTCAAGGCCCACGTGGTCAAGGCCATAGGGGCCATCGCCCGCCCCGACGAGATTCGTCTGACCGATGCCCTGCCCAAAACCCGCTCGGGCAAAATCATGCGCCGCCTGCTGCGACAGGTGGCCTCGGGCGAGGAGATCAAGGGCGACACCAGCACCCTGGAAGACCGGGCGGTGGTGGAGCGGCTTAAAGCAACACCCGCGCAATAGAGTGCTCGTAACACAGGTCTTGTTCCCCCAGGATCAGGAACCCTTAGTTGCAGCCAAGACTATTGCTGCCTAGAAACTTGAAACCCAAGCACCCGTGGGCCGGGTTTGGCCCACCGGTGCTTATCGCGCCCTTCATAGACGTTGCTGCCCGCAAAAACGAGAATGCGTCTGTGCCCAGACTCAATGCAGACCAGTGTGCCACCCCACTTCGCTGCGAAGAAAGCGTATCACCCCAAATCCACCATGAACCCCGTGCCTTCTCTGGGCGGGAGGTGGCAACACCCCGACCACCCTATTTACCAGTGATGGGAACGCAACTCTCTACACCTGGGGTGTCGCCGGATGAGGGGACATAGGAGCGGCTCCCAAAGATAACTGGCCATCAAAGTTGGTGTCACCGCGGTGAGGCAGGTCTCTTTGGCCCTTCTTGTTTTCGCGGGCGGCCAAGTCTTTGAAGAGCAGGGGCGACTTCGCCTTTGCGGATGGTGCGCTTGGCCAGTGTATCTTCGGCGAAAGGATGTTTCTCTAGCTGGGTGGAGATGGCGACTTCCCAGTGCCTACTCATCCTCAGCTGCGGCCACGGTCTCTCTTCGGCCGGCTTTCCACTCGAGCCCCGCCCAGATCAGGCTTTCCAGGTCGCCGTCCAGCACGTTCTCGGGGTCGTGGCGCATCTCGCCGGTGCGGTGGTCCTTGATGTACTGCTTATCCAGCACGTAGCTGCGAATCTGGCTGCCCCACTCAATGGGGCGGGCCTCACCCTTGAGCCGGGCCAGTTCTTCCTGCTTTTTCTTGTACTCAATCTCGAAGAGCTTGGAGCGCAGGATGTTCATGGCCATCTCTTTGTTTTTTTGCTGGCTGCGGGTCACCTGGCACTTCACGATGATGCCGGTGGGTAGGTGTACTATCCGCACCGCCGAGTCGGTGGTGTTCACACCCTGGCCGCCCTTGCCCTGCGAGCGCATTACGTCTATGCGCAGGTCTTCGGGGGCAATCTGTATATCCACCGATTCGTCTACCTCAGGCATGACCTCTACCGCGGCAAAGCTGGTCTGGCGCTTGCCCTGGGCATTGAAGGGGGAGGGCCGCACCAGGCGGTGTACCCCGGCTTCGGGGGACATCAGTCCAAAGGCGTTCTCGCCTCGCACAATGAACTGCGCGTAGTCAATGCCGGCCTCGGCTCCCGGCTCCAGGTCAATGAGCTCCAGGGTAAAGCCGTGGCGCTCGGCGAAGCGGGTGTACATGCGATAGAGCATCTGGGCCCAGTCGCAGGCCTCGGTGCCGCCTGCGCCGGGTTTGATGGTTACAATGGCGGCGTTTTCGGCGTAGGGGAAGGAGAGCAGGGTCTGGTGGTAGAGGTCCTCGAGCTCGCGTCCGGCCCGCTCGAGTTCGGGCTGCATCTGCTCCCGTTCTTCGGCCATAAGCTCCGGCCAGAGCTCCAAAAGCCCCTGCAGGTCGGACTCCAGGCGCTTGAACCCCTCCACCACCCTGCGCAGCCGGGCCGACTCCTGCGAAACCTTGCGGGCGTGGGCCGGGTCGTTCCAGAGGTGGGGATCGTTGATTTGTTGCTCGAGTTCGGCTAGGCGGGCTTCCTTACCAGCGATGTCAAAGATACCCCCGAAGGGCCTCGAGTCGGTGTTGGAGGGTCTGCAAATCCATAGCACCTGAGTCTAGGGTTTCGGAGGGCAGACGTCAAATGCAGCCGGGGGTCTACCCCCGATGGCCTTCAATCGACAGCACAACAATAGCCCGGGGGTGACCCACGGGCGCAATAATCCCCAGGATTTGCGGAGAAACGGGAAAGCTTTGCCCGGCCAGAATCAATCAGTCCGCGGCCAAAGCCAGCTCGGGCACCTGCACCCCTACCTGGGCGCCAAGGCAGCGCAGGCGGTTTTCGATGTCGTCGTATCCACGCTCGATGTACTTCATGCCGGCGATATGGCTCTCGCCCTCGGCGGCCAGGGCCGCGATTATCAGGCCGCCACCGGCACGGATGTCGCGGGCCTCCACGGCGGCACCCGTAAGCTGGCGCCCCTGAATAATCAGGGTGCGGTCTTTGAGGGTGACATCGGCCCCCATGCGGGCCAGCTCGCTGGCGTGGGTAAAGCGGTCGGGGTAGACCCGGTCCGAGACCAGCGAGGTGCCGTGTACGGTAGCCAGGTAGGCTGCGGCAGGGGGTTGCAGGTCGGTGATGAAGCCGGGGTATTCGCGGGCCTCGAGGTTGAAGGGCTGGGGATGTGCGGTGGACTCGAGGCGAATCCAGTCCTTGCCGGTGGTGATGCGGTGGCCCGACTGAATGAGCTTGTCTAGCACCGCATCCATGTGGAAAGGCTCCACATTGGACAGGGTGATGGAGCCTCTGGTGGCCGCCGCTGCAAACAGGTAAGTGCCTGCTTCGATTCGGTCGGGGATCACGCTGTAGCTGACTCCGCGCAGGCTGGGCTTGCCCTTGATGTGCAGGATGCTGCTGCCAATACCCTTGATTTCGGCGCCCATTTTGCTCAGGAAGTTGCACAGGTCTACAATCTCGGGTTCCTGTGGAGTATTGACCAAAACGGCCTCGCCGCCCAGGGCTGCGGCCATCAGGGCTTGCTCGGTGCCCCCCAGGGTCGGCAGGTCGTAGACCACCCGGCCCGAGGCGGGTTTGTGGCGGCGCACGGTATAGGCCACCCCTTGTTCGGTAATCTCGGTGGAGACTTCGAAACCCAGGCCGCGCAGGGCCTTGATGTGCTGGTCTACCGGACGTTCGGCGAAGTTGCAGCCCCCCGGCAGCGGTACGGTGCCTTCCCCGGCCCGGGCGGCCAGCGCCCCCAGTACGTTGAAGCTGGCCCGCATCTTGCTGACAAGCTCGAAGGGTGCCTGCGTGGAGCGGATTTCCGGGGTGTGCAGATGCAGGGTGCGGCCCTCCCAGGCGTGGCGGGTACCCAGGTGGCCCAGGAGCTCGAGTAAAACGTCGATGTCCCGCAGGCGCGGAACCTCGGCGAGGGTCACGGGTTCGGCGGTAAGGATGCTGGCCGCCATGAGCTTGAGCGCAGAATTCTTAGCGGGAAAAATTCTCAGATCCCCGCTGAGGGGAATTCCACCGCGAATAATAAGGGTTCGATCCATAAGAAAGGGCTTCTCCAGCGTGCTACCAAGCTTGGTTGTGTATATTACACATCATGCTCACATTGAGCATAGTAAGTTGGAACCGTATTGTCAAGCACAAATGTAACGTGCTAAAGTTTAGTCATAAACGCATACGAGTATTTATCCGTTACCATACTCGTACTGCCGCAAAGTATATCGGTTATGCCCAAAAAGGAAAAAAAGCGATTGCAGGTGGTCATCAGCGATGATCAGGATGCCCTCCTGACCAAGCTGGCCTACGAGCTTTCCAGCCCCGAGCAGCTGGTCTCCAAGTCGGAGGTGGTGCGCCTGGCCATCGAGAAACTTGCCGACGGGATGGAAGAGGGTCAGCAAAAAGCGCAGCTCAAGGAGCTTCTGAAGCGGCTCGAGGCCCAGGAAGAGTAAGCGCTATGGCTCCTCTAAAGCTGTTTGGGCCTGACCTCAGTGAGACACCCCACAGCAAGAGCCGGTCGGGTGTGGTGGTACACCTGGGCGCACAAGGCACATGCTGAGCGGGGCTGCATATGAATGGAAAGGGTTTTATACCGGATTCAAAAAGACAGTTTACAAAACCAAAAACACTAGAGGCTGTCTTTTTGAATCCTAGAGCACACCCCTCCCTTGAGTACCGGCGCTAGCCGGGGGCCGATGGCCCTTCACTGTCGGTCGGCGAAGAAAGCGTCTCCCTTCCAAGGGGCGGTATCGCCCTCCGCTACGCGGATAACTTCGGTCGGGTTAGTTCGTCACCAAAGGGTGACAAACTAACCGAATCTGGTATTATAGCCCGGCCTTCCCTGGTCGTACCACACCGCCCTTGAGCCGTCCCCAGCCCAGGCCAAAAGAACCCACCGGCGTTTGCAGCGTAACCAGATACCAGCCTTCCGGCCCTTCGACTAAGACGGGCTGCCCCAGGGCAAAGGCCAGCGCCCGGGGGTCGTCGGATTGCAGCGGCAGGGTATTGCTGACCTGGCTGGGGTGGAGGTAGTGGGCCAGGGGCTTTCCTGGCAGGAATCGCCCTGCGTCCTTGCGTTTTCCCACCCGGGCTTCCCCCAGATAGAGCCCTGGCGCTGGGGCTTTGATGCCCGCCAGGCTGGGCAGCTCTGGTGGCAGCAGGTAAAGGTGTCCGGCGCGCTCGAGGATTTCCCCCCTGAGGTCCCCTTTCAGGTGCTCCTCGCGCCAGGACTCCCACAGCGCCCGCACCTCACGGGATAGCGGCGGGGCTTGCTCCTGGGCCGGGTGGTTTTCTTCGCCCTCGGTCTTGCGAAGTTTGGCTAAAAAGTGTCCTTCCCCCCGCAGCTGGTGCGGCCACAGCCGCGCGGTTCGGGCCAGGGCCGGGTTACCATCGCCCCAAACCGGAACCCCCGGTGCGAAGGAGGGGTGGATTTGGGCGTCCTCGAGTTCCCAGCCAGGATTCCGCAGGAACTGGGCAATTATCTGCTCATTTTCCTCGGGAGCGAAGGTACAGGTGGAGTAAACCAGCAAACCCCCCGGGCGCACGAGTTCGCCTGCCGCCGCAATCAGGCTTTGTTGCACCCGTGCTGCCCGCGCCGGGGCCCCCGGCCCCCAGTGACGCACCACCTCGGGGTCCTTGCGGAACATCCCCTCGCCCGAGCAGGGTGCATCCAGCACCACCTTGTCGAAGTAGGCCCCCCAGGCCCAGGCCAGCTTTTCCACCGGCGCCGAGACCACCGCTACGTGGGCCCCCCAGCGCTCGACGTTTTCCAGCAGCCCGCGCATCCGGCCGAGATCCACTTCGTTGGAAACCAGGAGCCCTTGGCCCTGCATTCGGGCCGCCAGATGGGTGGTTTTGCCCCCCGGCGCGGCGGCCAGATCCAACACCCGCTCCCCCGGCCTGGGATCGGCCAGCACCCCGACCGCATGGGCCGAAGGCTCCTGGATGTAGTAAAGCCCGGCGTAGTAGTAAGGGTGGGGCCCCGGGCGAGCCTCGGCGGGGTAGTAGAAGCCCTCAGGCGACCAGGGAATGGGCTCCAGATTCCAGGGGCTTATCTGTAAAAGCTGCTCAGGGCTTAGCTTGAGGGTGTTGACCCGCAGGCCATAGCTGCGGTCGGCCCCGGTGAGGGCCTGCAAAAAATGGGGGAATTCCTCGCCCAACAGCTCGGACATTCGGGTCAGGAAGGCTTTAGGCAGCACAGCGCTTACAATGCTAACCGATGTCCATCGTGGCCATTGGAACCGACATTGTAGAGCTCGAGCGCCTGCGCCGGGTCTGGGCGCGTCATGCTGAGCGTTTTTTGCAGCGCCACTTTGTTCCCTCCGAAATCGCCTACTGCCTGGCCAGGGCCGATCCGATCCCTTCGTTGGCGGTTCGCTTTGCGGCCAAGGAAGCCTTTCAGAAGTGCTGGCCGGAATCCTTTGGCTGGCTCGAGGTCTGGGTGGAGATGCAAGGGCCTAAACCAGGCCTGGGTTTTGCTCCAGAGCTACGCGCCAGGCTGGAAGAAGGTCGCTTGAGGGCCCATCTTTCGCTTTCGCACGAGAAGCACTACGCCCTGGCCATGGTGGTGCTGGAAAGGGTGGAAGCTTGAAAACCGTTGTGATTACCGGCGCCTCCAGCGGCATTGGAGAGGCCTGTGCTTTGTGGCTGCAGGATCGGGGCTACCGGGTTTTTGCTGGGGTGCGCAAAAACACCGATGCCGAGGCGCTCAAACAAAAGTCAAAAGGCCACCTCAGGCCGGTTCTGCTGGATGTGATGGACGAAACCTCTATTCGCGAAGCGGCTCAGTTTGTCTTTAGCCAGGTGTCCCAACTCGATGGTCTGGTGAACAACGCTGGGATTGCCGTGGCGGGGCCGCTCGAGTTCTTGCCCTTGCAGGAGCTCAGGCGGGTGCTGGAGGTCAACGTGGTGGGGCAGGTGGCCGTCACCCAGGCTTTTTTGCCCCTGCTGCGAAAAGCCAGGGGGCGGGTGGTGCTGATGAGCTCCATCAGCGGGCGGGTGGCTGCACCCCTGATGGGGCCCTATGCCGCCTCTAAATTTGCCCTCGAGGCCATCGGCGATGCCCTCAGACGGGAGCTGGGGCCGTGGGGAATAGAGGTCTCGATTATCGAGCCGGGCAACATCCAAACCCCCATCTGGGGCAAGGGGGTGGCCTGGGGCGAGGCGCTCAAACAACAACTGCCCCCGGAAGCCATCCGATTGTACGGCCGCGCCATTGACGGCATCCTGAACTACATCCGGGCGCAAGATGGCAGCGGTTTACACCCCAACGAGGTAGCCCGGGTGGTGGCGCAGGCCCTCGCTGCGGCCCGTCCCAGAACCCGCTATGTGGTGGGGCGCGATGCCAGAGCAGGGGCCCTTCTGGCACGTGTGTTGCCCGACCGCTGGGTAGACCGCTTTATCGCCGGGCGCCGTTTTGGGCAGCGGTAAACCTCAAGGCGCGCTCAGCGCTTGATCCAGGAAGACCTCGGTTCGTTTGGCAACCTCATCCCAGCCGGCCTCAGGGGCGATGGTGGCGGGGGTATCGCCACGCTGGGGGCCGTACGAACCAAACCCTGCGTGGTTGAGGCCGGGGATGGTTTCTCGAAGGGTGCCCTGCGGGAACTTACCCTGAGCGGCCTGGAGCTGTTCTTGCCGAATCACCCCGTCTTTTTCACCGAAGAGGGCCAGGGTGGGAATGCGCTTTCCCGAGAGGTTGTTTTGCGGGTAGGCCGCCCACATCACCAGGGCTTTTACACTGGGGTTGCTGTCGGCAAAGTTGGAGGCTACCACCCCGCCCAGGCTATGCCCCCCCACCGCCCAGGGCAGGTCGGGCGCCTCGGCGATGGCCTGGCGGGCCTTGCCTTGCTCGGTGACGGCCAGGTTAAAGCGCACCTGGAGCAGCGCTACCCGGTATCCCCCCTGGGCAATTCGACGCATCACGGGGGCATAGGCCTGGGGTTCGACCAGACCCCCCGGATAAAAGGCCAGCCCGCCCTTGACCGGCCCTTGTGGCAGGAAGACCCAGCCGTAGGGGGCGGCGCGTACCTGCACCTGGGCATCGGTTTGTAGGGCTGCTTGAGCAGCCTGGTTTGCCGGATAAGGTTTGAGGGCCTGCCGGGTGTACCAGACCATGGCCCCGGCAAAAAGCAGCAAACCTCCAAAGAAAACCAGCCAGAAAACGCGGTATTTGCTCATAAATGCGTAGCGAACAGGGGACAGGGCGTAGGGGTCAGCGCGGGTGTGCTGCCTGGAGGTGTTTTAGTCCCCCACCGCTGGTGCGGCACCCAGTAAGCTGGTACGCTCCTGGCGCAGCTTCTCGTAGCGTTTTCGCTCGAACAGGTAGAACGCAGCCGGCACCACAAACAGCGTCAGCAGCATCGAAACCGAGACCCCGCCCAGGATGATGATGCCCAGGGGCTTGCGGAACTCCGAGCCCTCACCAGCCGCGGCGATGAGGGGTATGGAGATCATCAGCACTGTCAGGGTAGTCATCAGGATGGGGCGCAGGCGCAGCCGGGCCGCCTCCACCAAGGCATCGTAGAGGGGTTTTTCGCGGGCCTCGCGCACCGCAAAGTCCAGCAGCAGAATGGCGTTTTTGGTGACCAGGCCAATCAGAATGACCACCCCCAGCACCGAAACCACGTCCAGGCCGCTTCGGAAGAAGTAGAGGAACCAGAAGGCCCCCACTAGCGCGAGCGGTACGGGCAGGAGCAGGTAAAGCGGGTAGCGGAAGGTGTTGAACTGGCTCGAGATCACCAGAAAGTTGAGCAGGAGGGCCAGCCCAAAGGCAATGGGGGCGCTCCGGGCCAGGTCACCCACGAAGGCGGTGGAGCCCTGGGTCTCAAGGCGCACCCCATCGGTAAAGACCCCAGCTTTTTCCAGCTCCTGGCGCACCAGGTTGGAAAGCTGGAAGGTGCCGACCTCGGTGCCGGGCGCACGGTTGGCGTTGATGCCGGTGGAGAAGGCCTGGTTCGTGCGCGAAAGCTGGGCGGGGGTCTGGCGGTTTTCGAACTGTCCCAGGCTGCCTAGGGGCAAGCTGCTCCGTAGAGCAGGCGCGGCCACCGGGAGCGAAAGCAGGCTGGACTGGTCGGGCACAAAGCGAGGGTCGGCCTTGACCACGATGGGGATATCGTCGCCGCCGGAGCGCAGGTTGCCGGCCTCGGTGCCGGCGTTGTAAATGCGCAGGGTCTGGGCGAGGTCGTTGGGGGTCAGGCCGGTGCCCTGGAGCTTGTTGGGGTTGGGCACTAGTACCCGCTCGCTGGCGGTCTCCTCGAGGCTGCTGCGCACATCAATGAGGTAGGGGAGCTGCCGCATGACCTGGAGAGCCTGGCGATTCTTTTCGGCTAGCAGCGCGGGGCTGGGGGCTGTCAGGGTGTACTGCAGGTCGGCGGCGCCGCCCGGTCCCCCTTCCGGCACGGTCACCCGCAGGTCGGCCTCGGGCCGGTCATCGAGCAGTTTTTGCAGGGCCTCGCGGTAGATGGGCAGCAGGTCGTAGACGTTTTGACGCTTATCTTTATTGACCAGCTCAACTACCAGGCGGGCCCGTTCGGGGTTGCCCGCGCCCAGGATGTTTTGTGAGCTGCCCACGGTGTTGAGCACCGCCCGAACCTCGGGCCGGGTCGCCAGCCAGCCCTCGAGCCGCCGGGCGAGGGCATCGGTCTCGGTGAGGGCGGTGCCTTTGGGCAGTACCAGATCCACGTTCATCTGGCCGTTATCGTTTTTGGCGGTGAAGTTGAAAGGAATTTTGGGGCCTACATAGCCAATGCTCAGGAAGAAGCCCAGGCCCAGCAAGAGCACCAGACCGCTTCGCTTCAGGGCTGCGGCCAGGGTGCGGGCATACAACTCGCGCAGCCCCAGGAATACCCGCTCCGAAACCCCGTGCAGGCTGCCGGTAATGGCCCCAGCCAGTCCAAAAATCACCGAGAACAACCAGCGCAAGGGGGCCAGGAGCAGGGTGACGGGCGTGATCAGAATATTGAACAGGCGGCGCTCCCAGCTCAGGCCTGGCTGCCGGTAGACATGCAACCGCAGCCCCCAGCGCAGGTCCTGGCCCAGACCCAGGAAGCGGGCCCCCAGTTGCCGCCAGGTTGGGGGCTCGGGGTCGGGGAAATACGCCAGGCGCACGGTCAGGAAGAACAGGGCCTCGAGCCAGCTCACCGCAATGGCCGCGGCCAGCACGATGCCAAACTGCCGGAAGAACTCGCCGATAATGCCCGGCAGGAAGCTAATCGGCAAGAACACCGCCAGCAGCGAGAGGGTGGCCGCCGAAACCGCCGAGAGCACCTCGGTGGCCCCTTTTAGAACCGCTTGCAGGTTGTCGTAACCCATCTTGCGGTAACGCTCGATGTTTTCGGCCAGCACAATGGAGTCGTCTACCACGATGCCGACCGCCACGATGATAGCCAGCAGGCTGATGATGTTGAAGGTAAAGCCCAGCAAGCCAAACACGATCAAAGCGCCCGACATGGTGATGGGAATGGCCAGCACCACGCTGAACACCGAGTTCAGCTTGCCCAGAAAGATCAGGGTGATGAAGGAGACGATGGCTGCAACCAGCAGCACCTCGCGGAAGGTATCGTTGACGGTGTTCTCGATGAAAGTGGTGGTGTCGCCCACGATGCGGGCCTGGTAGCCCTGGGGCAGGCGGGCTTCCTGCAGGGTGCGCTTGATGCCCTGAGCTACCGCTACGGCATTGGAGTCGGGGGTTTTACGGATGGCCAGGGGAATTACCGGCTGGCCGTTGAGCCGGGTCAAGCGGGTGGGCTCGGCCTGGGTGTCGCGCACCACGCCCAGATCGCGCACCTGAAGGCCGCGGGCTGGGTCTACCAGAATGCGCCCCACCTCTTCCGGGGTGGCGGGGGTGTTGCGCATGGTGAACAGGAGGCGCTGCCCCTGGTCGCTCTGGGTGCCCGCGGGCACGGCCAGGGACGAGGCCTGGATGGCCCCCACCACCTGGGCAGGGGAAAGGTTGTAACTGGCTACCTTGTATGGATCCAGCAGCACCTGCACCTGGCGGTCGGGGGCGCCTTGCACCTGCACATCGGCCACCCCCGAAACAAGCTGTAAACGGGGCTTGAGCACGTCGTTGGCGTACTTGGCCACCTCGCGCAGGTCACGCCCCTCGGCGGACAGCGCGATGAACAGGATGGGCGCGGCCGCGGGGTCGAAGCGCTGCACCACCGGAGCCTGGGCATCGCGCGGCAACTGGCCCCGCACTGCCGCCACCCGCTGGGAGACGTCGGTGGCCACGCGGTTGATGTCCTGGCCAAACTCGAACGAAACGATCACCTGGGAGAAGCCCTCCCCCGAGAGCGAAGCGATCTGGTCGAGGCCGGAAAGGGTCGAGACCGCATCCTCGATGGGCCGGCTTATCTGCTGCTCGACCTCCTCGGGCCCGGCCCCGGGGTAGGCCGTCGTGACTGCCACCACCGGAATTTCGAAGCGGGGCAGCAGGTCTACCCCCACCCGGCTGCCCGAGATGAGGCCAAAGAGCACCATGGCCAGAAATACCGCGGTGGAGAACACGAAGCGCTTGACAAAGAACGCAATGACCGGGTTCTCCGGTTTATCGCCGGTTTCGGGCTGTGGGTTTTTACGTTCTTTCTGGCTCATGCCAGCACCCCCTGCTGCTGTGCTAATACCAACCCAACCTGAAGGGTTATTTTTGAGCGGCGTTTCATGTGCCCCACATCCGGCGACACCCCCGCTCCAGTCAATGGCGTCGCTGTAATGAAGCGTAATGGCGCCGGTGGGGTGTCGTCACCTTCTCCCGCAAGGGGAGAAGGCAAAGGGTTCATATAGATTTGGGCCTGGCGAACCCTCACTGTACCACCTCCACCGCGTCGCCGTCGGAGAGGCTCGAGGGCACCGGAAAAACCACCGGCCCGTTGACCCCTTCAACCGCCACCCGGGTTCCGGTATCGCCCAGCACCCGCACCGGGGTGCGCACGGCCTTGTTATCTTGCACCACGAAAACATAGGTGTTGCGGCCTTCGGTGCGCAGGGCCCCGGCCGGCAGCAGGCTGCCCTGCGCCAGGGAGAGGCTGTAGCGTACCTGTACACTGGCCCCGGGGGGCAGGCTGCCTTCTACCTGGGCCGTCAGCTCGACGAGGCGATCGGTGCCGGGCACTTTGCTGCTTTTGCGAAGGGTGGCGGGGTAGTTATTACCGCCATAAAGCACCTCTACCCTGGTTCCCAGAGGTAAGGTGGCGGCCTCCTCGGGGGGTAGGCGGAAGGTGGCCTCGAGCTGGCTGGTATCGGCCAGCCGGAAGGCCCGCTGCCCCGCCGAAACGAACTCGCCGGGGTTCACGAATATTTCTACCACCACCCCTGCAAAGGGAGCCCGCACCTCGGTATCGGCCACGGCCCGCCGCGCCTGGGCCAGCTGGTTCTGGGCTTGCTGCACCTGGAGGCGGAGCAAGGCCAGGTCTTCGCTGGAGGCCCTTTGGGTGCGGGCCAGGTTTTCACGGGCGTTGTCGAAGGCAGCCCGGGCCTGGTTGTAGGCGGCCTCGAGGCCGGTAAGCTCAACTTGCGAAATGGCCCCGGCCTTGAAAAGCTGCTGCCCTTCCACATAGCGCCGCTCGGCTACCTGGAGGTTGGCCTGGGCCGACTCCAGGCTGGCTTGCAACGGCGCCAGGGAGCCGGAGGTGGAGCGCTGGGCGCGCTCGAGGTTCACCTGGGCTTGCTGCAAGGCCAGCTCGGCGTTGCGCAAGGCTGTCTGGGCGTTGGCCGGGTCGAGCCGCAAGACCACCTGGCCCTGGGCCACCCGGCTACCCTCGGCTACCCGCACCTCCAGCACCTTGCCCGAGGCTGTTGCCCCGACCTGGCTTTCTCGTACCGGCGACAGGGTAGCCCCGGTGGTGCGCATGGTACTGAGCGTCCCCCGCTCGGCTTGCACCACCCGCACCTTAATGCTTCGAGACACCGGCGTTTCTGGGGCAGGGCTTTCTGAAGAAGCGGCGCGGCGCGGCCCGCACCCGGCCAGCAAGAACACCACCAGCCCCAGCCAGAGCCAAACCCTGTAGGACGACTTTTCCATTAGCGCCCTCCCGCCAGCAGGCTGTAGTAGGCCCGCCAGTAGTTGCCCAAGGCTTGCTGGGCGGCCAGCTCGGCCTGGATGAAGGAAAGCTCGGTCTGCAGGTAGGCCACCTGGCTAATCAGCCCGGCGTCCAGGCGCTTTTTATCGTTGGCCAGGGCTTCGCGGGCGTTGGCCAGGGCGGCCTGTTGCACGGCCAGGGCCCGAGCGGCGGCCTGCAGGTTCTGGTACAGCGAGTCGTATTGCAGCCCCAGCCCCCGCTCGATTTCCCGAGCGCCCGCACTGGCCTGCTCGGCCCGCGACTTTGCGGCTGCTATCTCGGCCTGGGCCGCGTAGCTGGGGTCGAGCAGTTCCACCTGGAGGTTGGCCAGCTCGGTTCGCTGGCGGGCCTGGATGACGTCGGGGTTTTTAGCCAGCAGCCCTTGCACGGAGGTGGCTTCCGGCAGGGCAGGGGGATTGGGCAACGGCGCTACCGTGGAGAACGCACCCACCAGGCTTCGCAGCGAGGCCTGGGCCAGGGCCAGCCCGTTCTCGGCCCGGGTGAGGTTGCTGCGGGCGTCGTCCAGGCGGTTCTGGGCGTTGCGCACGTCCAGGGCGGTGCCGGAGCCGTTGCGCTGGCGAATCTGGGCAATTTCCAGGCCGCGGGTGGCTACCTCGAGGGCCTTCTGGGCCAGGCGCACTTGCAACTGGGCCTCGAGTACCTGCGCATACGCCCCAACAATGCTGCTCTGGGCCTGAACCAGTGCCCGCTCGTAGCTGGCCTGGGCCAGTGCGGCCCGCTGCTCGGCCTGTACCTTGCTGGGGCGGGTTAGAAGTGGGTCAGAGAGCACCCTTTGCAGGTTGGCGCTGGCATCGTCTAGTTCGGCCTTGGCCGCTGCTACCGGGGCTTGCTCGGCGGCCCTGGCCAGCGCGGCCTCGAGGGTCAGGTTCTGGGCCTGAGACAGGGTGAAGGGGGTTAGAAACACAGCAACCAGGGAAATCAAACGGGTGGCAAGAGCCATTTTCATCGGTTCACCTCGCTGAGGGGCAGGGCATAAAAACGGTACAGATCCAAAATTCGTTGGGTGCGACTGAGTTCGGCCTGTTCAACGCCAAGGCGGGCCTGGGCCAGGGCTAGCTCGGCCTGGAGGGAAGCCAGGGGGCTCGAGAGCCCCAGCCGCTCGCGTTCGCGGGCTTCAGCCAGGCTGCGTTCAGCGTCGGCGCGGGCTTGCAGGGCATTGGCCAGGCCTTGCTCGGCGGTTTGCAAGGAGGAGCGGAGCAAATCCTCCTGGAGCTTGCTGTTGCGGCGTGCGGCCTCGAGGGCCTGTCGGGCCGCATCCACCTGCTTCTGGGCTGCCTCGAGGGCGTCCAGCACCCCAAAAGCAATGTTGGCCGAAAGCCCGATTTGCAGGGTGCCCACAATGCGATCCTGTGGGGCGCTGCGGCCCTGGGACTGGTTGGTGTAGCTCAGGCTGGGCTGCAGGGTACGGGAGTTGATGGACAGCGTGAGCGAGTCGTTGTCGGAGGTGTTGCGCGTGTAACTGCCCTGTACTACCGGCAGCACCCCGCGCACGGCCCGGTCGAAGCCAATCTGGGCGTTGGCTACCTGCAGTTCGGCTTGCCGCACCTGGGGCGGAACACCCTCGGCTGGCACCGCCAGGCGGGGGGGTGTGGCACTGCTTTGCCCGATGAGGTCGGCCAGGCTTTGCTTTGCCAGGGCCAGGTTGCGCTCGGCATCGGCTTGCTGCAGGGCGGCTTGCCGCAGGTTGGCCTCGGCCTGGCGTACCTCGCTTGGGCTGGCGGCTCCCCGGCTTTCGCGCAGCCGGGTGGCCTCCAGGTTGGCCTGGGCCAGCCGCACCCCAAGGCGGGCTACCTCGAGGCCCGATTCGGCCAGGCGCACCCGCAGGGCGCTCTCGACAGCCTGGGCCTCGAGCTGGGTACGGGCCTGCCGCAAGCCCAGCGCAGCCTGCTCGACCCCCAAAGCAGCCTGATTGGCCGCATCCGATACATCGCCAAAGGGAAACGGGGTAAAGGTCAGGCCCAGGGTTATTTGCCGCCCATCGGTGGGCAGGGCGATGCACTGGGGGTTGAGGGGGTTGG
>NZ_QWKY01000089.1 GCF_003574035.1 Meiothermus hypogaeus | reverse complement strand
TTGCGGAACTCCTCCACAAAGCGCTGGTTGACCGGGTTGTTGAGCTCCAAGGCCCAGTGCGAGCTGTTGTAGATGCCCACCATCGGACGACCCACGGCCCGGAGCTGTACCTTAACCTGCTGGGGCTGAAAACCGCGGGCATCGGCGTAGAGGGTATAGGTGCCTGAGGGGAGCCCTTCCAGGTCGGTATTGCCCTGGACGACTCGCTGAAAATTGTTGGGGCCTTGCACCCGTACGGCGGTCTGGGGTGGGCTGACCCGAATCGAAAGATTGCCGGTTGCAGACGGGTCGGCGGGGGTGGGCTGCTGCTGACCCAGCAAAATGGCCCGAAACTCGGCCACGCTCTGGGGGCGCCGGTCCACCCGGATTTCCAGGGCCCGGTTGACGGCCTGCTCGAGGCCATCGGGGGTTTCGCGGGGCAGTCGGAGGGGCTGGTTGCTTTGCACCCGGTCGGTCGCGGCAGGGGGCACCACCCCCGTCAGCGCGTGGTAAAGCGTAGCGCCCAGCGCGTAGAGGTCGGTATAGGGGCCAAACTTGCCGGCGGTGCCGTACTGCTCCAAAGGCGCGTAGCCCGGGGTAACCAGCCGGGTGTGCTGGAGGGTTTTGCCCTGGGCAAACTGCCTTGCCGAGCCAAAGTCGATCAGCACCACCCGGCCATCCTGGTGCAAAAACACGTTGTCGGGCTTGATGTCGCGGTGCAACATCCCCGCGCTGTGCACCACTTCCAGCGCATCCAGCAGCTTCAGGGCAATATCCTGCACCTCGCGGGCTTCCAGCTTGCCCTGCTTCTCGATTCGCTTGCCCAGGGTCTGGCCTTTCAAAAACTCCATTACCAGATACGCAGTGCCGTTTTCCTCAAAAATATCAAAGACCCGCACGATGCCCGGATGGTTGAACCTGCTCAACACGCGGGCCTCGTCCTCGAACTTCTCCATGGTCTCGGCAAAACCGGTCCCCAGCAGGCTGGTGGGCGGTACCACATTGCGCGAGTTGGCGCGGCGCGAGGAGCCTTCGGGGAACAATTCCTTAATGGCCACGGGGCGGTTTTCCTGGGTATCGGCCCCCAGGTAGGTAATCCCAAACCCGCCCTGCCCCAGCACCTTGCCCAAGGTGTAGCGCCCACCTTTGAGCCGGGTTCCTACCGGCAGATGCTGTTCGCCCGGCATGGCAATGCTCATGCCACAGGTCGGACAGATAGGGGCATTGGTGGGTACGGGGCTGGCGCAGTAGGGACAACGTTCCATATCCAGGCAGAGGGGCTTGGCAGAGCGCCTCCGCTCCAAGTTAGGCGCCGGTCATCCTGCGAATCTCTTCGTCGGAGGGCAGGTCGCCTCCGCCAGCGGCCTCGGGCCCTTGTTTGAGCACCTGGGTCTTGGCCCCAATCTTGATGGTCTTGGCGGTGCCGATGCTAATGGTCTTGCTGCTTTTTAGCTCGCCTACGGCCTGGTCGAGGGCGCGGGTCATGGCGGTGTTGCCCAGCTTAACGGTCAGGTTGCGGGCCAGTTCCAGCGTCTTGGCGGCTTTGCTGGGGTCGGTACGGGCCTCTATGGTGGCCTGCTTGATGAGCTGCTCGATGTTGCGCTGCTGCACCCATTGCATGACCTCGGGGTCGATGCGGGCGGCCAGGGTTTCGTCGGTGGTGAACTCCACCACCACGTCCAGGGGGGGCACCTCACCCCGGTAGCCCTGGCCGGGCACTTCGTAGGTCAGGCCCATCTGGGCAATGCGAATGCGCGCCGGGGGCCGAGTGGGTAGGGTGAACTCGAGGATAAACACCGTCCAGTCGCCCTTGGCCGCGTTGCCCAGGGGGTAGGGCTTGGCCTTCAGGTCTACCTCGGCTTGGGTAGGGTAGACCCGCGTGACCCGATCCAGGGTCACATCCTTCACGGTTCGCACCGATAGTCCAATGTTGGTAATCACCTCGCTGGCGGCGTTTTCCAGCTCGCCCAGAATGGCCTTGGGCAGCTCGGTGGCCTTGAGGCTGGGGGGCAGCGGATTCTGGGTGTCGGGCACAATGTGGAAGGGCCTGCCCTGGGTGCGGTCGGTGATATCGGTAAGAAGGTCGTCGTTCCAGTCGTCGCCCACGCCAATGGCGGTCACGGGGATGTGGGCCTCGGCCAACGCTTGGGCGGCCTGCTCGACCAGGGGCTCATCGAAAGCCTGCCCATCGGTCAGCAGAATCATGCGGCGGCTGCCCGACTCCTTTTGCAGTTGCTTCATGCCTTCGAGCATCCCCGCACCCATGTGGGTTCCACCGGAAAACTGGGGCAGTTGTTCCACGGCTGCGATCAAGCGGGCCTTGTGGGCGGCGTCGGTAAAGGGCTGCACCACGCCGGCGTGGTCGTCGAACTTGATGAGCGCCAGGCGGTCGGTAGGCTGAAGTTGACGGCTATTCAGCAGGTTTTGCAGCGCCTCTACCACCAGATCCATCTTGCTCTTGGCGCCACGTACGACCTCATACTCCTTTCCATCCACCCGCACGCTCTGGCCGGTGCGCTCTTTGGGTTCGGTCACCACCTCGCGCATCGAGCCGGAGGTGTCCACCACAAAGGCGATGGCCAGTTGGGGCCGGGCGCCAGCGGCCTGGGCCTCGGGGCGCACCTTGAGGGCCAAAAACATCTTCTGGCCGGGCATGTTGGCCAGCAGGTATTCGCGGTGGGGTTGCAGACGGGTCTCGAGCATAAATCTCCTATACGCCGCTATGCAGTTGGGTGAGCAGGCCTAACCAAGCGGGGCAGGTTCCACAGGGGCCGGATGTCCAGGAAGGTGTCCAATACGAGCGCATTCAAAAACGATTGTAGCTTAAGCGCTTGGGCGCTGCCGCATTCCTTTTCCGCATGAGCCACTCACATTTGGCCAGCGGGTAGGCCTATCCCTTGAGCGCCCCATCAACCTTTGCTTTTCTAAGTCGGCTTGCGGTGGGGTATGCGACTCGCCAAACTGAACTACGGGGCGGCCTTCAGGGTCTGGCCGGTTCGGGAGGGCTCACCCAGCAGGCTCAAAGGCTCCTGGGCCAGGGTTCGCAGGGCTTTGCGGCGTCGGCTTTTGAGTTCCTTGAGCTCGAGCCGCTCGAGCTTCAGCCGGTTCAGGGCGTAGTCCAGGTAAATCGCCTGGGCCTCCGGAGCGGCCCCGCCCAGCACCCGCCGACGGGCGATAAAGCGCTCGGGCTCCAAGGCCTGCAGCAGCTCGGGGTCGCCAAACCCCAGGTGGCTTTGCAGGTCGTCCAGGCCCAGCTCGCCCACCGTGCGCCCCTTGCTGCTCAGCTCGCGCAACATGCCCTGTACTTTAGGGTAGGCCTCGGCCAGCGAGAGGTGATGCCCGGAGACCAGCACATCCACCAGCTCGGAAGCCAGCACGCTGCGGTCGCGCAGGCCCTGGGAAAGCACCTCGGGCACAAAGCGGCTTTCTTGCAGGGCCACCCGCATGAGCGCCACCGCCCCTTCGGCGGCGTAGAAAAGCCCGTGGAGGGGCTCGAGCACCCCCGGCCCGTGGTCGTTCACGTCGCCAAACGGCGTGCTGTAGTTGAGGTGACCCAGGGTGACGGGGCCGCCCATCAGTTCGGCCAGGAAACCCCGCACATGCTCGAGCACCACCGGGTTTACCTTCTGCGGCATGATGGAAGACCCCTGGCTGATTTTTTCGGCCACCAGGAAGCCACCCTGCTCCGCCCAGAACAAGAGGTCGGCCACCAGACGCGACAAACTGGTGGCCATACCCGCTAGGGCATAGGCAATTTCCAGGGCCCAGTCGCCTGCGGCAATCGCATCGTAGGTATGCTCCAGGGTGCCCCCAAACCCCAACCACTGGGCCAGGGCCTTGCGGTCTACCGGATAGGGGCTGCCCGCCAGGGTCGAAGCGCCCAGGGGGCATTTGTCGGTGGTCTGGAAGGCCGAGCGCAGGCGCTGATAGTCGCGCGAGAGCAGGTTTTCCACCCCGGTCAGATAGTGCCCCAGGGTGGTGGGTTGGGCTGGGCGGTGGTGGGTGTAGGCGGTCAAAAGAGTTTGCCGATGGGCCTGTCCTAAACCCAGCAACTCCCGCCGCAGGTCGGACAAAGCTGTTAGCACCCGCAGCAGCCGCTCACAGGCGTAAGCCCGAAACACGGTGAGGTCGAGGTCGTTGCGGGAGAGGCCGCGCCGCAGGGCCCCTGCAATCTCGTGACCGTAGCGCTCGCGCAGATGAAAGTCTATGGTGAAAAAAATATCCTCGAGCTGACCAGTAAAACCCGGAATGGGGTCTTTGCGCAGCTCGCTCAAAGCCCAGGCGGCCTCTTTGGCCTCGGCAATGTTAAGCTTGCTCAGGCCCAGGGCGTAGGCCGTAAGGGCATCGAAAAAATAATCGCCCAGGTGCTCTTTGGCAAAGCGGAAGTGCCTTTGTAAGACCCAGCGACGGTATAGGTTGTGCCAGCGCACCTGACCTCCTCAAAAGGGCATGCCGCGTGATGAAATGCCCTTCTACCATTAGCATATACTGCCCTGATGGAAGCCTGATTTGAGTCAGAGTGGCCTCCCACGAATACCCCACACGGCATCCTTTGGAAGCTATGGCGTGTGGGGTAATTTACGCTGCATCGTGTGTAGCGTAAACGTGGGAAACGCGATCAGGGGCATCTCCTGAACCGATGCCAGCCCTTCAAGCAAGCCACAGCGCCACCAAACCGCCTGTGGTGGTGGCCAGCAGATTGGTCAGGTCGTTGTTCCACCATTCAAAGCGGTCTTCAAACAACCCCAGCAGCGTGTCGGCCAAAGCCCCAGCAATGCCGCCAAACACCACAGCCCCAGCGGGCACATCCAGCCACCAGGCCCAGGGCGCAAACATCCCCGCGCCCAGCACCAGCGCAAGGGTTCCGGGCGCGCTTACCGCCGCGTTGGTTCCGCTCTCCACCCGCCCTTTGAGCGGGTGCCAGGCCCACCGGCTTCGGCTGCCTATTTCGGTGGCCAGCGTGTCGGCGGCGGCGGTGGCCAGCGCAGCCGCAAAAAAGACGGGCGACCCCAGTGCCATACCCAGCGCAGCCGGAAGTCCGTTGGCCAGCACTTGAAAAGCCCTGCGACCGGTGTGGTCATGGCTTTTAGGGTTGAGCCGACTGGCTACACTGCCCAGCGCCACAAAAAAGATGACCGCCAGGGCGGCGCTAAAGCCCCCGGCCCACAGCGGCAGCCCACCCACCAGCGCCGCAGCCCAGGCAGCCTTGGGCCTGAGCCAGCCCATGCGTTCGGTCAGCACGGCCACAGCAAAGGCGATGAGCAGGGCTAAAAGCAGGTTCATAATACCAGATTCGGTTAGTTCGTCACCCTTTGGTGACGAACTAACCCGACCGAAGGGTGAGGCTTTTTTCGCCGACCGTCAGGGAGGGGTGTGCTCTAGGATTCAAAAAGACAGCCTCTGGTGTTTTTGGTTTTGTAAACTGTCTTTTTGAATCCGGTAAGGGGAAAGTCGCCGATGGTCGAGGGACTAAAGCCCATAGCCAGGCGCAAAAGATTCTTGGCACTTTTGTTCCTCGACTCTAGATCCTTGACGCCTACAATACCTGCGACCAGTTCACTGTGCGCACGTTAGGCACACTGCGCAGGCGCTCATCCAGCACCTTTTGTTCGCCTTCCGTGAGGTCTACCCGGGTGCTGATGCGAAACAGCGAGGAGAGGGGGGAGGTGGGGCTGGAGTTCACGCCCATGGCACTCTTGCCCATCGAGGCAATGGCGTCCATGATGTCGCGCAGCAGGCCGGCCCGGTCATCGGCCAGGACTTCAATCTGCATTACCCGGCCCAGCCCTTCCCAGTAGGCCAGCACCACCCGCCCCGAGTCATGCTCCATCAGACGGCGCATATTGGGGCAGCCTGCTTTGTGAATCGTGACCCCCCGCCCCCGGGTGATGTAGCCCAGGATGGCATCGCCCTTGGCGGGCTCACAGCAACTGGCCAGCTTGATGGGTACGTTCAGGTTGGACTCGAGGCGGATGCCCAGCTCGTTCCTGACCGGCTTGCTTTTGGGAGCGACCGTTTCGTTTTTGGGCGCCAGGATGCGGGCAACCTGCTGGGGCGCCACCCGACCCCCCGCAATGGCGGCATACAAATCCTCTGGCGAGGCGCTCTTGATGAGCTTGCGCCCCACCTCCTCGAGCTGGCTTTCCAGGGGTTTGGGGAGCCCCCGCCGCTTGAAGTACTTTTCCAGCATCCGCGCACCCTTTTCCAGGGTCTCGGCCCGCTCGAAGGCGCGGAAGAACATCCGCACTTTTTGCTTGGCCGAGCGGGTTTTGGCATACTCCACCCAGTCTTTGGAAGGATGGGCGGTTTTAGCGGTGAGAATCTCGATGATCTCACCATTTTGCAGCTCGTAGCTAAGGGGTACGATGCGCCCGTTGACCTTGGCCCCCACCATGTGGTGCCCCACCTCGGTGTGGATGTGGTAGGCAAAATCCACTGGCGTAGAGCCCTTGGGCAGGTTGATGATCTTGCCCCTGGGGGTGAAGACAAACACCCGCCCGCCCAGCAGTTCTTTGGTGACGGCCTCGACAAAGTCACGCGAGCTGCTGTACTCCTGTTGCCAGTCCTGAATGCTCTTGAGCCAGCCCACCCGCCGCTTGAGGCCTTCGGGGTCGGTCACACCCTCCTTGTAGAGCCAGTGGGCGGCAATCCCAAACTCGGCGACCTGGTGCATCTCCTTGGTACGAATCTGCACCTCCAGCGGCAGGCCATTCACCGCAATGACGGTGGTGTGCAGCGACTGGTAGCCATTGGGCTTGGGCACCGCAATGTAGTCCTTGACCCGGCCCGGAATGGGCTGCCAGAGGGCATGCACCAGTCCCAGCACGTGGTAGCAGACCTGTTTCTCGCGCAGGGCGTTCTCTTCGGGGTCTTTGCCCTGGCGTGGCTCCAGGATTACCCGCAGGGCCAGCAGGTCGTAGATTTGCTCGATAGCTTTACCCTCCCGTTCCATCTTTTTCCAGATGGAAAAAAGGTGTTTGGTACGACCCGTGACCTCGATTTTCTTGATGGACTGCTTGAGGATGAAGTCGCGCGAGAGGGCTTGCTCGAGCTTCTCCTTAGCGGCCTGTACGGCGGCCTCGCGCTCGGCCCGGTGGCTTTTGAGGCGGGCCTCTAAGGCCTGGTAATTCTCGGGGTCGAGGTAGCGGAAAGAAAGGTCTTCGAGCTCGAGTTTGACCTGCCCAATCCCCAGCCGGTGGGCCAGCGGGGCATAAATTTCCAGGGTTTCGCGGGCGATACGCTTTTGTTTGTGGGGGGGCATGAACTCCAGGGTACGCAAGTTGTGCAGCCGGTCGGCCAGCTTGACGATGATAATCCGCACATCCTCGGCCATGGCAATAAACATCTGGCGCAGGTCTTCGGCGTGCTTTTCCTCGGCGGGTTTGTCTTCCTGGGCGGCATGGGCCAGCTTGTAGAGCTTAGAAACCTTGGTCTCGCCCTCCACAATTTTGCGCACCGCCGCCCCAAAGCGCTCCTCGATCTCCTCGGGCCGCACCTGGGTATCCTCGATGGTGTCGTGCAATAGTCCGGCCATGAGGGTTTCGGCGTCCAGGCCCAGCTCGGCCAGGATTTGCGTGACGGCAACCGGGTGAATGATGTAGGGCTCCCCACTCTTGCGCTTCTGGCCTTCGTGGGCCACGTAGGCAAACTCGAGGGCGGCGCGTACCTGCGACCTGGCGTGGGCAGAGAGATAGTGCAGATGAGGCTCCAGGTCATGCCACAGGGCCTCCACCGCCGAAGGCTCTGTGGGCGATAGAGGGGTCACCACGGGTTCATGGGAATGCTTGGTCATAGCGGTTGTGGGCTTTGCTTTCGGTTAGCCCCAGAAGACACTTTGCTAAGTCTAGCACTTTGCTCGAGTCTCACCAATGCTGGAACTGTAAATTCCAGAGAAACTCCATAAATGAGCCATGCACACCGGGGCTGGAAGGTATACAAGACCCGCTTGCGCGATGGCTGGGTGCCAAGCGCAGGGAAGGGTATCCAGGGCGTGTCTATAGCATCACAATCGGCGTCTATAACTTGATACAATGCAGCCATCTTCAAGGAGCACCATGCAGATTAGCCCGCAGGCTACGCATCTCAACCATCAATCGCTTGGGTCTTTTAAGGCCCTTTTTGCCACCCTCGAGGCCCCCACCTCTGTACAAGGGGTCTACAGGGCCGAGTTTGTGGGCCCGGCCTGGCTGCGCTGGATCGCCCCCAAAGGGCTGTGGTTGCTGGGGTTGGGGGGCTGGTGTGGCAAGGATTTCGCCGCCGATGGCACGGGTATCAACCTTTTACGGCGTGGCGATATGGTTATTCGGCGTTTTCCCATCCGGGTGGCCCTGGTGGTTTCGCGGGTGGATGGCCGGCCCTGCCAGGCGGTGACCTATCCTGAAATCAATCCCTGGCCGTGGCCTCGGGTGACAGACGAGTTGCGCCAACTCGACGAGCGCACCCTGCTGGGTCTGACCTTTTTCAAAATGGGCCCTTTGGCCCGGCTTCCACTCCCCTTTTTGCTGCATCAGGAGCCATGAACTACAACTACGACGTACTGGTGGTCGGGAGCGGGTTTGGCGGTAGTGTGGCGGCCCTGCGCCTGAGCGAAAAAGGCTACCGGGTGGGGGTGCTGGAGCAGGGGCGGCGGGTGAGTGACGCCGATCTTGCCAAAGCCAACCGCTCGGTGAAGGATTTGTTCTGGCTTCCGGCGCTGGGCCTCAAAGGCTTTTTTGTCCAGCACTTTTTTCGCCATGTCACCCTCATCGGTGGGGTAGGGGTGGGCGGTGGCAGCCTGGTCTACGCGGCGGTGTTGCTCGAGCCGCCGCGCTCCTTTTACCAGGATCCTGCCTGGAGCCACCTGGGCATTGATTGGGAAAGCGAACTGAAGCCCCACTACGCCACCGCTGCCCGGATGCTGGGCCGTGCCATGTATAGCCAGATGCACGAGCAAGACCGCTATTTGCAGCAAACCGCCCAGGCCATGGGGGCAGCCTCAACATTCGGAGGTGTCCCACTGGGCATCTACCAGGGGGAGCCGGGCGTCACAGCACCAGACCCCTATTTTGGAGGAGATGGCCCCAAGCGGACCGGTTGTATCCGCTGCGGGGCTTGCCTGGCGGGCTGCCCCCACAACGCTAAAAATAGCCTGGATAAAAACTACCTGTACCTGGCCGAGAAACTAGGGGCGCACCTTCTGCCAGAGCGCAAGGTGACCCGCATCCAGCCCTTGCCGGAGGGCGGCTATGAACTCCACACCCATAACCCCCTCACCCGAAAGAAGTATCCCCCCCTGCGGGCTCAAAAGGTGGTGCTGGCAGCGGGCGTTCTGGGTACGCTTCAGCTCTTGTTTGCTAACCGCGAACAGTATCGCACCCTGCCCAACATTTCGCCCACGCTGGGTAAGGTGGTGCGTACCAACAGCGAGGCCATCACGGCAGTCCTGTCTCCCAAGGACAGCCCTGACCTGAGCCACGGCCCCGCTATTTCCTCGCATTTTTACCCTAATTCCCATACCCATATCACGCAGAACCGTATTCCGCCGAGCTACTGGTATCTGAAGCTGTTCAATGGGCCGCTGGTGGATGGCCCAAGCCCGGCAATACGGGCTTTGTACGCACTGCGCGAGTTCGTGTTTCGTCCACACCGCTCGATGGCCTCGTTACCGGTGCGCGATTGGCACCAGCGCGTGACCATCCTGGCCACCATGCAGCAGCTCGACAACCAGCTGGGTTTTCGCTACGGACGGGGCTTGTTTTCGCTCTTTCGCAAAGGTTTGCAGTCGGTGGCCATCCGGGGTAAAACCGCTCCTACCTACATCGCGGAGGCCAATCAGGCTACCCGTGCTTTCGCCCGGGCAACAGGTGGCATACCTCACAACTCCTTTCTGGAAAGCCTGCTGGGCATGTCGGTAACGGCGCATATTCTGGGAGGATGCCCGATGGGCCGCGATGCCACCCAGGGCGTGATCGACGTCCATCACGAGGTGTTCGGCTACCCAGGGCTGTATGTGGTGGACGGCTCGGCCATTCCGGCCAATGTGGGGGTCAACCCCAGTCTGACCATCACGGCGCTGGCCGAGCGGGCCATGTGCTTGATTCCGGCCAAAGAGACGTTTTCTGGGTGAGGGCAGCCCCGCCTCCGAGACCTGCTGCAGGCTGGTAGACTAACCCCATGCTACGCCTGGACCTTAACAACCTGTTTTCCGAACGCATCGGCCCCGAGGGGATTGACTGGCCAGCGATGTTGGCTGCCCATGCACGGAGCCTGGAAGTAGCGCGCGATGCGCTGTTGGAGCGCAAATCCAACCCAGAGGCCTTTTTGGGCTGGATTGACGTGCCCGAAGACACCGAAACCCTGCGCCGGGTGCTGCGTTACCGCCAGGCCAACGGCTGGGTCGAAGACCTGGTGGTGCTGGGTATTGGGGGCTCTGCATTAGGGGCACAGGCGGTGAGTGCCGCCCTGGGGAATGGCTCGGTGCGGCTGCATTTTGTGGACAATGTGGAGCCCGAGCCCATCATTGGGCTGCTCCGCACCCTCGAGCCCCACAAAACCCTGGTCAATGTGATTTCCAAATCGGGTTCTACGGCCGAGACCATGGCGGCTTTTCTGGTGTTCAGGCAGTGGCTCGAGCTGGCCGTGACCGATTGGAAAAAACACGTGGTGGTCACTACCGACCCTGCCAAGGGCATCTTGCGCCCCTATGCAGAGGCCGAGGGCCTTACAGCCTTCGAGGTGCCCCCTTCGGTAGGTGGGCGCTTCAGCGTGACCTGTCCGGTCGGCACCCTGCCGCTGGCCTTTGCCGGGGTAGACCTGGAAAGCCTGCTGGCCGGGGCGCGAAAGTCCAACGAGCAGGCCAGGGGGGCCCTGGAACATAACCTCCCGGCCCAGACCGCCCTGGTTAACCACCTCTTTAGCCAGAGGGGCAAGAACATCGTGGTCTTCATGCCCTACTCGACCCGCCTGCGCTATCTGCCCGACTGGTTTGTGCAACTCCACGACGAATCGCTGGGCAAGATGCGCGACCGTCAGGGGAATGAAGTCCGCACCGGCACCACCGCCGTGCGGGCCATCGGCACCACCGACCAGCACGCCCAGGTGCAGCTTTTCCGCGAGGGCCCCCGCGATAAGCTCACCACCTTTGTGCGGCTCCTGGCCCCCAGTGAGAACCTGGAAATCCCAGCGGTGAAGGGCCTGGAGGGGCTCGAGTACCTCTTCGGCAAGAGCTTTTTCGAGCTCCTGGATGCCGAGGCCAAGGCCACTGCCCATGCCCTGGCCAAAGCTGGACAGCCCAACTACACCCTCGCCCTGGAAAAACTCGATGCCTATAACCTGGGCTGGCTGCTACAGCACCTGATGTGGCAGACCGCCTTCTTGGGTGAACTCTGGAACATCAATGCTTTCGATCAGCCGGGGGTGGAGTTGGGCAAGGAATACACCTACGCCCTGATGGGCCGTAAGGGCTGGGAGACCCTGGCCCAAGAACTGAAAGCCGAGGGTGTGGAGTAACTGAGCTTTGTTGTGGAAATTGCACTACTTTGAACCTGCTTCTTTGCAATTAACGCACAGATTTCAACCCCGCAATGTTTATTTTGAGCGAAGTGTGATACCAGATTTGGTTAGTTCGTCACCAAAGGGTGACGAACTAAGTATCTCCACATCAGATTTTTACCTCTACAGCCCCCAGTAGACCTAAGGCATGCAAAAGGGCTTGCTTGAGTTGCGAGAGGCAAGCGTAATGACGGCGGGGCAGGAGGAAGGCTTTGAGCTTTT
>NZ_QWKY01000088.1 GCF_003574035.1 Meiothermus hypogaeus | reverse complement strand
AAGAAGTCCTTGCCGCCTGGAAAGCTCGTTGGGATCTGGAGCGGGTGCATCGCCTGCTCAAACAGAACCTGGGTTTATCCAAATGCCTCTCTCGTTCCTATGCTACTCAACTCAAACATGCTGACCTGGCCATCGAGGCCCTACACCTTATTCGACAGCAAAAACAACTACATCCAGATCTTTCTTGGCGGACAGCACAGCACAATGCCGCAAAAATCCTCAAATCCCAGCTACTGACCGTACTCCCTGCCCTTTCAGTCTGACTTTATGCCCTTTTTTTACTACTTTTCACTACAGTTCAATCTCTTGCTAACATTAGCCGGCCAATGGTCCGCCAGGTCTGCGAAATTGAGCTCGAGCGACAGCATGGTAGCGTAGCACTTCTATTTCCAAATCTGAGCTGAATCCAGCCATATGAGGGTGCTTATGTAGGGTTCCGGCACAAATTAAGTTCTATAGGGCGTATTCTCGTCTTTCGCTAGCCTGCATCACAACCACCCCCCCCATTTGGGGGTATCCGCACGTAACGCCTTGGCGCCACCAGGGTGTGCATTCATCACGGGGTGTGCGTAACGCTTCACGTAACTTGTGATTACATTGCGGGCGGAAATACCTCTCAGCAGACATACCTTCTCCGAACGCAAAGATGGAGGAAAACATGGCAAAACTGATCGCAGTAGACGACTCCCTGGCCGACCTGAAGCTCATTGAACACTCGCTTTCGCAGTATCACCAGGTCGTGCTATACCAGGGCAGCGAGAATGTCGAGCAGCGCATCGAAGCCGAGAAGCCAGATGCGGTGTTGTTGGATGTGGTCATGCCGGGCCGCAACGGCTACGAGGTGTTGCGCTCCCTGCGTCGGAGTGAGGCCACCAAACACATCCCGGTACTGGTCATTAGTTCCAAGGGCGAGCCTACCGATATTGAGTGGGGCAAACGCCAGGGTGCCAATGGCTATCTGACCAAGCCCTACACCCCCGAAGCCCTGCGCAAAGCAGTCCAGGAACTGCTCTAAGCGGAGTGTAAGCCAGCCACTCGGATCTACCCGATAAGGCACAAGGGCCAGGCTATGATTAATACCACTGTTGACAAAATTTGGGTGCTGCGCTTGGGTGACACTTTTCTGGGGGTGGAACCAAAGACCTTCAAAGAGGTTCTGGAAGTGACCCAACCCGCTCCCGTCCCGCTGGCCCCCCCACCCTTGCTGGGGCTCTTGAGCAACCAGGGCCAAATTGTGCCGGTATTCGATCTGAGTCACATCTTGCAAATTACGCCTGGAGGCTCGGGTATCGCGGCTTTGCTCGAGTTCGAAGGGCAACCCCTGGCTTTCATGATTGACGAGGTGGTGGGGCTACGCGCCAACCTGAGCGGAGCCTGGATTGCCCCCAGCCCAAATCCGCTTTTTAGTGCAGTTCTGGAGGAGAACGGCAAAACCGTGCAAATCCTCGAGGTGCGCAATCTCTTCGCGCACCTTTCTGTACAAATATCTTCACAGGCACCAACTTCTGACACCCTCAGCAGACCCGTGCCTCAAGCCTAAGGAGTTGTCCTGTATGGATCAAACACATCTTCCCATGAACCACGACCCCCTGCTGGTGGGGGCTTCGTTCCTGATCGCCATTTTCGCAGCCTATGCCGCACTGGCTATCATCAACCGCTTGCAACAAGGGGCCTCTGGTAGTGGCTGGCTATGGCTGGGCGCGGGAACCTTTGGGCTGGGGGTCTGGGCCATGCACTTTACTGCCATGACCGCCTTACAGCTCGACATGCTGGTAGCCTACGACCCCCTCCTTACCCTAGTCTCGGTGTTCTTCGCTATTTTTGGCGCTGCGGCGGCCTTCCAGTTGGTCAGCAAACCTAAGGCCGGCTTTACCCGGGTGCTGGGTTCGGGGTTTTTTCTGGGTGCAGGCATCGGTGTGATGCACTATGTGGGCATGTTCGCCATGCGCCTGGATGCCAGGCTGACCTTCGACCTTCCCATGGTCGCGCTCTCGGTTTTGGTGGCAGTCGCACTGGGTACTTTTGGCATCTGGACACTCACCAGCCCGGCTTTTAATCTGGTTCCTTTTCGCCACCTGATCACCGCCATCATCACCGGCTCGGCCATCCCCTTCATGCACTACACCGCCATGCTGGCAGCCCGTTTTACCGCAACGGGCACTGAAGAAATTCACAGCATGGTGGCCAGTGGGAGCTTGCTTTCGCTCAACCTCTTCTTGCTGCTGGCCGTAGCGGTAGTGGGGCTGCCGATGTTCCTGACCTCGCTGCTCGAGACCTCCGCAGAAAAAGTTCAGGAGGTTGAAACATGACTCGCCGTACCCCCAAAACCGCCGTACGCCCGGCCCGTCGCCCTACCCCAGCAGCCCCTACCCAGATGATGCAGGTCGGTGGCCTGCTGGGATCGCTCAAAATCTGGCAAAAACTGCTGCTTATCAGCATTGCTTTCCTGGTTCCTGTTTCGCTATTAACCGTTTCTATTTATAACACCCAGCAATACCAGATCAACTCCGCCTGGAACGAGGCAGACGGTGCTCAGTACGTCACCAAACTCTACGAGAGCATGGTAAAAATCGGTCAGCACCGCCGAAACGTAGACCGGTTCCTCGTGGGGCAGGGTTCTAAAGAGGAAATCTCCAGCAAAGCTGCCGAGGTTGACGCTGCACTCGAGGCGTTGAGCCAGCTTGACCAAAAGCTCAAAGGCAAATTGGCTGTCGGCGATCAAATTGCCAGCCTGAAGAGAAGCTGGACCCGGCTCAAGGATCAAGCAATCCGCCTGGACTCTATAAGCAATTTCGAAGAGCATGCCGCATTATTGGCCGAAATCCAGCAACTGATTGTTCGGGTTGCCAACAACTCTCAACTGACCCTCGACCCTGAACTCAAAACCTATTACCTAGTCACCTCCACCGTCAATCTCATCCCTTCCATGCGAGAAGATCTGGCCCGCCTGCACAACCTGGGCCTCAATATCCTCAAGAAAGGCACTGCCAACGCATATGAGCGTGCCGAGGTGAACGCTTTGGCCGTAAAGATTGGCCAGAACCTACTCGAGCTGAAACAGCAGATCGCGTTCGCAGCAGAAAAAGACGCCAGGAATGCCAGGGTCTTATCGGGGCCTCTCAGCCAGACCGAGGGACTGGTTCGAGAAGCCTATGTCCTGGCCATCAACGAAATCGTCTCGCCCACGCGCCTGAGCTTCTCGGCCAAGGATTACGACGAAACCTTAGGTGCCGCCACAGATATTCTCACCCAATTTGGCTTTGCGGCACTTGTCCTGTTAGATAACCTTCTTGAGGAGCGCATTTTCTTACTTCAACGGGGTCAGCTCATCACCTTTGTACTCTTCGCCCTGTTCCTGGCCCTTACTTTCGGCCTGGTTGGGGCGGTAGCCCGCTCGATTACTCGACCACTGGGGCAGTTGTTTAGCGCCTCGCTTCGCTTGCGCAAAGGCGACCTTGGGGTGCAGGTACCCGTTCAGTCCTCCGACGAACTTGGTTCGCTGGCCCGCACCTTCAACGAAACTGCCCTACAGCTCAAGGCCAAAGCCGAAGCGGACGCCGAGCAACTGCGGCAAAGCCAGCTCCTGCAAGAAAACATCGGGGCCTTCCTGAACGTGGCCATGGACATCGCCCAAGGCGACCTGACCAAGCGCGGGCGCGTGACCGAGGACGTGCTGGGCAACGTGGTAGACGCAGTGAACCTGACGGTTGAGGAGATCGCTTACCTGCTCAAGCAGGTACAGAACGCTACCGAGATGGTGAACCAAGGCGCTTTGCAGATGGCCCTGAGCTCGGGAAGCGTGCTGGAAAAAGCCGAATCGCAGGCCGAGCTTTCAGCCAGGGCACGTATCGAAGCTCTAGATGCCACCGAAACTATTCGCAGCATGGCCGGTCAAATCGCACAGGGTACCGGTCTGGTTATGCAGGCTAAAGAAGCCGCGCTGGAAGGTAAGAATGCGGTGCAAAACACTCTGAGCGGCATGCAAAACATTCGCCGCGAGGTGCAGAGCATCTCTAAGAGCATCAAGGGTCTTTCAGACCGCTCTCTGGAGATTTCCGAGGTGGTGGACACCATCTCGCGCATCGCCAAGCAAACCAACCTGCTGGCCCTTAACGCCGCCATCGAGGCCGCTGGGGCCGGTGAGGCCGGAGCCCGTTTCGCAGTAGTGGCCGACCAGGTGCGCAAGCTGGCCGAGGACTCGGCTCGTGCAGCCCAGCGTGTCAGCCTTCTGGTTAAGGGGATTCAGACCGAGATTCAAGGCGTGGTGATCTCGGTAGAAGGCGGTACTCGCGAGGTGGAACAGGGTTATCGCATCGCTACCGAAGCTGGCAGCAAGCTCGAGCAAATCGCAGCCTTAGCCCAGCAATCCGCCGAGGCCGCACGCCGCGTAGCTGAAGTAGCCCAGGAACAGGTGAGCCGGGTAGAGGAAGTGACGAACGTTGTGCAGGATATTTACAACACCGCCCTGCAAACCGACGAGGAAAGCCGCAAAGGCCGCCAGACCGCCGAGGAACTGCGGGCCCTGGCGCAGCAACTGAGCCAGAGCCTCACCCGCTTCCGGCTGCCAGCATAAGCAGGGGAACTTGTATGGCTTTACAGCGCGACTTTCGAGAGGTGGAGATTAAGCAAGTTGGGCTCCTGGGGGCCCAGAGCCGAAAGGTACGCGTGGATGCCGAAACCCTCGAGGCCCCCAACACGGGGTTTTTCGGCAACCTTCGCATCCCCTACAAACTGGCCCTTCTGGTCATTCCACTGCTCTTCCCCATCTTTTATCTGCTCTTCTCGCTGGTTTCAGAGCAGCGCAGCGACATCAATTTTGTGCGAGCGGAAAAGCAGGGCGTGCTTTTCTTGCAGTACACCAGCAGTGTTATCAAGGCCCTGGCCGAGCATCGTGGAATGAGCGCTGCGGTACTGTCGGGCAATCAGGATTTAGCCATAGAGCGTAGCAAGAAAGCCGAAGAAGTACAACGCAGCCTGTCCCTCCTACAACAAATTAACCGCGCGGAGGGCGATCCCTTCGGTCTAGACAAGGATCTGGAGACGCTCAAAGTCAACTGGAACACCCTCCAGGCTGTAAATCAAAGCGCAAATCGCAGCTTTATAGAGCATACCCGTCTGATACAGCAGGTCTTTAGCCTCAACGAAAGGATTGCCTTTGGCTCTAACCTCCTTCTCGATCCAACCAGGCAAAGTTACTGGCTTGTAGACGCGGTGGTTTATCGTCTGCCTCCGGTGATGGAAGCACTGAGCCAAATCCAGGGCCTGGGCACAACCGCGTTGCAATCCAGAGCTCTATCCCCTGAACAAGAAAAGCGCTTGAGCGGCCTGTTGGCCACTCTGGCAAACCGGGGCACCAACTTAGGTGAGATTGCTTCGCTTACAGCTCCTTTAGAGCGAACGGTACAAAATGCCTTGAACGCCAATCCTATTTTGGGAAATACCCTGAGTGAGCGCGTGAACTCGGCCAGGGCCATCACCGAATCGGCTGCTGATCTGACCCGCCGGGAAGTTCTGAGCAAGCAGTTTGCCCTGGGGCCCACACTATATTTCGAACAACTCAGCCGCCCTGTAGACGCTTACTTTGCTGTTAATAACGCAGGCCTATCCCAGCTGAATGTGGTTCTCGATCAACGTTTGGGGCAGCTGGTCAACAACCAGGTACTCAGCTTGTTCATCGTAATCTCGACCCTGGTACTGGCACTGTGGCTGATTGTGGGGGTGCTCAACTCCATCCTGGCGCCTGTTCGCGAACTGACCAAAACAGCCCGGCATCTGGGCGAAGGCAATCTTTCCTCGCTGGTACTTATACGCTCTAACGACGAACTGGGGCTGGTGGGTAAGACTCTTAACCAGTCCATCCTTACTCTGCGAAGCCTAGTGGAGCAACAAGAAGAAGAGCGCCAGCGGGGGCTGCAACTCCAGCAAAACGTACAGCGTTTCCTGGACATTGCCTCCGAGATTGCCCAGGGCGACCTGACCAAGCGTGGCGAGGTCAGCAATGATGTGCTGGGCAACGTGGTAGATGCGGTCAACCTCACCCTGGAGGAAATTGCTTACTTGCTCAAGGGTGTGAAGCAAGCCGCCGACTCGGTTAACGAAACCGCAGCTCAGATGGATCAACTCACTTCTTCCATTGCCTCGGGCGCGCTCTTGCAGGCCCAGGAAGTGAGTCAGGTGCAAAACCAGACCCAGGTCGTGACCTCCAGCATTCGCCAAATGGCTGAGAGCGCAGGCATCACCGCCCAGGCCGCCCGCCAGACCCTCGAGTCGGCCCAGCTAGGCCGTCAGGCTGTGACCCAGACCCTTGCGGGCATGAGCGACATTCGTATGGAAATGCAGGTTATTGCGGAGAGTATTACCGCACTGGCCCAGCGCTCGGCCGAGATCGAGAGCATTACCAAAGTGCTCGAGGACTTCGCCTCGCAAACCAACCTTTTGGCCCTCAACGCCTCCTTCGAGGCCGCAGGGGCCGGGGCTGCGGGTCGCCGCTTTGCCATTGTGGCCGACGAAATTCGCAAGCTGGCCGAGGAGTCGGCTCGCGAGACCAACCGGGTAAGCCATCTGGTACAGCAGGTACAAAGCGAGATTACCCGTGTGGTGGGGCTGGTACAAGACGGGGTACGCGAGGTAGAAACCGGCTACAGTGTGGCCAACAGCGCTGGGAGTCGCCTCGAGGAAATCGCCCAGCTGGCCGCACAGTCCGCCAATCTGGCCCAGGAAATCTCGAGCCTGGCCCAGAGCCAGGTATCGGTGGTGGAACGGGTGGATCAGGCCGTGCAGAAAATTGCCCACACCGCACAGCAAACCGGAACTGAAAGCCAGGAAGGCCGCCAGTCCGCCGAAGCCATGCGCGTGCTGGCTCAAGAGCTCGCCCGCAATCTGAGCCGTTTCCGCTTACCTGACTAGGAGCCCGTATGTCCGCCGTGACCACACCCGATCTGCTGCAGAGTTTCCTCGACGAGGCCTGGGAAACTGTGGTGGTCTTCGAGCAGGCCGCCGAGTTCCTGGCGATACAGCGTCATGAACCCCTGGTGGTGATGGCTCACCGCCTCAAGGGTTCGGCAGGCTTGTATGGTTTTCCCCAAACTTCAAACCTGGGGGCCCTGGCTGAGCGCATTCTGGAGGCTGCACCCCACTACACACAGAGCCAGCAAGCCAAGGTAATTGAGTTTATGGGTCAGGTCACAGCCGTCCTGACCACCGCCCTGGAAAACATCGCCATCCACGGTGAAGAAGGTCGGGTGGGCCTCGAGCTAGGCCGGCTGGGGGCTGCCGAACTGATCAGGGAGCTAACCGCCCTCAACCCCGACGCATTTGTTCGAGAAACCCCTGAACCTACCGAAGAAGTTGCGTCTCTATCGCTTAGTCCCAAGGCGGGGGTGGTGGAGGAATTACAGGGGTTCTACAAGCAAAATGCAGAGTTCTGGGAGTTTTTTGCCCCCGAAACCCTGGAAAACCTCGACCAGGTGGGCAACATCCTGGCAAGCCTGCAATCCGGCGACGAGACCGGCGAACACCTGCGGGCGCTGTTTCGGGCCATGCACACGGTCAAGGGCGCGGCCTACTCGGTGGGCTGTAAACCCATCGGCGCCCTGGCCCACCAGCTTGAAGACCTGATGGTGGAGGTACGCGAGGGGCAGAGAACCTGGAGCCACGAAATAGCCCAGGTGATGCTGGAAGGCGCGCAGGTACTGGGCAAGATGATTGTGGTAGCCGAGGACAAAGACCCCCAGGCCGCTCAAAGCCTGAACGACCAGCTCTTTGAGCTACAAAGCCACCTGGCACTTTTGCTGGGTCGAGAAGCCCCAGTTCGACCTGAAGCGCAAGCAGCCCCTGCTGCCACTACTCCGGCGGCCACAGCCCCTGCCCGGCGGGCCCGCCCCAGCAGCACGGCTTCGGTGCGGGTGAGCCTCGAGCGCCTCGACGCCCTGCTCAACCTGGCTGGCGAGACCCTGGTAGCTCGCTCCCGCCTGGAATTGCTGGCCCAGCGCTTTGAGGAAATGGATAACCTGCTGGAAACAGCCCGGCAGCGACTTTTACGTACCACCACCGACTTCGAAAATCGCTACCTCAACCCCCGTCTTTCACTGGCGCAGGAAGCCCAGAACCCCGGCCAATCCCCCCAGGCCCAAAGCACTCTGGGCAAAACCGTACAGGAGCTTTTCTCCGAGCTCGAGTTCGACCGCTACGACGACCTCAACATCCTGGCCCGCTCCATCCAGGAGATGACCAGCGACTTGGCCGAGGTTCGCAGCAGTTTGAGCGAACAGATCAAAGCTTTCCGCCAGGAAACGGAGCAATTCGAAAAGCTCTCCCAGAGCTTACGCGAAGAAGTCAGCCGCGCACGCCTGATTCCCATTGGCCGCTTCTACCAGCGCCTCACCCGCCAGATACAGCAAATCGCAGGTGAGAAGCCTGTCCAAATACAGTTTCAGGGGGAGCAGGTCGAAATTGACTCGGTGCTGCTGGACGGCTTGTCCGAAGCCCTCATCCACCTGGTCAACAATGCGATCATTCACGGGCTGGAAAGCCCGGAGGAACGCCGGGCCAAAGGCAAGGAGGCCCAGGGGACCCTGACCATCCGCACCTTGCAACAGCGCAACACCCTGGTGCTGGAAATCAGCGACGATGGCCGGGGCATCGACCTCGAGGCGGTCAAGAGAAAAGCGGTAGAAAAGGGCCTGCTTACACAAGAACAGGTGGAGGCCCTGCGCCCGGAGGAAGCCGTTCAGCTCATCTTTATCTCTGGGCTCTCTACCGCCGAGGTGGTCTCGGATGTGGCCGGGCGCGGGGTAGGCATGGATGCCGTAGCGGCTACCATCCGTCGTCTGCGCGGTGATCTGACCGTGGAAACCCGCCATGGGCTGGGTACTACCGTCCGCCTGCGCGTCCCGCAGAACCTGGTGGTTTCGGACATTTTGTTGCTCCAGACCGGAGGGCAGGTGATCGCCCTTCCGCGCGAAAGCCTTTTGACCCTGCTCACCGCGTCTGCCGGCCAGCAGGAAGTGATCTACGAAGACAGCCCCATCCCTATCAAAACACTCAGCACGCTGCTGGGCTTACCCCCCGTGGCGCAGGAAGAGTACGACCTGGCCGTGGTGGAAGGTCGGGGTGGGGCCCTGGTCGCACTGGCGGTCGAGCGTTTTATTGGCTTGCAACAAGCCCTGGTCAAACCCCTTAGCGCGCCCCTTTCCGAGTTACCCCACCTGATGGGTGCGACCATCGCACCGAGCGGGGAGGTCATCCTGGTCTTGAGTCCAAGCGGCCTTCTCTCCTTAGATACCGCTATGCCCTTCCACACCCGCATCGAGAGCGCCTCCACCCGGCGGTTGCCGGTGCTGTTGGTGGACGACTCGCTCTCGGTTCGCAAGGTGGTGGCACAGATGCTGCGCAAGGCCGGACACCAGGTGGTTACCGCAGCCGACGGACAGGAGGCCCTCGAGCTCCTGGAGCAGCAACCCTTCCAGGCCGTGGTCACCGACCTCGAGATGCCCCGGATGTCGGGCTTCGAATTGCTAGAAGAAGTACGTCGACGCCCCAACCTCGCCCACTTGCCCATAGCGGTGCTGACCACCCGGGCCTCATCCAAACACCGCGACCTGGCCGTCGAGCTTGGTGCAAATGCCTACCTGACCAAGCCCGCCGACGAGGTAGAATTAGACAGGTTTTTGCAGGGAGTGTAGCCGGAGCTCCATCCAGCATCCCCAACAAAACCGTTCGTCAGGAAAGTCGTTTACAGCTATTACCAGGAGCGCTGACTTGACAAAGGAGATTCTTTGATGAGAGCCCTGATCCTCACCGGTCAACCCAAGCGCGGCATCGCGCTCAAAGACAGTTTTTCCCTGTCGGGTTTTGACGTCCAGGTTGAGGACAGCGCCCTCTATGCCATGACCCTCCTGGAGCGCAGCCGGCCCGATGTAATCGTCAGTACCGCCTCACTCAGCGATCTGAGTGGCGCGGAGTTTTTTGACATGGTGCGCTCCGATCCCCAGCTCAACCTGGTGCCCTTTGTCCTGCTCGACGATACCGCCTCACCCAGAACCAGCGACCTTGACCTGATCATGCCCCTCGATACGCCGGTGGCCGAGGTAGTACGCAGTGCTTATAAACTGATCCTCGAGCTCACCCGCAAGACCTACATCTCTGAACCCGCCAATTCCGTCGCACAACACGGCATCCAGGGGCAGTTGGGCGATATGAGCCTGTTTGAGCTGGCCCAGTGGCTGGCCAAATCGGCCAAAACCGGGCGCTTGCGGGTCGAGATCGAAGGTAGCAGCGCCAGTTGGCTCTTTAACAAAGGCCAGCTCATCCACGCCGAGTACGGGGGAAAGAGTGGCGAAGATGCAGTATTACACCTGTTGCTCCAAGCTGAGCAACAACAAAAAGGTCATTTTCACTTTGAACCCCTGACGGAAGCCGATTTCTTTCTGGAGCCCGTCACGATTCGCAAGAGTACCGATCAACTCCTGCTTTCCCTGGCTGTGGAGATGGATCATCGGCAACACGGCATCAACTAGGTGCACGTACCCTACCCGGTGCGTTCGTTGACCCCCAGGCACACTCCGAAAGGAAAGTGCCCCCTGGATTTTGGTTTAAGAAATGGCTGCCTGGTTGGTTGCATTCGCCCCATTCTTGCGGTAATGGTCACACATCACCAGTTCAGATGACATATGGTTCTACCATTGAGGTAGTTATGCAAGGAGCCAAGGTTCTAGTTGTTGACGACAGCACCAGCGTACGGAAAGTGCTGGAGAAGCTGTTGTCCACCCGTGGCCTGGTCGTCACGACCAGCGAGTCTGCCGAACAGGGCCTCGAGGCGGTCAGCCACAACACACCCCACCTGGTGATCGCCGATGTGGTCATGCCCGGCATGAGCGGCTTTGAACTCTGCCAGATACTCAAGATGCGAGAGTCCACCAAAGGTGTGCCGGTCATTCTGATTTCAGGCATCATCAATGAGGGCGTGGTGGCTCAAGCCCAACAGGCGGGGGCCTTCGATGTGGTTTCCAAACCCTTCACCCCCGACGACCTTTTCCCCAAAATCGAGCGTGCCCTAAGCGCCGCCAAGCAAGCATCTCCTACCACCGGCGAGCCATCGCCAGCTCCCAGCCCGGCCGCAACGCCAGTTTTCACAGCAGCTTCAACCCCAACCCCTATTCCACCCACTCCCGCTCCGAGTGAGCCTGTACCGATTGCAGTCAGCCAGGCCGAGCCCCCAACCCTCCCCCAAGCAGCGCCTGTACCGACTCCGCCTGTGCCCAGCATGCCCGCCAACACAGAGCCCCCCCATCAAGCGCTGATGGAAGGACTACGGCCTTTTTTAGACAAGCCCGAGATTGAAAGTGTTCTGGTGATAAGCAATACGGGTCAATTGCTGTCCTGGGCAGGCCAAACTATTGAAGAGCCCGACCTGCTGGCTACTTACCTCCACACCATGCTTTCTATCTCAAGCGTTATGGGTGAAAAATACCACCTCTCTTCTATCCAAAGTCTCGGCCTCGAGTATCTTGGAAAAACCGTCATGGTAAACCGTATCAGCGATAAGGCTTCACTGGTGCTCTTGCTACGTGGCACCGGCGGAACGGGTGTCATTCGCTATCTGGTACTCAAACAAATGCCGCAACTCAAAGCCGTGCTGGGTGAGTAAGGCAAATTCCATAATCCGCGCAGGAGACCTCAAACCTCCTGCGTATTTTGTTGCTCGCTCTTGCCCAGGGGTGTTGACAGAATTTGGAGTATTCGGTACTCTCTTCGTTGCGCCCCAATACGAAGGCTGGCGCGAGGATCATGACAAAGGGGTAGTAGATAAGGGAAGGAAGTCCATCCTGGACGTTATCTATTGTGCGAGCGATAGAGGGGATTCAGGGTGGGTGTGAAT
>NZ_QWKY01000087.1 GCF_003574035.1 Meiothermus hypogaeus | reverse complement strand
TGCGCAGCCTGACCTTCTTGTTCATGTGCGGGCTCTGCTCGATGGCCCTCAGCCGCTCATCCTCTTCGCTGCTCAACTCAATGTACCGAAAGTTTCCCATAGTAAAAGTCTATCGTGAGTGTACTTAACCCGACCGAAGTTATCCGCGTAGCGGAGGGCGATACCGCCCCTTGGAAGTTATCCGCGTAGCGGAGGGCGATACCGCCCCTTGGAAGTTATCCGCGTAGCGGAGGGCGATACCGCCCCTTGGAAGGGAGACGCTTTCTTCGCCGACCGACAGTGAAGGGCCATCGGCCCCCGGCTAGCGCCGGTACTCAAGGGAGGGGTGTGCTCTAGGATTCAAAAAGACAGCCTCTAGTGTTTTTGGTTTTGTAAACTGTCTTTTTGAATCCGGTATGAAATCTAATGCGCTACCAATTCCTTCTTAGTTCACGAGTGTATCAGATTCCTCCTTGGCTACACCCTCTTGGAATGAAAGGGCATTTTCTATGCCACGGGAACAATTCGGATGAATGACTGCAAGTTCTCAATCTAATGACCGAGCAGTTCGCGTAGGGCTTGTGGAACGGTCTGCGGCTTGCGGGTTTGGGCATCGGCGGCCACATAAATCACCTCACCACTGATAAGATGCTCCTTGCCCCGAAAGATGCCCAGTACAAACTGCATGCTGCTGTTGCCAATACGCCCCACGCGCACGCCAATATCGAGTTCGTCGTCGTAGCGGGCAGGGGCATGGTACTCCACGGTAGCCTTGACCACGAACAAGTCCACCCCAAAGCGCTCTATAGTGCTGGGGTAGGGGATGCCCAAGGCCCGCCAGTATTCGGTAATACCCACATCGAAGTAGGTCAGGTAGTGTCCGTTGAACACGATGCCCTGTGGGTCGGTCTCGGCCCAGCGGACGCGCAAGCGCTGGAAGAAGGAAAAATCGGAGCGGTTCACGGTATTCAATATAGGATGCGCTCTGCGCCGGTCCGACCGATTGAAAGCCTGGAGAATGTTGATAGGGACGAGATAACTGATACAGGGTGTATGGCAAAAGCCTCCCCTTGACCCAGGGGAGGTTGACGAAGGGTTGTATCTGAGGTTCAGCCTTCCAATCCCCCCACATCCCAGTGCTCGGGCGAGCGCCAGAGGTTGGAAATCAGGAGCTCGCGCATGGCCAGGAATTCTTTGGGCATCCGCTCGTAGAGCTTGATGAAGAGTTCTTCGTGGGAGAGGATTTCCTTGAGCCACAGGTCGCGGTCAATGGCCATTAGCTCCTGGAATTGCTCCTTGCTGAAGTCCAGGCCGCGCCAGTCCAGGCTTTCGTAATGAGGCACGTAGCCCAGGGGGCTCTCGGTGGCGTAGCCGCGCCCGTTTGCGCGATCCACAATCCACTTCAGCACGCGCATATTTTCGCCATAGCCGGGCCACAGGTAGTTGCCATCCTTATCCTTGCGGAACCAGTTCACGCTGAATATGCGAGGAGGATCTACTACCCGGCGGCCCATATCCAGCCAGTGGTTGAAATAGCTGGCCATGTGGTAGCCGATGAAGGGCAGCATGGCGAAGGGGTCGCGGCGCACCTCACCGATCTGCCCAAAGGCAGCGGCGGTCATCTCCGAGCCCATGGTAGCGCCCAAATAGACCCCAAACGACCAGTTGAAGCTCTGGTAGACCAGCGGCACCACTGTGGCGCGTCGCCCGCCGAAGATAAAGGCTTTGATGGGCACGCCCTTGGGGTTTTCCCACTCGGGGTCAATGACCGGGTTCTGACTGGCCGGGGCGGTAAAGCGGGCGTTGGGGTGGGCGGCCTTGCGGCCACAATCGGGGGTCCACTCGTTGCCCTGCCAGTCAATGGCCTTGGCGGGAGGTGGGCCGTCCATGCCTTCCCACCACACATCGCCCTCTGGCGTCAGGGCCACATTGGTGAAGATGGTGTTGGCCTTAATGGACTCCATGGCGTTGGGGTTGGTGGCATAGGAGGTGCCGGGGGCCACCCCAAAGTAACCGGCCTCGGGGTTGATGGCATAGAGGCGCCCATCGGGGCCGGGTTTGATCCAGGCGATATCGTCGCCCACGGTCGTGACCTTCCAACCCTCTTCCTGGAAGGGTTTGGGCGGGATTAGCATGGCGAAGTTGGTCTTGCCGCAGGCCGAGGGGAAGGCAGCGGCCACATAGGTCTTCTGGCCTTTGGGGTCTTCGACCCCGAGGATCAGCATGTGTTCGGCTAACCAACCCTCGTCACGCCCAATCACGCTGGCAATGCGCAAGGCCAGGCATTTTTTTCCCAAGAGGGCATTCCCGCCGTACCCCGAACCATAGCTCCAGATGCTGCGCTCCTCGGGGAAGTGCACGATGTATTTGACCTTGGGGTTGCAGGGCCAGGGGATGTCCTTCTGACCGGGTTCCAGAGGCATCCCTACGGTGTGCATGCAGGGTACAAAGTCGCCATTCTCGCCCAGCACGTCGTAAACGGCCTTGCCCATGCGGGTCATGATCTTCATGTTGACCACCACATAGGCCGAGTCGGTGATCTCGATGCCGATGTAACTAATGGGAGAACCCAGCGGTCCCATGCTGAAGGGGATTACATACATGGTACGGCCCCGCATGCAGCCATCGAACAGGCCCTGCAAGGTAGCATGCATTTCTTTGGGATTGACCCAGTTGTTGGTGGGGCCGGCGTCTTCTTTGTTAATGCTGCAAATAAAGGTGCGGTCTTCCACGCGGGCCACGTCCGAGGGGTCGGAGCGGGCTAAGAAGCTGTTGGGGCGCAATTGGGGGTTGAGGCGGATGAAGGTTCCTGCTTCTACCAGTTGGTCGCACAAGGCGTTGTACTCTTCCTCGGAGCCGTCGCAGAAGTGAACCGCATCGGGCTTGCACAGGGCGACTGCCTCGGTGATCCAGTGCTTGACCCGCTCGCTTTTGATGTAGGGGGGGAACTCGAGGTTTTGCATATTGTCCTTAACTCTAACGGTAGTTCCTGGATATTTCACGGCCATTGGGTTCCTCCTCGGGCAGGCTGGCGACTTTGATAAATCTCTCACTAGCCTTCGCAATCAGTCTCTACTAAGTGTCCTCAACTCAGTAGGGTCAATCGCCCCGACCTGAGCCAACCGATAGGACCTAAACTGAGTTCATGAAAATCCGCTTGCGCGAAAATGGTTCGTTGGTGCTGGATTTACCTGAAGGCACCAGGTTCATTCTGAATGGGGAAGAACGGGTGCTCGAGCGGGCTAAACTAGCCTTGTGCCGCTGTGGTCATTCAGAAAACAAGCCCTTTTGCGACGGCAGCCACAAACGGGTAGGCTTCGAGGCAGCAGCCGGTGAGGTAGAGCTGTTACAGGATTAGCTCATCCAGGCCAGGGGACAAGGGTTTTCATGGCATCGGGCGCAATCCAGCAGCCCCCAAGCATTCTTTAGCTTTTTCTTGTAGATGTTACGCCAGGGGTGGGATGTAACGACTCTTTGTGCATGGGCAAAAGTCTGTTCCGAAGCGGATTTTCCTCGATCCTAACGCCATCCACTGGCTTGCTACCCAGTGGGTCAATGCAAAGCTGGCTAAGCTGCGCCATGCTGAGTTTGTCAAACCCTGGAGGCCCATCTGCCAAGTTGCACCGTCAGGGCGCAGTACCCCGATGCATACCAAGCTGGCTACAGTGACAAATATGTTGTGAAAGCACTTATCGCGCTTCTCACCATTACGGCGCATGCTGAGTACGTGCGTTGCACGGCGGCATAAGCCGCTTTACTGGTGCGTCGTAATGTGCCCGCCACAGTGAAAACCGCTGTGCCGGGTATTTGTAGGAATCACTCTTAGATCGCTGTGGTCACGGGTTTCCAGACACGCTCGAACAAGCGCAGTTGGTTTTCACCCAGGATGTTAGCGATATCCTCGTGCTTGTAGCCTCTGGCTTCCAGGCGCTCGATCACATAGGGAATGTCTGAGAAGCTATCGAAATTCTCGGCAAAGCGCAACGGTGAGCGGAAGTTGATCCCCACCACCTTGTTGTAGCGGGCCATCACGTTGGGGTAGTCGGGGTGGCCCCAGGGGTCGTAGGTGTGGTCGGGATAGCTGCCCAGGCTCATATCCGAGCCAATGCCAATATGCAGGGTGTTGCCCAGCAAGTCGGCCACATAGTCTATGTGGTCAATAAAGTCTTCTACAGTGGGGCGTTCCTCCTGCCCATTCTTCTGGCACAGCGGCCCCCAGTTCACCAGACCGATTACCCCACCGCGCTCGGCACACATCTTGATCTGCTCGTCATCTATATTGCGGGGGTTGTCGTTCAGAGCCTTGGGATTGCAGTGGCTGAAGATGATGGGGTCTTCAGAAAGCTCCATGATTTCCAAGGTGGCCCGGCGGCTGATGTGGGTGCCGTCCAGGAGCAGCCCCAGCCGATTGGCCTCCTTCACTACCAGCCGTCCGAAGCGGCTCAAGCCCACGTCACCCACATCCAGCACCCCGCCGCAGATCAGGTTGTTGCGGTTATAGGCTGGGATCATCACCCGCATCCCCAACCGGTAGAAAGCCTCGAGACGGTGCAGCTTACCCCAGGCGAACTCTCCATCCTGTGAAAACAGAATGAAACAGCTCTTCCCCTCGGCTTTGGCCTGACGGATATGCTCGACCCGCGTGGCTACCAGCAGGTTGGGATACTTGCGGGCGATCAGGTGCCAGTACATCAGCTCTTCCAGCGACTGCTCGAAGTTCTGCTGGGGGTGAAAAGCCGTTACCCCGTAGGCAGTACAGCCGTGCTTGTGGGCGTTGGCATAATCGCCATCGGGCCAGGCTTGAATGCAGGAGTCCACCCAGATGTAGGGGTGGTCTTGCTCCAGCACACGGTGAAATCCACGGTTGGGGCGGTTGGGGGTCAGGTTACTCATGGGTCTCCTTTATGTGGCTGAGAGCAGAGCGCTGAATCTTTTCGCTCTCCGCCCTTTGCTCTCTGCTAATAACCCAGCGCCACATGGCGCATGGTGTTCTTGACGGGCTTGCCACTTAAGTAGCGTTTCAGATTTTCGGAAAACTCGTCTATTACCCTAGCCCGCACCTGGGGGGAGCGATACGAGCAATGTGGGCTGATGAACAGGCTGGGAATGTTCCACAAGGGACTGTCAGCAGGTAGGGGCTCGAGCTCAAATACATCCAGACATGCTCCGGCAATCAGCCCTTCGTTCAGGGCGCGGATCAGGTCGGCCTCGACAATCAGGGCACCTCGAGCAATGTTGATCAGATAGCTGTTGCGCTTCATCTGCTGGAACTCGGCATAGCCCATCATGTGGCGGGTTTCGGGCGTGAGGGGACAGGCCAGCACCACCACGTCGGATGCCTCGAGCAACATGGGCAATGCGCCTGGTGAATGGATGGCATCAAACCCCGGCTGTGGCTCGGGGCTGCGCTTGGTTCCCAGGACGCGCATCCCAAAAGCCTGGGCATAGCCTGCAATGCGCGCCCCGATGGAGCCTGCTCCCACAATGCCCAGGGTCTTGCCGAACAATTCGCCATGCATGGGTGGCTCCCAGGCTCGGCGTTGCTGGGCATCCAACAAACGGGCCAGGTTTTTGAAGTGGGCCAGCATGGTGGCCATCACAAACTCGGCAATGGGGGTATCCATGGCGTGCAGGGTTCGACTGATCGGGATGGAGCGGGCCTCCACTTCGGGTACCATCAGCCAGTCGAATCCAGCAGTCCCTGTGTGAATCCAATCAATCTTTGGGGCTTGGTTTAGCAGGGCACTCAGCACAGGTTTGGTCAGGCCACCATACAGTAGCACCTGGGCTTGGTGGACGGCTGGGGGGAAGGGAGCCTCACGGCCTATTCCCACAAAGTCAACCTCGGGAAACCTCGAGCGCAGCGTACCAATCAGACTGGGGTCTTCGGCATAGATAGGACTAACTAAAACCGTAAGCAAGGTGACTCCTTATTAGATGATGTCCAGATGAACCACATGGCACTGGTAGATTGCAGACGCAAGGATCGAGTGGCTTCGCTGCCCTCATTGACCCGAGCGCATCCGAGGATCGAAGGCGTCACGTAACACGTCCCCCAGGGAGTTAAAAGCCAGTACACTGAAAAGAATCATCAGGCCTGGATAGACCGCCAGATGCGGTGCGTTAAACACATAATTCTGGCTGGCAGTGAGCATATTGCCCCATGAAGGGGTGGGTGGCTGGATGCCCAGGCCCAGGAAGCTCAAGGCGGCCTCGTAGAGCATCACATTTCCTACGCCAATTGAAGTCGAGACAATCAGTACCGGCACCGCCTGGGGTAGCAGATGCTTGAGCATGATGCGCCCGTCGCTGGCACCCAGGCTTTGGGCTGCTGTCACAAATTCCATGTTCTTGAAACGCAGCACCTCGCCACGAATCAGCCGCGCAGTGCCCATCCAGCGGGTCAACCCCAGGGCCAGAATCAGCACCAGTGGTCCTCCACCCCAGATGGCGACCACCGCCAGCAACAGGAAAAACACCGGGATCGAAAGCAGTCCATCGGTAAAGCGCATCAGAATGCGGTCTATAAGGCCGCCAAAATAACCCGAAATTAGCCCTATTAGGGCACCAAACAGCACCGTCAGCACGGCTGCGCTTAGCCCTACTGCCAGTGAAACACGCCCTCCGGCAATCAAACGAGCAAACACATCGCGCCCGTTTTCATCGGTTCCCAGAAAGTTTTTTGCGCTGGGTGGTGCATAAGTGTTGAGCAGGTCAATCCGGTTGGGGCTCGGTAAAGATACCAACGGTTCAATCATCACCAGTGTGGTGATGAGCACCAAAAACACAAAGCCAAACAGCGCCATGCGATTACGCAGCAACATTCGCCAAAAGATGCGCCAGAGGCTGCGGTTTTTGGGCTTGGTGGTTTGGGCAACTGCACTCATCAGTCGTGTTTCCTCAGGACGGCAGGTATTAAGCGGGTCAAAGTTCCAAAGGTCTATCTACCCATCTGCATGGTCAAGGATGCAGTACCTGGATATATACACAGCCAAATTCGCAGACAGCCAATTGCTTTGATGCTCGACCCTTGCTGACCTGTGATTTGAGACCTGAGCCATGCGACACCTCGAGGGAGGAAATCTTCAGTAGCGAATCCGGGGATCAATGATCGAGTAAAGCACGTCAATCAGCAGGTTGCTAAGAATCACAGCTGTGGAGATAAAGATGGTGATTCCCAGCACCAGCGGTGTATCACGCGCCACAGCTGCGGCTACTGCCATGGAGCCCATGCCCGGCCAGGCAAACAGGGTCTCGGTAACGGCGGCCCCTCCAATCAAACGGGGCAGGAAGAGGCCGAAGATGGTCAGGATGGGGATTAGCGCGTTGCGTAGCACGTGTTTGTTATGCACTACCCGCTCGGCTAGGCCCTTGCTGCGGGCAGTGCGGATGTAGTCGAGGTTCATGATCTCGAGCCAACTCGACCTGGTGTAGCGCATCAGCTCTGCGGTGGTTCCGGCTGCCAGCACGATGGCGGGCATGACCAGGTAAGACAGCCGATCGGCGATGTCGAAGGGTTTGCCGACCGTCTGCATACCGGCAGCCGGTAGCCAGCCCAACATCACGGCGAACACGATGATCAGCAGAATCCCCAGCCAAAAACCAGGAGTCGCCAGCAACACAAAGCTGATAAAACTCAAGACCTGATCCAGCAGGGAGTTGGGAAAGCGGGCCGCAATCACCCCTGCACTAAATCCAATCCCCACCGTAATCAGCAAGGCTGCTGCGCCCAGCAAGAGGGTTGCGGGTAAGCGCTCTAAGATCATGTCCAGCACGGGCCGGTTGAAAGTGAATGAGCGACCTAGATCCCCTTGCAGGATGTTACCCATCCAGTTGAGGTACTGCACATAAAGGGGCTGGTCGAGCCCCAGGTTGCGCAGGATATTGGCGCGTACTTCAGGATCCATGTTGGGGTCTGCGAGCAAACCCAATCCACCAGGAGCCAGACCAATCAGGAAGAAGGTGATGGTGACCACAACCAGCAGTACCAGAACACTGGCGGCAGCTTGTTTAACCAAGTATTGGAACACGTCGGCTTACTCCGGATGGGTGGTCTCTCAAGATGAAGTTGCCTGCTACAAATCCTGTGGTTAGATGTTTACCATCTCCCGAGATTCAGGCTGTAGGGTGAACCGCCACTCAAAGATGCACCCTAGAACAACATTTTGGTCAGTTCCCGCGTAGCCAGACCCGGTGGATGAAGGGCATGGCGTCCTTGATGTTGGCAGCGGGGAAGCCCTGCAAGCGTGTGTTGGTAGCCAGGATACGCTCCATGTAGTACAGCGGGATGTTGGGGAAGGTGGCGTAGAGTTCTTCCTGGATTTGCCGCATGAAATTGGCATGTTGGGTGCGGTTGGAAGTGGCCCGCATCTGGGCCAGCAGGTTGTCTACGCGGGGGTTGGAGTAGAACTGCGAGTTGTTCTGCCCCACCGAGCTAAAGAGCCGCTGCATCCAATCAACATTAGGCATCAGGAATTCGGCCAGGCGGGTCTCAAAGGTGCCTTGCTGGGTCTCCTGGAGCCAGCGTCCGCCCCGTTCAGCCACATCGTAGGTGACTTTCATCCCGATGTCTTGGAAGAACTGTTGCAAGATCAGGCCGATCTGCTCGCGCTGGGTGTTGCCCCGGTCTACCAGAATCTTGAACTCGAAGGGCTTGCCATCTTTTTCCAGAATGCCTTGGGCGTTGGTCCGCCAGCCTGCTTCAGCCAGCAGTTGTCGTGCCCGTTGTGGATTAAATTCGCGGAACTGGATATTGGGGCGCGGAATCCAGGTCACGGCTTTAGGTACAAAAGCATCGTCTACATAGCCGAAGCCTGGGGTGACCGTCTGGAGCAGTCGGCGGCGGTCTATGGCGTAAACCATCGCTTCTCGTACCTTGAGATCCTGGAACAGGGGATTTTTGAGGTTCCAGGCGAAAATCTGGTAGCGTAAGGTATCGAAGTTGGTGGTCTTGACCCTGGGATTGCCCTGTACGGCGCGAATCTGTGTAGGCTCCATCTCGATCCAGTCAAGCTGACCTGCCAATACCTGGGTTACACGGGTATTGCCGTCGGGTACAACTCGGAACACTAGTCCATCAAGGAAGGGGCGACCCAGGAAGAACTGCGGGTTGGCTTCTAGCTCGAAAAACTGCCCGGGTACCGCACGCTTCATCTTGAAGGGACCACTGCCGATAGGGGTTCGGCTGTTGTACTCGGTTGCGTCGCGTAGCCGACGGAACTGGCTGAAGATATGGCGTGGCAGGATTTCGCTACCGCCCAGTGAGAGGCGGTCATCCAGGAAAGCGTCGGGTTGGGTCAGGAATATCTTCACTGCGTAAGGCCCCACCGTGCGGATTTCACGTACCCGGCGGAAGTCGGGGAGGTTGTTGGCTCCCTCCTCGGGGTCACGAATCTTGTCGAAGGTAAACTTGACATCTTCGGAAGTGACTGGCCTGCCATCATGCCAGAAGGCGTTGCGACGGATGTAAAAAGTCCACTCAGTGAGGTTGGCGTTGGTTTCCCAGCGTTCGGCCAGATAGGGCTCGAGCTGGTTGGTATAGGGGTTGACTACCGTGAGTGGGCTGAACATGGTCCAGTTGATAATGTTTGAAGCCAACTCGGCAGGGAGCACCGGATTTAGCGAGCCCGGCGTGGTTTGCAGCGCAATCTGTACGGTTCCTCCCCGCTGAGGCTGCTCGGCTGATTGCGCCTGAGCCAAGCCTCCAAGGGAAAGTGCTAAACTTGCCAACACCGCTAGTTGTTTCCTCATACCAAACTCCTTGTGAAACCAGAGTCCTCGAGCTAAAGGGGTAACTAAGGGCATATGCCCAAAGTGTTTGATTGTACCAGTACAGTTAGCATCATATGTAGCCGGCAGGGTACGTGTCAATACGTTGGCAGGTTTGAATTGGGTGCGAAAAATTTCACAGAGTAGCAGCAGCTTCTCAGCAAAGGCGTCAAAATCACCTAACTTTGGTGTGAAAAGGCCCCTGTCCTGATTTTGGGCTTGACAAAGAGGTACCGACTGACTACACTTCAACTGTACCAGTACAGCAATACAGTTTACCGTTAAGTTTCATCAGGAAATCGCCACGACTTCTGGAGGCTGAAATATGGCTATCGTACGGGTTGAAATCGCCAAACGTCCACAAGAACAACGCGACGCCATCATTGCTGGTATCACTGAGGTACTGGTGCAGAATGGGGCCAAGCGTGAGGGGGTACAGGTGCTGTTGTACGAGTTGGAGATGACCTGCTGGGGCCGGGGGGGTGTGACCTTCGACCAGATCAAGAAACAGCAAGAAGCCGAGGTTGCGGCTCAAGCCAAAGCTAAAAAGAAACCCAGCAAACGTAAGTAAAACCCAGCCCACAGCCTGGTAGTATTGTGGATTTGGGATATATGGAGCTGCCTCTGCTTGTTACTGAAAACGAAGGTATGCCCATCTACCTTCAAATTTTCCATCAAATCCGGCATTTGATTATTAGCCAGCGCCTGCCCGAGGGTTCGCAGTTGCCCTCAGTCAGGCAGCTCTCCAAGCAACTGGGGGTCAATGCCGGTACGGTGGTGCAAGCCTACCGCGAACTGCGCACCCAGGGTTTTGTGGATGCTCAACAGGGGCGCGGCAACTATGTCAAGCGCCTTTCCGCCCCCGCTGAGGACTTTGCCCTGCGGCAAGCCCTGCTGGATGATGCCCTGGCCAAGGCCCTCGAGCGCTCGAGGGCGCTGGGCTTCGACCTGGCTACCATTCGGCAGCACTTCAATATGCTCCTGGCTACGCAGGGCGGTCCTGTCCCGGTGTTGTTCCTCTCGATCAACCGCCCCCATGCCGAAAAGTATGCTGCCGTGTTGAACAAACATTTTGCTGCCTCAGGTATCGAAGTATTGCCTTACACCCTCGATGACCTCGAGCGCAGGAAACCGGATTTGCTGCGCGCGTTCGAGCGGGCCTACTATGCGATATCCTTCGTAACTTTTGTGCCCAGGGTGCAAAAAGCGCTCCTCGATCAGGGTATTCCCAGCACGGTGCTGGGAATTACGGCTGAAATAACCCAATCTACTCTAGAAGGGTTGCACGACCTGCCGCCGCACAAGCGCTACGCCATCGTCACCGAGGAACGCAACATCAACAGTTTCCTGGGCTATGTTCGCCAGTATACCGCTATTGACTATAAGACAGTGCGCTTGTTTTTACCCGGCCAAACCGATCTGCTCAAGCGAGCCTTGCCCGACCTCGATACCGTGATTTACTCGTTTGGGGTGCGCGAGGCTATCGAGCAATGCAGGGTTCCCAAGGCCAAACAACTCGAACTGGAGTTCAACATCACCATGGACTCCCTCAGGCATTTGCGCAAAGTGTTTGCACCCATGATGTCCTCGGTGCCAGTCTAAAATGGGTGTGGGCGTCACGTGGAATAAAGCGACATGTCTACCTGCACCTCAAGGTTAATACAACCCCGGATGGGTGGTGGGGTTGGCCTTGGATCGAGCAGCCATACCAGGTGTGTCTACAGCCCCAGCAGAGCGATAGGACGGGTCGAGTGGTGCTTCGCAAAGCGTACATAAAACTATACAGGGAGGGTGAAAAAACCTGACCGTTGCTTGTTGTTATGGAGCAGCATCACAGGGCAGTCTGGGATGTCTATACCATGACGCTCAACAGACCCGAACAGCTCTACACCCGACGAAGGGGGTATTTGTTGTGGGGGGATGGTTAAAAAAGGCATCTCTCTGCGCTCGGTCGCAGGAGAGTCGCGTGCGGTATTGGAAGTCCGAGCCCACCGCAGTTGTTTCAGTATCAACATACCACAAAAGCCCCCCAGGAGTGCTCATGGGGGCTTATCGGAGTCATATAAAAAATTCGGTTGAGCAAAGGAAGGGGCTTCTAAACTGGATTTGTGAATAACCCAGAGAAGCCCAAAGATAGTGTAGCTTGCCAGAACTGCGGAAGTGTGAAAGTCGAATGTGGCGGC
>NZ_QWKY01000086.1 GCF_003574035.1 Meiothermus hypogaeus | reverse complement strand
CGCCCCTTGGAAGTTATCCGCGTAGCGGAGGGCGATACCGCCCCTTGGAAGTTATCCGCGTAGCGGAGGGCGATACCGCCCCTTGGAAGTTATCCGCGTAGCGGAGGGCGATACCGCCCCTTGGAAGTTATCCGCGTAGCGGAGGGCGATACCGCCCCTTGGAAGTTATCCGCGTAGCGGAGGGCGATACCGCCCCTTGGAAGTTATCCGCGTAGCGGAGGGCGATACCGCCCCTTGGAAGTTATCCGCGTAGCGGAGGGCGATACCGCCCCTTGGAAGGGAGACGCTTTCTTCGCCGACCGTTCGGGAGGGGAGCGCTCTAGGATTCAAAAAGACAACCTATGGTTTTTTTGGTTTTGTAAACTTTCTTTTTGAATCCAGTATTAGTCGGCCGCGACCGACTCGCGCTCAAAAATTGGTCTGGCCTGCCTGGAGAGTTGAGCATAGAGTTCCAAAAACTGCTCTTTGGCCCGCTGCCCCAGGAAGCCCGGCGGGGTGAGCTCGGGCGGCAGGCCGGGGTCGAGAAAGAGGTTTTTACGGGCCTGGTGGATCATGTGGGTCAGGCGTATAAAAGCTTCCTCGGCGTTTTTGGGCTTTTCCTGTTTTTGTGCCAGGAATGCGCGGTAGCGGGCCTGGGCGGCTTTAAGGTTGAAGGATTTTTCGATGAGCTCGAGTGGCGGGGTGCTGGAAAAACGCTCGGCCTGAAAAAGTTCCACGTAACTTTGCAAACCATAAAAACCCACCAGATCGCGGGCGCCCTCGAGGGAGCCATTGGGGCTTACCCAGACCCCCGGCGCCGGTGTTCCGAAACCGAGCAGGATTAGCTCGTTGCGAAAACGGTCGCGCACAGTGCGCTTGGCTTCCGGCACGGCATAGACCAGAATGCGCCATTTGCCGTCCCAGGGTGCGCCATAGCCGTAAAGTCGCTCCCGCACCTGTTCAACCTGCCAGGCCACCCGCGGTGAAAGTCGATAGTAAGCCCGCCGACCGTCTTTCTCGGGGATAATCCAACCGCGCTTGACGCTACGCGACACCGCGGCGCGCACTGCAGGTTCGCTAAAATCCAGCAGCTCCATCCAGCGAATCAAGTCCCCCACCCAGGCACGGTTCTCGGGGTACAGGTATTCCATGTAGAGGGTAAAAAGATATGAACGCGCCCGCATTGCCGCCCATTATAGTACGGATTTTTGTACTCCCGACCAAAAAGCGTTCGGATTTTTCAGGGCATATCCGGCATAGACTTCAATCGGACGTTCGGCACTATCTGAGGACAGTGACCGTTACGGTTTAACTAGCACTTAGCCTTTCTGGTTGAGGCAGGTTGTTCCAGGTCTTTGCTCAAAGTGAAAAAGTGTCTGGGCACCTATGCCGAATTGCCTGCAGCCAGGGCTCTGGCCTTTGAATCCAGCCGGAACCACTGCCCACCCCGGTAACGCCACAAGAACATGGCTACCCGCACGGTCTCCTCGCCCAGGAGCCGCCCCAAGAAAATACCCCACAAGCCCAAGCCCACTGGGAAAGCCAGCAACCAGGCCAGCGGCAACCCTACCAAAAACACCGTAACGAAATCGGAGAGCAGCAAAAACCGGGTGTCGCCACCGCTGGCCAAAGTGCCAAAAAAGATGAAGTTAGAGACCTTGACCGGTTGAAACAGGGCATTGAGCAGTACCGCCCAGAAGGCCCACTGTTGCACCTGGGGGGTGGTGTTAGGGTAGAGCAGGGGCAGCAGAAAAGCAAACAAAGCGAAAACCAGCCCAAAGATGGCCGCCGAAAAGAGGCCAATGCGCCAGATCAGGCGTGAAACCCCCCAGACCCCAGGGGAATCGGCCCGCCCAATGGCCTGGGCTACCAGCACGGTAGCAGCATAGTGCAGGCCCGCCGAGGCGGTGATGAAGACCATCTCGAGGTTGCTGACAATCTGGAACACCGCCAGTTCTTGTGTTCCTAAGCGTTCAAACAACAAGGCGAACAAAAACACCCCGCCGCTAAAGACCACCTCGGTAATAAACAGTGGCAGTACCAGCGGCACGGCTTCGCCCAGAAGGCGCCGCGCTTGCCTCAGGTCGGGCCAAGTCCAGCGCAGACCCCAGGGGCTCCCGAAGATTAGCCCAAGCAGCACCAGCGCCCGCACCCCTTGCGCCACCAGCGCCGCCACGGCCGCCCCCACCGCCCCCATCTCGAGGGGAAACACGAACAACCACGACAACAGCGGTATCAGGGTAATGGCCGGGATGGTGACCAGCATCGGAATCCGCGCTCTGCCGATACTACGAAACGCCGCGCTGCTCACCACGCTCAGGGTAATCAGGGGCAAAGAAAGCGCCACCAGGGAAAGATAGGGCCCGCCGATAGAAGTGATTTCCGGATTTGCGCCGACAAGTTTCAAGAAAGAGGAAGCCCCCAGCCCCAGCGGCAAGGCCAGCAGGAGCGCCAGCACCAGCGAGAAACCGAGGAAGAAGCTCACGATACGTTTTACCGCCGCCTCATCACCCCGCCCCCGGGCCCGGCTGGCCAGAATAGCGCAACCCGCCCCCAGGGTGTTCAGGCACAGAATGCCGATAAACAGCACGTTGTTGGCCAGGCCCACCGCTGCAATGGTAGCGGTACCCAGGGTACCTACGATCACCTGGTTGACAAAGCCCAGGGCCAGTTGAACAGTGGACTCGAGGCTCACCGGCAAGGCAATTTTGAATATCTCACGCCGTATATCGGCAGTCACAAAGCAGAGCATACTACGCGATACTTTCGGGATTGTGACCCGGTGGCAATGGCCCAGATAGCAGCATTACGGTTGCATGACGCAGGTCAATACGGGTAGAAGGCCAGCTCGAGCCAGCCGTCTCCCCTCCACCGCTTTCCACCAGGAGTTAGAATCAAGGGCATCTATGAACACCCTGACCTGGAATACCGAGCAGCTCATCGAACAAGATATTGCCCACCACCTGCACCCCGTAACCAACCTGCACCGCCACAAACAGGGTGGCCCGGTGGTGTTGGTTGAGGGGAAGGGCTCCAAAGTGCGCGACACTGAAGGCAAATGGTACATCGACGGGTTCGCCGGGCTTTGGAACGTAAACGTGGGCTATGGGCGCACCGAACTGGCCGAAGTAGCCCGCGAGCAGATGGCCCGGCTGGCCTTCCAGCCCACCTTCTTTGGGCTGGCTACTCCTCCGGTAATTGAGCTGGCCACCAGGATGCACCAGCTTTTGCCGCACCACTCGCACTTCCAGTTCACCTCTGGGGGGGCCGAGTCCAACGAGACCGCCATCAAAATTGCCCGCTACTATTGGGCTTTGTCGGGCAAGCCTGAAAAAACCAAGATTATCTCGCGCCGCATGGCCTATCACGGCATCGCCATGGGCGCGCTGGCCGCCACCGGCGTACCGGCCTACCATGCTGATTTTGGGCCCTTGCCGCCCGGGTTTTTGTACCTGAGCGCGCCGCTAGCCTATCGCAACAACCCGGGGCTTTCGGAGGCAGAGTTTGTAGGCATGCTGGCCAGGGAGCTCGAGGATCTGATTACCCGTGAAGGGGCCGAAACCATTGCCGCTTTTATCGGGGAGCCGGTGCAGGGGGCCGGCGGGGTGGTGCCGCCTCCCGAAGGCTACTGGCAGGCCATTGCCTCTATTCTTAAGAAGCACGACATCCTGCTCATTGCCGATGAGGTCATTACTGGCTTTGGGCGCACCGGTGCGATGTTCGCCCAGACCACCTATGGCTTCCAGGCCGATATCACCAGCTTTGCCAAAGGCATCACCTCGGGGTACATCCCGCTGGGTGGAGTGGGCATTACCCCCGAGATATTCGAGCGCATCTCGGCCCCCGACCGGATGTTCATGCACGGCTTCACCTACTCGGGACACCCGGTGGCCTGTGCGGTAGCGCTGGCCAACATTGACATCATCGAACGTGAGCGGCTCTGGCAGAATGCCGCTGAACGCGGTGAGCAGCTTCTCAGGCGGCTGCAAGAACTGGAATCCCATCCCCACGTGGGCAATGTGCGCGGCAAGGGCCTGATGGCGCTGGTAGAGGTGGTAGAGGACAAAACCAGCAAAAAGACCTTCGATGCATCCAAAGGCATGGGTGCAAAGCTGATGAAGGTAAGTCGTGAAAAAGGGGTGATTGTACGCTGCAACGACACCGGCTTTGCCATAGCGCCCCCTTTGGTAATTACAGAAGCTGAGGTAGACCAGATGGTGAACGCCCTGGCCGAAACGTTGGACGAAGTACTGGACTTATAGCTTGCTTGCCAATGCGCCACAACTGATACCGGATTCAAAAAGAAAGTTCACAAAACCAAAAACCCCATAGGCTGTCTTTTTGAATCCTAGAGCGCTCCCCTCCCGAACGGTCGGCGAAGAAAGCGTCTCCCTTTCCAAGGGGCGGTATCGCCCTCCGCTACGCGGATAACTTCCAAGGGGCGGTATCGCCCTCCGCTACGCGGATAACTTCGGTGGGTTGATTCGTTGCCAAAAGGTAACGAATCAACCGAATCTGGTATGAAAGCGGTTTGCACAGACACCAGCCCAATCCGGCCATTGCTTTACCGGACAGCTCGCACTGATCGATCATCCCGTCAAGGTGGGGTGAACAAGCATTCTTTCTCCCAGACATGAGATCTGCGAAGTATGGTCAACTGAAATCAAGCGATAGAGTGCATTCTGGATTTTTGCAAGACTTTTTGCATTTTTTACACCTGGCTTTGTTAAACTAGCCAGTAGGTTCCCCAGTCTTTTCCGGTATTGCTAAAACAGCGCGTCAAGGAGGGTTCATGGGATGGATTGAGTGGTGCAGTTTTCTTTTGGGAGGCCTGATTTTCTGGCTCCTAGGCTGGCTTTTAAGCTGGCTTTTTCGGGGCAATACTCTGCGGCTGCAAAACCAGCTTACCGAGGCTCAGGCCGAACTGGGTCGGCTTCAGGCCGATCTGACCGGCTATAAGGCCACCCAGTCCAAACTGGCGCAGGCTGAACAGGAACTCTCCGGGCTGCGGGGGCAGCTTAAGGATTTTGAGGGGCTCAAGGCTAGCTTCGCCACAGTGAGCAAAGAGCTGGATGCCGCCACCCTCAAAATTCAGGTGTTGGAAGGACAACTCAAGGATTTCGAGGGCCTCAAGACCCAGCTTGCCAACCTGCAAGCTCGCCTGGGCGCCCTTCAGGGCGAGCGGGACAGGCTTCAGGCCGAGTACAGTGGGCTACAGGCCCGATTTGAGCAGCTCGAGGGCGAGCGCAATCGACTTTCTGCCCAAATTCTGGGCTACCAGGGCGAGATGGCGGTACTGAGCCGTCAGGTAGAAGCCCTGCGCCAGGATCGCGATGCGCAGAAGTCTGAAACCGCTAACCTGAGCGGCAAGCTAGCCGGTATGGACGGGCTGATGGCTGTTTGGGAGGGCTTACGCCAGCGCTTCGGTAGCAAGCAGCCTGAAGAACTCGAGGCCCACTTCGCTGCCCTTCAGGGAGAGGCCGAGGGCGCCAGGGCAGAACTAAACCGGTTGCGTGGCGAATATCAGGTGGCCCTGAATGAGCTTCAGGCTTTGCGGGGTCGTATCCAGAGCCTCGAGGCCGACCAGGGCAAAGTGGCCGCCATGGAAGCTGAAATCGAGCGCTACAAGAACGAGTTTAGCGCTTTGCAGGCCCGCTACGCCACCCTCGAGGCCGACCAGCAAAAAATCCAGGCCCGCTACGAGGCCCGTATACAGACCCTCGAGGGCGAAAGAAGCCAGTTATCCAGCGAACTCCAGAGCATGCAAAACCGCCTGAACGCCCTGGAGCAAGAGCGCGACCGCGCGCGACAAGAATCGGCCCGGCTCAACACCCAGCTATCGGGCTTGCAGGGCAGCCTGAGCGCTCTGGAGGCTATTCGGGCCCGGTTGGGCAACCTGCAACCCGCCGAGCTCGAGGTCCGCATCGTAGCCATGCAAAACGAGCGCAATCAGTACGCGGGCGAGTTGGAGGCCCTGCGCAAGCGCATCGAAGCCGTAGCAGGCGAACGCGACCACCTGCGGGCCGAAGTGGAGGGGCTGCAAAAGCGTCTGGACAACCTGAGCACCGATAGTAACAACGTGATCGCCGAGCGCAACAAGCTCCTGGCTGAGGTCGAAAAGCTGCGGGCCGACCTGAACCAGGCCCAGGGCGCCTATCAGGATCTGGAAGCAGTGCGCCGTGAACTCTCCGACCTGCGCACCCGGCTGGCTAGGGCCGAGGAAGAACGCAACTGGTTTGCCGGAGAGGTCGAGGGCTTGCGCAAGGAGACAGAGAAGGCCCGGGGGAATCTGGCCGAACTCGAGCAGCTTCGGCGTGAACATGCCAGCCTTCAGTCTCGCATAGCCGAGTACGAAAAAACCTTGCAAAATGCCGAGGAAGACCGCCGCCAGATGGGAGCCAACTACACCGCCCTGCAAGCCCGCATAGCCGATTACGAGGCCAGGCTGGCCAAAGCCCAGGAACGCACCGCCGACTACGATGCCCTGGCTACCAACCTCGCGGCCATGCAGACCAGGGTATCGGAGGCCGAAGCTACAGGAGCCGCTGCCGCCCCAACACCAGCCCGTCCTACCAAACCGCGCAAAGCCAAACCCAGGCAAACCAAGGAAGTGATCGGCTACCGAGTCACTCAGAGCCGCACCTTCCGGGCCGAAGTGGTGCCCGAAGGCCACGACCCCCTGGGGGTGATCGAGGGCATCGGCAACACCTACCAGCAAAAGCTATGGGAAGCAGGCATCAAAACCTTTGAAGACCTGGCCAGCACACCCCAGGCACGGCTGCGCGAAGTCATTGGCAAAGATCTTGAGTTTGACGAATGGATTGTGGAGGCCCGCCGCTTTGTGCGCGGGGTCTACAAGCTCAGCCGCGCCACCGCCGGAGGTACCCGCCGCAAGGCCGACGACCTGACCCGCATCGAGGGCATTGGCCCCAAAATCCGCGATGCGCTGGTAGCCGCCGGCATCACTACCTTCGAAGCCCTGGAAGCGGCCACCGAGGGCCAGCTACACGCCGCCATCGAGGCCGCCGGCATAAGCTTCGCCCCCAGCATTCCCACCTGGAGCCGCCAGGCGGCCTACCTGGTACGGGGCGACGAAGCAGGGTTCCAGGAATACATCGCCCGCCTCACCGCTGGAAGGGAGGAATAGCCCATGGCCAGAGCCTGGACGACCTACGATTGGATCAAACTGCTGGGCACCATTCTTCTGCTCATCCTCCTATTCTTCTGCATAAGCCGCCCGGGCAGTGCAGCCATTGCACCCACCCTCACCACGCCCGCTCCCGGCACGCTGCAGGGGCCCACGGTAGATTTGAGCGGCACCGGCACCCCAGGGGGTTTTATTCAGCTGCTGCTGAACGGCAACAAGGTGGGGGTACCGGTACGCATCGGAAGTGACGGGCGCTGGGCTTTGCCGGGTTTCAACTTTGGTGCACCCGGCAACTACACCCTGACACTACAGCCGGTCAATGCCCGCGGCACCAGCCTTGGGCCCGGCACAGATTTGAGTTTCACCGTGCCTGCACCTGCGGGTAATCTGCAAATCAGCGAGCCTGCCAGCGGCGCTCAGGTGCCCGCTGGCACTTTCCAGTTGCGGGGGGTGGGCACACCGGGGGAAGAGCTCGAGGTCTTCGAAGACAACACCAGCCTGGGCCGGGTCACGGTGAACCCCGACGGCACCTGGACGCTGGCCGTGCCGCCCCCAATGGCGGGGGAACATACCTACGAGGTGCGCGGTGCCAGCGCCACTACCAGCATTCAGGTCACGGTAGCGGCGGCTGCCAGAACTGCCGCCGATTGCACCAAAGACTTCACCCTTTCCTTTAGCAATGGGCAGACCGTAGCCCGCCCCTTCCGTTTCGGCGGCGAAGGGGCAGGGCAAGGCTACACCGTCACGGTCAAACGCGGTGAACGCATCGTGGGCAGCCGGGATGTGCCCCTCGATGCGACCTGCGGTTGGAGCTATCGTTCCGACCCTGGCCCTGGCCCCATCACCTACGAAGTCCGCCCCATCGGGGCCCCGCCCAGCGATCCACCGTTGCAAACCATCAACCTGACCGTCCGGTAGCGCCCTGGCTACCCAGGCCTCCCCGTATCTGGGGAGGTTTCTGTTTTCCAAAAAAGCGTCCATCAAACTGCTTCAATAGGAGGGTTGGTCGAAGGCAGTAGCAGGCGGAGCATCTCGCCCACCAGGTACAAAGAGCCCGTTACCAGGACAGGTTTTCCGTCGGCTCGAGCCGCTTCAACTGCGTGCTCCAGGGCTTCCAACGGGTTTTCAAAGTAGGGAGCCGGGTATTCCTGGATAAGCGCCTCCGCCCGCAGGGCACCTCTGGCGGCGTAGGTATAGCGCACACTTCTGGCCCTGGGCAGCAGGGTTTGCAGGATGGTGTGGTAGTCCTTGCGGGGGAAAGCGCCAAACACCAGGTGAAAGCCCTCGAGTTCGCCAACCAGGGCCCGGGCCGCCGGGGGGTTGTGTGCCCCATCGAGCACCACCGGCGTGCCCCGGTAGCTAATCTCCTGCATCCGGCCTGGATGCACGGCTGTGGATAAACCTGTGGATATCACTGTTTCGGCGTAACCCAGCAAGCGCAGCACCGCCGCCGCAAGGCGGGCATTTTGCCATTGAAACCGGCCCCGTAAAGAAGGTTGCACAGGCAGATCGAAAATAGGGCTGCCCTCCGAGAGCACATACAACGGGGCTGCTCGCTCGGCGGCTATACTGCGGATCACCTTCAGCCCAAGCCCCTCGGCCCCGGTCACCACCGGAACCCCGGCCCGAATGGCCCCCGCTTTGTCCCTGGCCACCCCCTCCAGCGAGCCCCCCAGGGTCTCGAGGTGATCCTCACCGATATTGGTAATTACCGTAACCCGCACATCGGACAGCGCATGGGTGGCATCCAGCACCCCCCCCACCCCGGCCTCCACGGCTGCCAGGCGAACACCAACCGATGCAAAATGCCGAAACGCCAGCGCTGTGGTAAGGTCGAAGAAAGCCACCGGTTCCTGGAAATGCTGGCCCCGGGCCCACTCCACAAATCGCACCACCTCGGCCTCGGGAATCGGGCCCTGATGGGTACGGATACGCTCGCGGAAGTCTATCAGGTGTGGGCTGGTAGTGGCGCCACAGGGCTCGTCAGCCGCCTTAAAGGCCGCCTCGAGGTAGGCCACCACACTGCCTTTGCCGTTGGTTCCAATCACATGAACAGCGGGAAACAAGGCTTCTGGATGGCCCAGGCGTTGCAACAGTTCTCGAATCCGCGATAAACCCCTGGGGGCCCCGGCGCGACTCTGGGCAAACAACCACTCCACCGCCTCGGGATAGGTCACAGACCTCAGTCTATCGGGTTTGCCCTCGGCTGCAGATAATGGGGTTATGCCGCTGCTACAAGCCCGCATGGAACTACAGCTTGAACAGACCCTGTTACAGGGCTGGTTGCAGCACCAGCTCGCCAGCGTAGACCTGCCCCTCAAACTGCTGCGCTTTCCCCTGGGCCGCTTGCAGGGTGGGAAACTCCGGTCGTTTGAACTGAGCGAAAACCGCTGCGAGCTAGAGGTCAAGTTCGCCAGCGGCCCGGCCATGAAACTTGGGGTGCTGGCCCTGGGCTATATACCCGAAAGTCAGATTTGGCGGCTGCGGGTTGAGCACCTGCACTTTTCGGGGTTTCGGGGTGCCCCGGTGCTCAACCAGGTGCCGGGCAAGGTGCTGGAAATTGCTGCAGCTCAGGCCAAACAGCGCCTACCAGGGCTTTTGGAGTTGGGCGGAAACATGGAGCTAAAGCTATACCTAAAGCCGCTTTTGCAAAAAGGCTTGCAAGAAGCATCCCTTCGGCAGCGCCTGGGGGTGCTGGGGCTCGAGGCCAGCCCAATCGTGCGGGTGGAGAAGCTCGAGTTCCGCCCTGGCTGGTTGGGGTTGTCCCTCAGCGCAAGCGGCTAATCACACAACCCGTGCTGTTGCACTCGCGGATGCGGGCCTTGAGAAAACTGGTGCGTTCCTGGGTCATTCGGGTCGCACAGTCCAGGTTAACGGTGCGCGAGGTGGCATCTACCCGGGTACACTGCTGGTTGCGGCTCTTGATCCAGGCCAGTTGCGAGGTACGCAGCACCGAGCGCCCTTCAGCGTTCAACTTGCCTACCAGCTCGCGGTACACATCGTTGATTTCTTTGTCGGCCTGCACAAAAAGCTGGGTAGCGCAGTAGACGTAGTCAAAGTCGGCACTGGGGTTATCGCAGCCCGCGGCCCAACCCCAGCTTGCCCCTACCAGTAGGCCCAGCACCGTAAGTTTTTTCATATTCCCTCCTGCCCCAATCTAAACCAGACAGCACCAAATCTCTGGTTCATATCCGCATCCGCAATTGGGTGATACCAGATTCGGTTGATTCGTTACCGAACGGTAACGAATCAACAGGGCCGAAGTTATCCGCGTAGCGGAGGGCGATACCGCCCCTTGGAAGGGAGACGCTTTCTTCGCCGACCGGCAGTGAAGGGCCATCGGCCCCCGGCTAGCGCCGGTACTCAAGGGAGGGGTGTGCTCTAGGATTCAAAAAGACAGCCTCTGGTGTTTTTGGTTTTGTAAACTGTCTTTTTGAATCCGGTATGAGATCCAAGATAGCCAGGTGACCGCTTTTAAGAGCCATACACCCAGGAGGGCTCTTCCACAAAACCCTTTTGAGCGTAATAAAAGCTTTCAGATTACCTGACGGCGCAGGTTGGAAATGAGCAAACTCGAGGCCAGCACCAGCCCAGCAGCAAGTCCAAACAAACCACTGATCTCCGTGCGCTGGGGCTTCCAGCCCACCACCCGGCTCAGGTTGCGATAAGCCTGACGCAAGGCCTCGGCCGACTCCGCCGCATAGTACTGTCCGCCAGTAGACTCGGCAATTGAACGCAGGGTTTCTTCGTCGAACTGCATCCAGAAGCTGCCCCACATCTGGTCGGGGTCGCCCGGGTTGCTGCGCCGGCCCAGCCCGATGGTGTGCACCACTACACCCATGTCTTTGGCAAAGGGTGTCACATCCAGGGGGTCTATACCGCGGTTATTGCGACCGTCCGAAAGCAATACCACCGTGGCGGGGCCCAGGAGTTTGTTGTTTTCGTCCTTGGGAAAAGCCTTGAGGCTTTCCAGCAGACCGTCGCCAATGGCCGTTCCACGGCCCATCTGAAGCAGCTCTATCTGATCCAGGATGCGCTGGTGGTCGGTAGTGGGCTCCACTTCCAGGGTCGCATAGCCCGCAAAGCTCACCAGCCCCACCTTGGCCCCATCCGGCAACGCGCGCACAAAGTTCTGGGCCTCTTTTTTGGCCGCCGTGAAGCGATCCGGTTCAATGTCCTGCGCCCGCATCGAGCGGCTAATGTCAATGGTAACCATCACCGTAGCCAGGTTGTCGGGCGCTGGAATGGTGGCCTGGGGGCGGGCCAGCGCCATGATGGCCAGCACCAGCGCCAGCCCGTACAGCCCTGCGCTCAGGTGGCGCTTCCAGCGCGGCTCCGCAATGCCAGCAAACTGCGCCAGGTTGGGGTATAGCACATGGGCACTCGCCGTTCCACCCTGCACCCTGCGCAAGTACCACCACACCAAAAGCGGTATCAGCAGCAGTACCAAAAGCAAAAGCGGTAACTGAAACCCCACGGCTCACCCCTCGAACATCGCTTCGGAAAATAAACTACACCTTGAGTTTGACCCCAAAACCCACAGCAGATGGTAGGCCCATTTACGGTTCTTCTTCAAAAAGAATTCACAAACCGGAGCAGAAACGCGGCGGCGCGCCCAAAGTTTTTTATGGGGGTCACCCCGCAGGCAACCGCCCAATACCGGATTCAAAAAGACAGTTTACAAAACCAAAAACACCAGAGGCTGTCTTTTTGAATCCTAGAGCACACCCCTCCCTTGAGTACCGGCGCTAGCCGGGGGCCGATGGCCCTTCACTGTCGGTCGGCGAAGAAAGCGTCTCCCTTCCAAGGGGCGGTATCGCCCTCCGCTACGCGG
>NZ_QWKY01000085.1 GCF_003574035.1 Meiothermus hypogaeus | reverse complement strand
GCCGCCACATTCGACTTTCACACTTCCGCAGTTCTGGCAAGCTACACTATCTTTGGGCTTCTCTGGGTTATTCACAAATCCAGTTTAGAAGCCCCTTCCTTTGCTCAACCGAATTTTTTATATGACTCGATTCCTCCTTGTGCGCTACGCTGCGGCGCATTACCGCACAACGGTACGAAGTTTGAGCAAGACAGACTGCTTTGCGCCCAGCTCGGGGAGTACCCAGCGGGCATGGGTGTATTCTTCGGGTTTCACTTCGACTTCCTTCTCGACCTCCTTGCCGTTTTCTGTAACACGAACCTTGCGCTTGAGCGGGGGTTTGCCGTAGGTGCGCCCTCCGTCGAAGCTGAACTCTGGAATAACTAAGGTTTCGCCCAACCGGAAAGGCTCGGCGCTCATGGCCAGGTAGGCGGTGCTGGCAGGAATGGGCACGACGAGCGCTACCTGGCGGAGGGGGTTGTCGGTGGTGTTCTGGGCAGTGAGTTGGTACTCGATGATCTGGCCGGGCTTAGCGTCCAGGGCGGCCTCGAGCCTCTCCACCGTGCGCCCTTGCTCTTGCACGCTCAAAACCCTGTAGGCCTTCAAGTCGAGCCGAATATCGCCCCGGGACTGGGCCAGAGCAAAAGTCAGCAACAACCCTAAAGCCACCGTCCACCATTGCTTCACCCTCATGATTCCTCCAATGGGCGTCCCGGCTGTTGAAAACAGACGTAACGCCACTAAGGAAAAGTATAGATGAGGAACCTACCGGCGCCCGGTAAAATGAACAATACCGCCAGTGGGTATTTACACAACCCTTTCAAAACTGGCCAAAAGTTGCTTTGGAAAAGCAAAAACAAACGTAACGCTTTTTTGAAATAAATCTATCCTTTGGGCCTATCTACCAGCCGGTACCCCTGGCCAAAAACGGTTTCGACATAGCGCGAGGCTTTGGGGTCGTCGCCCAGCTTGCGCCGCAGCAGGGCCACATAGCTATCCACGACCCGCTCGTCTACCGCGCTGCCGCGCTCGGCGCCCCAGACCCGCTGCAACAAGCGCTCCCGGCTCCAGACCTCGCCGGGGTTCTGGGCTAGCGTTAGCAGCAAATTGAGTTCGGTGGGGGATAAATCCAGCAGTTGGTTGGCCCTGTAGGCCTGGCGTCGCTTGAGCACAATGCGCAGATCGCCGACACAAACTTCCTCTTCTGGTCGCGCGCGTCTCAACAAGGCCCGTACCCGTGCGACCATCTCCCGCAGGCTCATGGGCTTGGTGAGGTAATCGTCGGCGCCGAGCTCCAAGGCCCGCACGCGCAAGTCTTCCGAACCCTGGGCGCTGGCTACCAGGATGGGCAGGTTCCAGTCGGCCGCGCGCAACTCGCGTATTACCTCGAGGCCCCCCAACCCCGGTAGGCCCAGGTCGAGTACCATCAGGTCGGCTTGCGGCGCCATCTGCACAGCATCCAGGCCGTTGATGGCCAGCATGGTGGAGAAGCCCTCGCGCTCGAGGGCCGATGTGACTAGACGCGCCAATTGGGGATCGTCTTCCACGACCAATATACTTTCCATATACCACTGCAGAGTATACCGAGTTATATTCGCTTTTTTACTTTGTTATTAAGACTTGGACTGATTTCAAGGTAAAACGGCTATCTTGGCTACCATGTTGCGAAACTGAAGAGTTCCAGCGGTAAAAAGGCCGCTTTCCAGCTTGATGCCTATCCAGAGATCGCCGGTGTTGATCCCGTTGGTGAGCTTGTTCCCAGAAAGCAGTAGGGGCTGGGTTGGACTCGAGGTGAAGTTGGCCTTGCCGATTTCCTCAATGGCGGGGTTTTGGTCGCAAAGATATAGACCGTTGGTTTGGGTTGTGCAGGGCTCGGTATCGGCAGCGTAGAAAGTAAAGGAAACGCCCGTTTTGTAGGTCAGGGTGCCCTCCAGGCTAGCCCTGGTTAGTCCTACCGGAGGTTTTTCAAAGCCTTGCTTCACAAAGGCAATTTTGCTCGATTGGATGGCTGCAACATCTATATCAAAATCGCGCAGGGAAACGCTTAGTGGGGCGTTGGAACAGCCCAACAGCAAGCCGATCGCAAGTAGGATGACAACAGGACGCATACTTGTCGAGTTTAAGCCTTGCCTGGAGAATTACATTAGAGGAGTGGCTCTGAAGCGAACACCCTTCGGCCCTCGACCAGGGTAAGCACCGGCCAGCCCTGCAACATCCAGCCTTCCCAAGGGCTGTATTTGGCTTTAGAGGCAAAGGCGGAAGGCTCCACCGGGCGTTGGTTGTTGGGCTGCCACAGCACCAAGCTGGCCTCGGCCCCCTCGGTCAGGTGAATGGGGGAAAACCCCAGTACCCGCCTGGGGCCGTCGGTAAAGCGTTCTATCAAGATGGGCAACGGAAACCCGCGCTTGAGCACCAGCTCGGTGTACAGAAGCGGCCAGGCCACCTCGAGGTTGGGAATGCCAAAAGGGGCCCGCAGCAGATCCAGCTCTTTTTCGTCCTGTGTGTGGGGGGCGTGGTCGGTGCCGACGCAGTCAATGCTGCCGTCCAGGAGCCCTTCCACCAGGGCCTCTATATCGGTCCGGGTTCGCAGGGGTGGAGCTACCTTGTAGATGGGGTTGAGGCTTTCCAGATGTTCATCAGTTAGCGTCAGGTGATGTGGCCCGACCTCCGTGCTGATGGGCAGGCCGTCTTGCTTGCCCTGGCGAATCAGCTCGAGGCCGCGCCGGGTGCTCAGGTGCTGAATGTGCAGCAGGCTTTTTCCCGACCTCAGGGCCTCCATCCCCGGCCCCTGTATCACGTAGCGCACCACCTCCAGGTCTCGAGCAATACGGGCGCTCTCGGCATAGGCCGGGTTGCCCGGTAGCCCCAGCCGGAACGAAACCTTCCCTTCGTGCATGACCCCGCCGCGTCGCAGGCCTGCATCCTCGGCATGCACCGAGACCAGAAGCCCCCACGAAGCGGCGTACTGGAGGCCTTGGGCCAGCACCCCAGCGTCTTCGTTGGTGCGCCCGTCGTCGGTGAGCATAACCGCCCCCGCCTCGCGCAAAAGCCGGGCCTCGCTTAGAATTTTACCCTCCTGCCCCTGGGTTAGGGCGGCAGCGGGGTGGAGCCGGGCACGTCCAATCTGGGCAGCTTTTTCCTTGAGGGCGCGCACAATCTCGGCACTGTCTACCACGGGCGAGGTGTTGGGCATCGAGACCACATCGGTATAGCCTCCCTTGGCTGCCGCCGTGAGGCCGCTTTGCAGGTCCTCCTTTACTTCCTGTCCTGGCTCGCGCAGGTGTGCATGGGGGTCGAAAAATCCCGGTGACAAGACCTTTCCGGTTGCGTCCAGTACCGTTGAGGCATCACCGCCCGTTAGCGACAGAATGCGCCCTTCCCCAATCAGGACATCGGCACTGCCGTGCTCGCCGCGCCCGTCCGCCAGTTTTGCGTTTTTGATTAGGATTTCACCCTTCATGTGGCTCCTTTGGGTCGTGCTGATGGTCGATAGCAAATGGTTAATCGCAAAGGGTGCTCTGCGCTGTCAGCTTTTCTTACCTACCAGCACGTGGTACAGCACAGCCATTCGCACGGCCTGGCCGTTGGCTACCTGCCGTTCCACCAGGCTACGGGGTGAGTCGGCCAGGGTGCCCTCGAGCTCCACATCGCGGTTCATGGGGCCGGGGTGGAGGAGGGGAGCCTGCGGCCTTGCCCAGCGCAAGCGTTCCTCGGTAATCTGATAGCCGGCAATGTACTCCGGCAGCGAGGGCAGCAGCCCCTTGTCCATGCGCTCTTTCTGCAGCCGCAGGGCCATTACCGCATCAGCCTCGGCCAGGGCCTCCTTCAGGTTGGTGGTGAGGGTGGTTCCGGGCAAGCTGCCGGGGAGCAAGGTGGCCGGGCCACAGGCCACCACCTTGGCCCCCAGCATGGGCAGCAGTTCGGCGTTGGAGCGAGCTACGCGGGAGTGCAGAATATCGCCCACAATGGCGATTTTTTTGCCCTCGAGGTCGCCTAGCTTTTCCCGCAGGGTAAAAGCGTCTAGCAGGGCCTGGGTGGGGTGGGCCCGCCAGCCATCCCCGGCGTTGATGACCGGTTTGTGCAGCCAGCGGTGCGCCTGGTGGGGCACTCCGGCGGCGTCGGTGCGAAGGATGTAAGCGTCAATGCCCATCTGCTCGAGCGTCCGCAGGGTGTCCCGGTAGGTCTCACCCTTGGTAGTGGAGCTCACGGCGCCCGAAAAACTCACCACATCGGCCGACATACGCCTGGCGGCCAGTTCAAAGGAGATTCGGGTGCGGGTAGAAGGTTCGAAGAAGACCGTGGCCACCGTAAAACCAGTAAGGGCCGGCACCTTCTTGACCGGACGGGCCAGTACCTCCTGCATCATCTGGGCGGTTTCCAACAGGCTTTCTACCTGAGTGCGTCTCCAGTCCTGGAAGTCGAGCAGGTGTTTTGGGAAGCTCGGGGTGGCGGTCTCGTTCATGATTCTTCCATCTCCCATAGCTCCACAGCATCCTCGCCGTCGTCTTCCTGGGTTTTTACCTTGACCACTTCGCTTTTGGAGGTGGGCAGGTTCTTACCTACGAAATCGGCCCGGATAGGTAACTCGCGGTGCCCTCGGTCTACCAGCACCGCCAGGTAGATGCGGTTGGGGCGGCCCTGGTCAATCAGGGCGTCGAGGGCAGCTCGCGCGGTGCGGCCGGTGTAGAGCACGTCGTCTACCAGCACCACGGCCTTGCCGTTCAGATCGAAGGGGATGCGGGTTTCGCGTACCTTAGGTTGCAGCCCGATTTCGGTCAGGTCGTCGCGGTAGAGCGTAATGTCTAGGATACCCATCGGAACCCGCTTGCCCTCAAACCTCTCCACCAGGTTTACCAGCCTTTGGGCCAGGCTTATGCCGCGGGTATGAATGCCCACAAAGCAGAGGTTGTCGGTGCCCTTGTTCTTCTCGATGACCTCGTGGGCGATGCGGGTCAGGGCCCGGCGGACTTCGTCTTCATTCAGGAGTTTGGACTTGAAGGTCATGGTTGTTCCTCCACGCCCAGCCTACCGCGTTTGGGGCACCATAAAAAATGCGCCCATAACGGGCGCGCAACTTTAGTTTTGGGGGTTGGGGTATGCTTCATTTTCTCTCCTTTCCGACCTCACGGGATCGGGATTAAAGGTGCGGGACTGCTCCCAACCCTTATGCTACGGTGGAGGAGCACAGGCCGTCAATAACTGCGCTAAACTGAGGGCATGCCCAAGGTCAAGGAGGCCACCCTGGACGACCTGATGAAAGAACCCGGCAAGGCCGAGCTGGTCGGTGGGGAGATTGTGCGTATGCCGCCAACTGGATTTCTACCCGGATTCGCTGCGATGGAGATTGTGACCAGTCTTCGGGCTTACGCCCGCAAAGTCCGCAATGGCTATGCGGTGGGTGACAATGTGGGTTTTGCGGTAGATTTGCCCGGACGCAAGAGCTTTAGCCCCGATGCGGCCTATTATGTGGGCCCTCACTCGGGGATGAAGTTCCTGGAGGGGGCTCCGGTATTTGCCGTGGAAGTTCGGAGTGATGGCGATTACGGCAAAAAAGCCGAGCAACAGATGGCTCGAAAACGCGCCGACTATTTTGCGGCGGGTACCCTGGTGGTCTGGGATGTGGACATGCTGGGGGTCGAGGTGGTGCGGGTCTACCGGGCCAGCGACCCCGGCCACCCGACCATTTACCGCCGGGGGGATGTGGCCGAGGCCGAGCCTGCCCTGCCGGGGTGGCGGATGCCGGTGGAGGATTTGTTTCCTTACTATGTCCAGAGCGAAGGCGGTGATGCCTGACCTGCAAACTGCCAGCGGGGAGTGAGCCCATCAGCGGGACAGGTTTATCAGGATTTTTCCTTCCGCATCGTAGAGGGTAAGCCGTCGGCCCACAATGCGGAAGCCCTCCACTTTTTCCAGGGCCTGCAGCACGGCAGTTTCCTGGCGGGCCAGGGCCTCGCTGGGGCAGGCCCGTTTGGTGCTGGCGACAGGGCCAACCTGCAGAGAAAAGTTTTGCAGGCTGTAGCGGGCCGAGAACTGGTTGCAGCCGGTGTTTCCAGCCATGCGGGCCTGGCCAAAGCCAACGGTGGGTTTGCTGCCCTCGGCCACAGAGGCAATGGCGTTGCCGCTGAGGACTGCGGTTACGGTCCACTCACCGAGAATCGCCTGGGGCCGGGCCTGGGACAGGATCAAGAGGGTCTGGCCGGCCTGGTTTTTCATGCGTAGAACACTGCCTTCCAGGCTATAGACCTGAACCTGCCCCAGGGCCTGCAAGTAGGCACGTTCCAAACGGTTAATGGCTTCATCGGGGCAGGCCATCATGGTTTGCATCAGGGGGCCAAAGCGCAGGTTGTCGCCCTCCAGGGTATAGCTGCCCCCAAAGCTGTTGCAGCCGGTCTGGCCGCCGACGCGGTTTTGGGTAAACTCGAGCGTAGCCCCTACCTCCGGCCCTACCTGCACAAAGCGCCCGCCCTGGGCATAGGCGGCCAGCGTCCAGCGGGTGTTCTCGAGGGAAGCTCCCTGGGCCAGGGCCGTACCGAGCAAAATCATCAGATATACAAGACTTTTCATGCTTCACCTGGAAATATTCTAGTAGCAAAAAGTGTGCACCAACTCCTAAAAGCATCAGGTACACTTAATCTCTGGGAGCCTGGGGGCTCTACGGATCGTTATGAGCAAGCGTGTACTGGCGGCCATGAGCGGGGGGGTCGATTCCTCCGTGAGTGCGGCATTGCTCAAAGCCCAGGGCTACGAAGTGATCGGGGCCATGATGCGCTTCTGGCCCGACAACAAGCAAGACGACTGCTTCGAGACCTGCTGCTCGCCCGACGCTGCCTACGAGGCCCGGCGGGTCGCAGACATCATCGGTATTCCCTTTTACCTGCTCGATTACCGCGAAGAGTTTCAGGCCAAAATCATTGACCCTTTTATTGCCGGCTACCAGGCGGGCCAGACCCCCAACCCCTGTGTAAACTGCAACACCCGGGTCAAGTTCGACTCGCTTCTAAAAAAGGCCCGCATGCTGGGCTGCGACTACGTGGCCACCGGCCACTACGTGATTAACCGGGACGGCGGGCTGTACCGGGGCGACCCCAAGAAAGACCAGACCTACTTCCTGTGGGGCACGCCCAAAGAGGCCATTCCCCACATGCTCTTCCCCGTGGGGCACCTGGAAAAGCCCCAGGTGCGGGCCCTGGCCGAGGAGTTTGGCCTGCCCACTGCCAAAAAGCCCGAGAGCCAGAATATTTGCTTTGTACAGGGCGACCTGAAGGACTTTCTGGCCGGTCACATAGTTGCTCGTCCCGGGCCCCTCATCGACCTGGAAACGGGCCAGCAGATTGGGGAGCACAGCGGGGCGCAGTTTTACACAGTGGGCCAGAAAAAGGGCCTGGGCCTGTGGAAGAGCCACCTCGAGCGCTATGTGGTGCAGGTTAATACTGCCACCAACGAAGTGATTGTGGGGCCCAGGGAGGCTTGCTTGTGGGGGGGGCTCGAGGCCCGCGAGGTCAACCTGCTGGTAGAGCCCGCCGACCTGCCTGCGCAGCTTGAGGTACAGGTACGCTACCGCACCAGGGCGGTAGCGGCTTCTGTGCAGGAGATGAGCCCGGGTCGGATGACGATTCGGCTTCTGGAGCCCCAGTTTGCCGTTACCCCCGGCCAGTCGGTGGTGCTGTACCAGGGGGACAGGCTGCTGGGGGGTGGTTTTATCGAGAAGCCGCTGTACAACCTCTGGAATCAAACTTCACATCAATGTTTGCAACACCTCGGTTAGCAGTTTCCGACACTCGATGAAGTATTCCCGCGCGGGCTCGGTGCTTACCTGCGCGATGGTCTGATCCATTTGACTCAGACAAATTTTGCCCATCTGTACCAGAGCTGCATCCAGCGGCTGACCCTGGACAAAGGTGTTGAGAAATACTTCGGTGAGGGAGTCGGGTTCGTAGTGGAGGGCCACCTCGTCGGGGAGGGGTCGGTTTAAGAAGTCGCGGACACGTTGCTCGAGGCTTTTCATCTGGCGCAAGTATACCCGCCCCCAGATTTTGGAGGCGGGCAAAAGGCAGGGGGCTTAATCAAACTTGTTTTGCTGCAGGAAGCTGGTGCTGTTCTGCAGGTCGGGCAGGGCACCGCGTACCTTGCGGATGGCCACGCGGGTGCCTTTATACCAGGGGATGGTGGTCTTGGGATCGGTGTATCCCGGGGTCATGCTGTTGGAAGTGCCGAGGTGGTGGTACTGCAAGGCAAAAATCATACCCGGCCGTACCGAATCGGTAACGTAGACCAGGAACGTACCGTTGCCCTCTTCGTTCCAGACCTGGGCCAGATCCCCGCCACGCAAGCCAAGGCGCTGGGCGTCCTGAGGGTGGATCTCGATGTAGGGCATGGGCAGGGTGTTCATTTTTTCTGGCAGGAAGCGGTCGTTGTACATGGTCTGCCAGATGGCCTGGGCCCGCCCGGTGGTCATCCAGAAGGGGTACTTCTGGGCCTTTTCGCCTTCGAGATACTTGGCGACTTCCTCGGGGTAGCCTTCCCAGTCGTCCGTTCCGTACCAGCTAAACTTGCCGTCTTTGGTGCCAAACTTCACGCTGTAGCGCCGCAGGGTGCCCACCGGTTTGCCATTTTCTACGCGCACCGGGGTACGGATGCCCTGCTGCCCAACCTGGCGCAAGAAGGCGTACGTAACCCCTTTGTAGCACTCGGCAGGAAGGGTGGCTTCCTCGCTGGCCGGGATGGCGTTGTTGGGGTAGGAGTTGCCCCCGTCCAGGAAGACATCCTCGTCGGTGCGCCAGTTCTTGCCAAACTCGAAACGCTTGGCCTCTTCTTCCTTGCCTTCGGCGCGGTACAACTCGGCCATCTTGAGGCCCATTAGCTTGCAGATTTCCCAGTCTTGCTTGGCCTGGCCTGGTGGGTCCATGAACTTTTCGTACAAGCGCAACAAACGGCTGTTGCAGTTTATCGAGGTCTGATTGGCTTCGCCCCAGGCGCTCGCGGGGAGTACCAGATGTGCGTCCTGGGCAGTATGAATCAGATACAAATCCTGCACCACCATGAACAGGCCGTTCGTAGCATCCAGACCTTCCAGGATTTTGGCAACCCACTCCTGCGTGGTACCCGGCTCACCCGACTGCCCCAGGAAGTCCGAGAGGGCCTTGGTGCGTTCGCGGATGCGCTTGCGGAAGAGCTGGTTGTTGGGCGTGGAGAGGTAGGGATTGGTGCCAATGACCCAGTAGAGCTTGCCCTTGCCGTCGGTCAGGTATTTGTCTACGTTAACAGGCGGCCCGCCGTTGTAGATCGAGCCTGGGGTGGGGGAGGGGGGACGCACATAGCCCTCCTGGTGCCCGCCCAGGCGACCGCAGCCGGTACCGGCCCGCCCCACGTTGTTCCCCAGTACCGCCATCTGCACAATGGCCGCAACCTGGTCGTAGTTCTTCATGTTCCAGATGATGCCCTTTTCGTAGATGGTCAGGGTACGACGGGCAAAACCACCGGCCTTGGGTTTGGCAATCCAGTCGGCTGCTTTCTCGATGTCGGCGCGGCGTACCCCGGTGATGCGCTCCACCTCGGCCATGAACTGGGCATAGGGGGTACCGACTTTGAGGCTTTTTTCCTTGTACTCCTCAAACTTGGCCATGTCGGTGCGGGTTTCCAGGAAGCGCTGATCGTAGTACTTGCGCTCCCACATCACCCGCGCGATGGCGTTGGCCAGGATGTAGTCGGTGCCCAGGTTGGGCCTGAGGTGCAAGGTGCGGTCTTTGGCGATATTTTCGGCAATGGTCAGGCTGCTGGTGCGGCGGGGGTCAACCACAATCATGTAGCCGGCCTCGACCGGCTCGCCGCGGCTCAGGTTGCGCTGCTTTTCCTCCAGGGTAGCCCCCTGAATGTTGGGCTGCATGTGCTCGGTGTAGAAGACGCTGGCCGTCTCGTAGGGGTTGGCGCCCCAGAGCACGATGGTATCGGCCAGGCGGGCGTCGATGGCGTCGTAGTTGAGCTCGTGCACGCCCCGCTCGCGGCTACCCCAGACCTCGGAGTTGTAGGCCGGGCGGTTGTGGATGCCGATATGCTTGACGCTGAAGCCCTTGAAGAACAAACTACCCACACCCCAGTTGTTTTCGAAACCGGCTCCCGAGCCGCCGTGATCGAAGGCTTTTACGACAATGTTGTCGTCGTTGCCGTCCTTGTCACGGATGCCCTTGGCAACCCCGGCCAGAATGGCGAGGGCCTCGTCCCAGGTGATGACCTGGAACTGGTCGCCCATGCGCAGCAGGGGGTACTTGAGCCGCTCTTTGGTAGCACGGGCGTCGCTCCAGGTAGCTACCGCGTTGGTAGCCCCGCGCGAGGAATGGTCGCGCTTAAAGTTAATGGGCGAGTCGTTGGCCGGCACGATCACAACGTGGTACTGACGCCCATCCTTGCGGGTCACGATGGAGTGCATGGTCTCCGTATAGACCAGGCCACCCAGGGGGTTCTGCGGGTTGCGCAGGTCCACCCCAAAGGCGTTCTGGTTGGCGGCCAGGCCCCCCTGGGAGCCGACCGGCCAGGTGTATACCTTGTAGCCGCAGCCCACCGTGCAGTACTGGCATACCGTGTTTTTTACTTCTGCATTGGTGGGGGGAATGGGCAGTGCATCTCGACGACCGATATTGGACATGTTCCCTCCCTCAGATGTTGCGGGCCCGGCCCCAGATCAGGCCGTTGACCGCCCTGGCAAAAATATCTCCGTTTTGTGCGATTCCGAGCTGAATTTGCGGCAGTCCGGTACTGGCCAGGCCCTGGTAAACCGCTGCGGCTTTGGCCGGGTCGAACATGGAGTAATGGCAGGGACAGAGAAACCGACCACCCTTGTACTGCACCCCGCAGCCCATGTGGGTGCAGGCGGCCGAGAAGGCCACAATATCCCGCTCGCGGCCCACCCCGCCGATAGCAGGGCGCCCCAGCTTGACAAGAATGCCCTGGGAGCGGGCATCGGGGTAGTTGAAATAGACCGGCTCGTTGTTTTTGAGGTTGTTGACGTTACCAACCTTGATGGCCGGGTAGGTCAGACTGGGGGCGAACCAGAACTGGGCCTTACCCGCACCGGTTAGCGAGGCCATAGTGACCCCACCCAAAACCTGTACGACGCGCCTACGGCTTACAACCATATTTAATTCCTCCTTAGAGGTGTCCATTTGGTACTTTTTGGACAGGTTTTATTATTATCGAACAGTGCTGATGGATGTCAATATCGTGTTGCATCGATGTGCGACACGAGCTGTGATGGCAAATATCAGACCGTTTTGGCCAAAAATGCTGTTGCAGAGGGTTTTCTTTGCGGCGCATCAGTTTGGGTCAGGGCGACAAGTTAGGCTACATATAAGCTCTGCCTTTCGCAAGCCAAAGGAAGTTTTATATTTTGGCCGAAGGGACATACTTTTGTTGAAAAACAGCATGGCTGCAATGAAACGGGTTCTGCCCCTGATTCTGCCCCTATAGATTGCGGTAAGGCCCTAACGCTGGAGGCCTGGCTGGTTTTAAGCTACACTGCCTTTTGTGAACGATGAGCTGGCGATTGCTCGCCTGAAAGCCCTGGCCGACCCAGCACGCTTGCGCTTGGTGCGCCTGCTGGCCGAGCTACCCGACGAGCACACCGTGCGCGACCCCCGCTGCGGTGCAGCTTTGGGGGCTTGCTTCTGTCACTTGCAAGAACGTTTGGGTTTGGCTGCTCCCACGGTAAGCCACCACCTTAAGGTGCTGCGAGAGGCTGGCCTGATTGAAGTGGTAAGGGCTGGGCGCTGGTCGTACTACCGGCTGCAGCCCGCAGGCCTCGAGGGGCTTTTGCACGACCTCGAGACCCTCCGCACCTCCCACCGCTTGCGCCGGCTCGAGCGCGCCCGATGATCCCCACCTCCACCCTCACCTGCCCCTCCTGCCACCGGCAGGAGACCCTGACTATGCCCACCGAGGCCTGCCAGCATTTTTACGTGTGTTCCTACTGCGGCTTCTGGATGCGGCCCAAGCCGGGTGACTGTTGCGTGTTTTGTAGTTACGGCGACGTGCCCTGTCCCCCCAAACAGCAAGAGCAGTCTTGCGCCGAGGGCGGCTGCAGCGCGTGACCAGAAAAACGCACCTTTTTTTGCTACGAATCCAGGCGATAAATAGATAGCCCTTTCCCGGCACCCTTGCTGCCGAATTGCCGGGGCATGCGCTATTGCATGAGCCAGCCCAGGGGTGGTGATACCGGATTCAAAAAGACAGTTCACAAAACCAAAAACACAGAGGCTGTCTTTTTGAATCCTAGAGCACACCCCTCCCTTGAGTACCGGCGCTAGCCGGGGGCCGATGGCCCTTCACTGTCGGTCGGCGAAGAAAGCGTCTCCCTTTCCAAGGGGCGGTATCGCCCTCCGCTACGCGGATAACTTCCAAGGGGCGGTATCGCCCTCCGCTACGCGGATAACTTCCAAGGGGCGGTATCGCCCTCCGCTACGCGGATAACTTCCAAGGGGCGG
>NZ_QWKY01000084.1 GCF_003574035.1 Meiothermus hypogaeus | reverse complement strand
GAAGGGGAGAGGGGCTTAGCCAGGGGCACTGGGGTGTTTGGTTGAGCGCTTTTCGTGGGTTATGTAGAGCTAAACATGTCTACAAACGGCTTCCAGCACGCCAGGTGGCCTCCACTTCACGCTGGTAGCGCTGGGCCAGGTTGCTGTCGCGCAAAATGAGCAGGTTTTCGTTGTTCCGACTAAAACCAGAGCTGGTGAAGTTATAGCTGCCCGTGACCACCCACTCGCCATCTACCACCATCACTTTGTGGTGCATGGTGTAGGGGTTGCCGTCCTTGCGGACATCAATACCGGCTTGCTTCAAGGTTTCATCCCGTGAGTTTTCCAGGTTCCTTGCCTCTATCACCACCCGAACCCGAACCCCCCTCCGGTGGGCTTGCACGAGAGTCTCGACCATGCGGGTGTCGGTCAGGACAAAAGCGGCAATCCAGATATCTCGATTGGCCCGCTTTAGCAAATCGAGAATAGCACCCCGGCCCTCGCGGCCTCCTGCCGGGCTAAAGTAGACGGTGCCCTCGGTGGCGCCGATCTGAAATCGCTCGGAGTGGCCCAGACCGCTTTCCTGGCCAGCGAAAATGGTATCGAACTCGGCCCGGTATACGTCTACCAGACCCCGCACCGGAAGCCACAGGCTGTTTTCGTTGTTGCGCTCGAAGGCGTTCCAGGTTAGGTTGGTGCTGCCGGTCCAGACCCCCAGGTCGTCAATCAGCACAAACTTGTGGTGCATCAGCGCGTTGTTGCGGCTGTCGTAGCAGACCTGTACCCGCTGCAAAGTCTCGCAGCGGGCCTGGCTGCTGCTTTTTACGCCCAGACTTTCGCGGGTTTCAGCGCGGTAGTCGGAATCGTTGAACATCCGCACCCGCACCCCCCTGGCGGCAGCCCGAGCCAGGGCCTGGCCGATCTCGCGGTCTTCGAGCTCGAGTGCGGCCACCTCAATGCGGTTTTGGGCGGAATTGATCAGGCCAATCAGGCGGCTTTTGGCCTCGCGGCCCTGCGCCGGGGCGAAGTAGAGCTCGAGCCCCCCCGGAGCTTGGTAGACCTGGGGAACCGGACGGAAGTAGGTATCCCAGATAAAGTACCCCACCACCCCCAGCAAAAGCAGAAAAAGCCAGATTCGGTCGCCGCTGCGGCGGGTTCGGCCCCGCCCCCTGGGCCGGAGCAAGCGCCACACGCTGGGCAGCAGACTGAAAATTGAACGGCGACGCATAGCAGATGTCTACTGTACAACGCAGCACAAAATTTGTTTGTGCGGGCTCTAGTTTGACCCCGAAAAGAGCAACGGCTCGCGGCGGGTAGTTGGTGAATCCTTGAAACGATCCTCAAGTCCTGCGCTGCGTGCCGAACACGGTATCGGATTGCTGCGCATCTGGTTTCGCGCCACTCAAAGCGCAACTCAAAGGTGACTAGCGCAATTTATTGGACCTGGGTACAATCTCTTCATGCTCAGTCTGCGGGAAAGGCAAAAGCTGCGTCGCCGTGATCGCATTTTTCGCACCGCTATCAACCTGTTCCGGGAGAAGGGGTTTCACCAGACCACCGCCACCGATATTGCTAAAGCCTCGCACGTATCGCGCGGTACTTTCTTCAACTACTATGCCTACAAAGAAGCTGTGCTACTCGATTTCGGCGCGCAACTGCTGAGCGAGTTGCGCGAACAGGCCCTGGCCGAACTGGGCCAGGGAGAGCCTCCCCTCGAGGTCTTGCGCCGGTTGTGGGATCGGCTGGCCGAGGTGAGCGAGCGGGAACGGGTACTGCTCTCGCCGCTGGCCTACGAGCTCCTGAACCCCGATCCTGAGCGAGCCAAAGCTGCCTTCGAAGCCCTGCCTCTGGGCGATCTGATTGCCGATATCCTGCGCCCGCTCAAGCTGCGCGGCAAGCTGCGGGAAGATATGTCGCTCGAGCGCATCTCCCGCTCGATTGCTGATGTGTACCTGCTCTCGGCATTGCGCTGGGCGGCCTATACCCCGGGGCGGCAGCTCAAGGAAGAGATGACCAAGTTTCTCGACCTCATGCTGGAAGGGGCCGTAACCCGCGAGACCAGCAAGCGCGAAAAAGCCGCTAAGACTTGAGATGTACAGCCTGCTGATTCCCACGCCCATTGGCCCCCTTTTTGCCAGGGCCAGCCATCAGGCCCTGCTATCGGTGGAGTTGCTGGTGCTGGGCGAAGGCTACCCGGAGCACCCCAACCGGCTTCTGCGTAGCCTGGCCCGGCGGGTAGAAGGCTATTTTGCCGGTAAGGGGGAAACTTTTTTGGGAATACCCCTGGACTATGCCGGTTTCGAGCCCCGCCGGGTGGCCCTGTACAAAGAAGTTCGGCGTATTCCCCTAGGTGAAACCCGCAGTTATGCCCAGATGGGACGCTTGTGCGGCCTGACCCCGAGGGCGGTAGGAGCGGGTATGCGGGCTTGCCCTTTCTTCCTGGTGGTTCCGGCCCAGCGGGTGATACATGCTGATGGCAGCCTGGGCGGTTTTGCTGGTCGTGAGGGCCTTAAGGAGTGGATGCTGCATTTTGAAGGCGCAAGATAGGGCCAGGGACGGCGGGGCAATCCTTGGCTGCATTACCTGTGCCTGACCCGCCGGTCAGGTAAAGTAGGGGGGTGACAACCGACCTGCTGTATCAACTCCGCTTCTTGTCCGACCTGACCGAAGGCCCTGGTGGCAAACCCCTTTTTGTTTACACCGATATCGAGCGACCCGAAAAAGAGCCCCCTCGCTACCGCTCCCGCCTGGCCATGTGGGATGGGGAGATGCATTTGCTAACACAGGGCGAGGCTAAATCGCCCTTCTGGCGGGGGCGCTACATTTATTTTACCCGCAAGGTAGACAAGGTACCCCAACTTTTTCGTTTGCCCCTTTCGGGTGGCGAGGCCGAGCAGATCACACAGTTCAAAGCTGGCATAGAGGGTTACAAGGTGAGCCCCGATGGCAGCCGGATCGCCCTGCTAACCCGAGGCGACTACGAGCCCCCCAAACCCGACGAACCCCGCATATACGAAACCTGGCCGGTCAAATTCGATGCTAGGGGTTTGTTGCCCGGGCAGCCCAGGGAACTCTGGCTGTGGGAAAACGCAACCGCCAGGCCTCTGGTCAAACTCGCTCAGGACGTTGAAGAGGTGGTTTGGAACGCGGTGGGCAACGGGTTATACTTCACCGCTTCGGGATCACCGCAGGAACGCTGGGGCTGGATTCAGCGGGCTTATCACGTAGGGTTGGACGGGCATATAGATGAGCTGTTTGGAGGGGTGGGGCCCATCGGCGGCCTCGAGCCCACCCCGGACGGCGGGCTGGTCTACCTGGCCCATGCCTGGGAACGGGGGGGTGGTACGGAGTCCAGACTCTATTACCGGGGGCTGGACGGAAATATTCGCCTGCTGGCCCAGGGTTCTTTCCTTAACTCGGTGAACTCAGATATGCGTATCGGCGCCGGCGTACAAACCCCCAGGGTGGGGCCCGATGGTCGGGTCTACGTGGTGGTCACCCACCAGGGTTCGGCCCGCCTGCTGGCGGTGACCCTGGGGGGAGAGGTGCGGTTCTTCAGCCCGGAGGAGTTCAACATCCTGGGCTTTGCCTTTTGTGGCAACGACCTCTACACCCTCTCGGAAAATTTCACCCACGGCGCTCGCCTGACCCGCCGGGGAGAGGTACTCTTCGACCCCAATGCCGGTGTGTTGCCTGAACTGCCCACCCCGCAAGAGGCGCGCTACAAGGCACCCGAGGGTCATTCCGTGCAGGGCTGGGTGTTGCTGCCGGAAGGCAAGGGCCCCCATCCCGTTGTTCTCTACATTCATGGCGGCCCCCACACCGCTTTTGGCAATGCCCTGATGCTGCAGTTGCAGCTCTTCCGGGCGGCCGGCTTTGCCGTGGCTTACTGCAACCCCAGGGGTTCGACGGGCTACGGACAGGACTATGTGGAGCTGGGCCAGCGCTGGGGCGATATTGACGAGCAAGACCTGTTGGGCTTTTTGGATCATGTGCTGGCGCAGTTTCCCCTGGATGCCCGCCGGGTGGCGGTGGCGGGGGGTTCCTACGGGGGCTACATGACCAACTGGCTTACCGCCCGGCACCCAGCCCGATTCAAAGCCGCCGTGACCGACCGGAGCATCTGCAACTGGCTGAGCTTTTATGGTGCATCCGATATCGGGCCGCGCTTTACCTATCTGCAACTGGGGGCCAGGCCCTGGGAACGCCCCGAGGTGCTGTGGCAAAAAAGCCCGCTCTCGCTGGCCCATCAGGTACAAACCCCCACCCTGGTGGTGCACTCCGAACAAGACCACCGTTGCCCTATAGACCAGGGCGAGACCTGGTACACGGTTTTGCTGCAAAAAGGGGTGCCCACACGGTTTTTCCGAGTGCCCGAGGAGGGTCACGAACTGAGTCGGGCGGGTCGCCCTGACCGCCGCATTGCTCGTCTGAATGCTTATCTGGAGTGGTTCAAAGCGTATTTGTAACAAGTAGGGTCAAGGGCGAGCGTTTGCCTGCAATAACCCTTTGAAGCCCTGCATCCCCCTTACCTCTAATACCAACTCAGCTCAAGCGCTTTGCACACTGTCGGAGCGGTAAGGTAGGGAGCAGGGGATGGGGGACAGGGTACAGGTGTTGGAAATCCACCACCTACCACCCAATCCCACGTTGTGTATCGTTGAAAGCTGGTTGCGCGCCTAAAGTTGGTATATGGTATGAGCTCCTACCTGTTCCCCGTTTACTCTGTGGTGGCCTGGGGTCTCAATTTCACGTTGATGAAGGTGCTGGTGGTGCAGTTGCCACCCCATGCCATGAATAGCCTGCGTACCCTCATCGCGGGGCTGATTTTCCTGCTATTGTGGCGCTTCCAGGAGCGGCTGACCTGGCGCGACTGGCTGATTGTGGGCGGTATCGGGATGCTGGGGAATGTGGCGTACCAGAGCTTGTTTTTGGAGGCGGTACCGCGCCTCTCGGCCTCCTATAACACCATCGTGAGCACCACTGGCCCGGTCTGGGTGGCCCTGATCGGGGCATGGTGGTTGCGCGAGCGGCTTTCGCTTCTGGGGTATGCCGGATTCGCCCTGTCGCTTTTGGGGGTGGTGGTGTTGAGTTGGGGTGGAGAGGGACGGCTCGAGCTGCTGGGCGTGCTCTATAGCCTAGGGGCGGCCCTGATCTGGGCAGTTTACACGGTGGCCTCGAGGGTGTTTGGTGAGCGTTACCGCCTTCTAACCTGGACCGGGGTCGGCTTCGTGGTGGGCATGCTGCCCTACTGGCTGTGGCACGCCCCCGAGGCTGCCCGCTTAGGGAGCAACCTTCTTTCGCCGCTGGTGCTGGTGGGGATTACGGCCTCGGCGGTGTTCGCGCTGGTGTTGGCGTTTTTATCCTGGGTGCGGGCCGTGCAGCTTTTAGGGCCGGTGCGGGTCGCGCCTTTTCAGTACCTGACGCCTTTGGTGGGGGTTGCGGCAGGGGTGCTGCTGCTGGGCGAGACACTGACCTGGGTAGACGTGTTGGCAGGGGTGGTGATTCTGTTGGGGGTGTTTATTACCCAGCGGGCGCGCTCGAGTGCTCCAGTCGTGGCCTCGGTAGGGCGGGGCAGGACATAGGTGCGCTCGAGTTTTCTTTGTGCCAAGCGCTTCAACGATACTGGATTATCCGAATCAAGACCCTCCGTAAGGGGCGCTCTTGACCTGGGGGAACAGGAAAGTCGTCAAATTCACGCCAGGTTTCAAACCGACACTCAACTACCCCGCCAGGCGCAATGGCCGTGCCTGGGGCTGCGTTGACCAGCAAAGGAGGCGGGATCTTCCCGCCTCCTTTGTGAGTCCTGAGGGCTCAGGCTTTGGTTGTGTCCATGGCTTCGGGGATGACCCCAAAGGTTTCCTCGTAACGCTGAATGTTCTCCGCCAGGCTTCGTAGCAGGGCCTTGGCATGTTGTGGGCTGGTAATTACCCGGCTGGTGACCACCGCCACGACCTGATTGGGCTGTCCGCCGGGTTGCATCAGGGCAAAGTCGAGGTAGAACTCGTTCTTTTGGTGCGAGAAGATGGCGAAATTGGCATACTTGCCAAGGGCGGTTTCGCGGTCAATATCTACACGTAGCTCAGGTACTTGTGAAACCTCACTCACGATAAAGCCTCCTGGAGGCGTGGGACACTCTTTTTGAGCTGGAAGCGCACCCGGCCCAGGCTTTGCATGGAATCCATCAGCACAACCAACAAGTACCCAGCCTCGAGCGGAACCAGCAGCACTGGCCCCTCGGGGTACTCTACCATGACCTCTTCGACCTCGCCGCGACCAAGTTCTTGGGACAGAGCCCGCGCAGAGGCCAGGGCCGTAGAAGCTGCACCCCCCAGAAAATCCACATCCGGGGCCTGGTCGGCGCGGAGACTCTCGACCACAAAGCCATCCTCGGCTACCAGCGCCGAGGCCAACACGCCTTTGGTGACCTGCAACTCGCCAAGCACTTCTTGAACCATAGATTGACTCCTAGATCGTTTGCGCCAGGCGCAGGGCTAGACGTGATAGCTCGTTGCCGATGCTCTTACGATCCGCGCCTTTCTCGACCACAGCTCCCAGAAAATAGCCACCAAATACCACCACCAGCACCTCCCGGTGTTCGGTAGCGATGGTGAAGCGCCGTAAGTCTCCTCCCAGGCTTCTGGCCAGAGTGCGGCTGGCCCTGGCGAGGGTAGCCAGCTCGGCAGCCAACAGCTCGGGCTCCGGAGTTTCCTTGCCTGCGCTCTCGATCACCAGCCCGTCCTGACTGGTCAGGATGGCCTGGCGGACTCCCAGTGGTACGAGGGTCTCGAGCATTTTCATGTGCTGCCCCCACAATCGTCCCAACACATACGGGTTTCAGCCTAGCATAGCCCCCGCCAGGGTTCTGCCCATTTGCACCAAAAAGCGTTATGTGGCGAGGGTGCTTGAATGAGAAGCCTTCCGAGCACCAGCAGCTTCTTTACCGGCCGCAAGCAGACAGTTCAGCACCTGGTCAACACAGTATTGTCCTCCGACCTGGCCTTGGTTTATCTCTGGGGTGCCCACGTGGGGGATTGCCGTTAGACGGGCTACTGATAGCCGCGGCGATTCTCCAGTGCCCGGGCCAGAGTCACTTCGTCGGCGTACTCGAGACTCCCACCTACCGGCAAGCCATAGGCCAGTCGGGTCGAGCGGACGTGTTGCTGGCTCAGACGCTCGGCCAGATAACCGGCGGTGGCCTCGCCCTCGACGGTCATGCCGGTGGCCAGGATAACTTCCTCCACGCCTTCTAGACGGGTGAAGAGCTTTTCCAGATAAAGCTGCTCGGGCCCAATTCCCTCCAGGGGGTTCAGGGCGCCGCCTAGCACGTGGTAGAGACCGTTGTACTCACCGCTACGCTCGATGGCCATGAGGTCGGAGATGGTCTCAACCACACAGATCACCGTCTTGTCACGCTCGGGGTCGGCACAGATGGGGCACAGTGCGTCTTCGGCCAGATTGCCGCACACCGGGCAGGGGTGTAGAGCCTGAGCCGCTTCCAGGCTGCCGAGCAAATCCGCCGACATATCGGGGTTTTGCACTAAAAACAGCCCCAGCTTCTGGGCGCTTTTGGGGCCCACCCCCGGCAGGCCAGCCAGGGCCCGCACGAGTTTGAGGAGTCGCTCAGGGTAGCGCATAACAAGGCCGATAGCCGATAGCCTTTAGCCATTTGCTACTGGCTATAAGCTACCAGCCAGCTTAGAACATCCCCCCCAACATGTTGCCGATGCCCCCGAGTTCCCGGCTCATCTCTTTTTCCGAAAGATCGTGGGCCTTTTTTTGGGCATCCTGGATAGCGACCAGGAGCAGGTCTTCGAGGGCCTCGAGGTCGTCCTTGTCCACGGCTTCGGGTTTGAGTTTAACCCCCATAATTTGCCCGTGACCGTTGGCTGTGACCTCGACCAGGCCCCCGCCAGCGCTGCCCACCACCATCATGCCACCCAGCTTTTCTTGTACCTCGGCGGCTTTCTTCTGGGCCTTCTGGGCCTCTTTCATGATTTTCTGGATGTTCATCTATGCCTCCACAACAACATCCACCATTATGGCATCAAGCAGCGCCCCATACCATCACCCCGGTCTGGCTTCACTGGTCAGGCGCGGGATGCCACCCCATAAAAATACCGTAAAGACCGCTAAAAATACCGCGATACCAGAGAAGTACAGCACCGTCAGTACCCCCAGCCGTGGCTCTAGAACCCCTGCCAGAAAGGTGCCGATCAAGACCGCACTTTGCATGGTGGCTCCAAAAGCCGCCATGATGCGACCCCGCAGCTCGGGCGGTGCGGCCAGCTGGATGATGGAGCGGGCCGGTACGATAAACATGGTGTTCAGGATGCCCAGCGCAACCATGGCAACCCCGGCCCAGACTGGGAAAGGAAACAGGCCGGTGGAGGCTAAAAAGAGTCCCCATGTTCCCAGCCCCAGCAGGAACACTGTCTCGCGGGATAGGCGTTTGATTAGAGGCATGGTCACAAACAAGCCCAGGATGGCCCCTCCGGCCATCAGGCCCTCGAGCACCCCAAACCCCTGTACCCCAATTTTGAGGGCGCCCACCGCATACACCACCCCCAGCGCAGCCTCTACGGAGCCAAAAGCAGCAGCTAGGGCCAATGTTCCAATGGTTCGGCTGAGGGTGGGGTTTTGCCACAGCGGGCGCAGGCCCTCGGCCACGGCAGCAAAGTAGTTGCTCTTGCCCGCCTTGCCAGGAAGCGGGGGTAGAAGGGCCAGCAACACAGCGGCAATCAGGTAAGACGTAGCATCTATCCAGAAGGCCGGGGCTGGCCCCACATTTGCGACCAGCACCCCTGCCAGGGCCACAAAAGCCACATCGGCGAAGCGGCTGACAAAAGTCATCAGGCCGTTGGCCCCATCGAGTGCTGACTCGGGCACCATATCGGGGATGGCGCTGTTGCTGGCCGAGTAATGTACCGACTCAAAAACGGCCATCAGAAACGCAATGACCATCAAGAGGGGCATCGAGGCAATGGCAAACAGCGGGATACAGGCGACCAGGAGGGCCCTGGCCAGATCGGATAGAACCATCAGGGTACGGCGGTTGTACCGGTCGGCCAGGGGTCCCAGCAGCGGCCCAAGCACTGCGCTGGCCAAAAACTGTGCGCCCAGAATCAGGGAGACCCAGACCGCATTCTGGGTTTCCTGATAGGCCACAAAGAGCAGAGCAATGCGGTGAATCTTGCTGCCAACCAGCGATATCAGGCTGGATATAAACAGCCAGCGAAATGCGGTGTGTCGCAATATATCCCACATAAGTTGCCCCATCATACCTTGTCAATCTATTATCGTAAATATAGACTAAGTATAGTCTTATCGGGATAAGTGTATTCAAGAAGCTTCCCGCTTTGCTGGTGTGCCGTTTGCGCTTTTGAGCGCTCTTCACATAGGCTAAGCCTCTCGAGAATCAAGAATCCTCTATCCGAGACATAACCGTTGCTGCCCGGAAACTCGAAACCCAAGCACTCGTGGGCCGGGCCCGGCCCACGCTTGGGTGCGTAACGTGCGTCTGGGCGCAGACGCATTCTCGTTTTCGCGGGTGGCAACGTCTGTAAAGGGCGCGGTAGGGCGGTTTGCGGTTTGATCCGAGGGACATAGAAATAGCAAGCCCAGGGTAGCCGCATAGCGGCTATAGCCTAACGGTTACCCTTCGCCCTGTTGATGATAGTAGCGCTCACCTTACCCCAGGGCTATTTCCTGAAAACCGCCCTATGCAACCCATATCGCTGTATCGACCATTTAGGGGCAGCGCGCACTGAATTTCAAGCGATTGAATTTGGGAGCATTTATGCATCTGCACGTTGGAATCCACTATGTACGATCCAGAGCCAGCTCTACAGCCGCGCCACTGCAAGCCGCTCCAGCGAATGGCACTGGGCACAAATGCACCCTTCTATCGTAGGCGCATCTAAACGGTATTGGGGGCTGGAGATACAGCTTGCTGGTAAACGCGGAGCGGTCAGGCCTTCTGCAATGAGCCTCAAGAAACGGGCCGGTTCTGGGGTTGAATGATGACCAGGCTATGGGCTACCCTTACTCCTTCTCGAGCCAGTACCAAACCCCCCTCGGGCACCATCCAGATCATCAAATCCAGCAGTTTGCGGGGCACCAGCCCGGTAGAAGAGACATACACGGCATCATCCTGGTAGCGCAACGAAAGCACAGCGCTGCCTGCCTTGACCGTGCTGGGGCTGTCACCTACGGTGGTGGAGTCTACGTTCTCGCCCAGGGTATCGCGGGAGGGGGGGCTAAAACCCAGCCATTCGGAGAGCTCGAGCCGCAAGACCTGGGCGTAACTTTCTAACTCGAGCGCCCGCGCCACTTCGGCCAGATAGGCTGTCCAGCTCGAGTTCCTTTCAATGCGGCCCTTGACTACCTCGAGGCCCTTGCGGGCAAAGTCCTGGAGGTTGTCTATGGGGGCTTCGCCATATTTGCCAGCCGATTCGGGGCTGAACAGGGCATAGTTGACCTCGCCCTTGAACCGGGCCGAAAGTGCTCGTAGCAAGCGCAGGTAGGCAAAGTGGTTTTCCGGCCACATCAGGAAGGCCATCACCCGCCCTTCGGCCAGGAGGTTGGAAAGGGTGGCCGCCTCGCGGGGCTCGATGCGCAAATGTAGGTAGTCCTGATAGCGGATTACATGTAGCTCGGCATCCGGAAGGGTTAAGCTGAAAGCTGCGCCCTCTTCGATCATCCGCTCTTGCCCATCCACACTCAGGCCAAAGAGTTTGCCTGCTTGTGAGATGCCAATTTCGTGGTTCCAGAAGTAGAAACGTTGCGGCATCAGGCGCAGATTGAGGGCCCTGGCATCGTGGGGAACGGCCTGGAGTCCATACTCCGGGCTCTGGCTGCCCAGAATTTTGGGGGGAATATGCGGCCAACTGGCCTCGCCCCTGGGGCTGGGTAGGTAGCGGGTGAGCAGGGTGGTCAGGCGCTCGATGGCTGCTGAAAAACGCCCCCGGTCGTCCTCCATCACCAAGGACATCCGGCGCTCCTCGGCGGCGGCGGCCTGGAGACGCTCCTCCAGGGCCCGAATTTCCCCAATGCTCAGGTTCTGGCGGTGGGCCTCCTCGAGCGCCCGGCGCAGGGTCTCGAGACTGGGCCCCCGAATGCTGGTGCGGAGCGAACCTTCGCTTTCCAGCACTCGCCGGGCAAAGCGCCTTATGTAAGGCACGGTTTCTTCCGGCGGCAGCTTGAGCTTACCTGAAAGGGCAAAGGCCTCACGAAACAGCTCCATCAGCATGTTTTTGGCAACGACGGGGTCCTCCAGGTGCACCCTGGGATCGGAGACGCTGGGAATGGGGTGGGCCAGCACAAAGCGCGAGAGGTTGTAGTCCTGAGCAAACTGGGGGCTTTTGGAATAGGCCTCGAGGTTTTGCAAGATGGCATAGGTCATGCGCAGCTCGTCCCGCTTACCATGATTGAACGACTTGGCGGTACGCAGGAGGTCGCGCTCGAGCCGGCTCCAGTACACAGCCTCGGCCAGCTTTTCCAGGGCCTCGCGCTCGGGGCTGGCCGCAGGGCTGTCCTCTTCAACCAGGATGGTGCCCAGATCGGGGGCGCTGCCCTCGTCCACGGCGGTCTTGTAACCGGGCCGGTGGGCTTTGAAACGTGCATCTATATCGCGAAACTTTTTAGCCAGCGGGCCCGGCAGGTTGGACTGGATTAAGGTCTGGCGCAGACGGGTCAGGCCCGCCATCCCCCCTTTGGGTTCGGTGCCAGCTACAAGGTCGTCTACCTTGTATTCATATAGCTCGAGTAATTCAACCAGGCCTGCCTTCATTCAGACGGTATTATAAGGTGTCATGCGATTGGCACGGCTTGAAATTGCCACAGAATCCAATATTGGTCGTCGTCGTAGAAACAACGAGGACTTTCACCGCGTTGCCGTACACCCGACCCCCGCCGGCAACCTGGTCTTGCTGGCCGTGGCTGATGGCATGGGTGGGGCCGAAGCGGGTGAGCTGGCCAGCAAGCTGGCTATTGAAGGGGTCAGCTCCGCCGCCAAATCCTACGCCGAACACGCCGCTACGGGTCGCCCTGGGGTGGGGCTCAACCTGGTCATGGACAAGGCCTTCAAACTATCCCAGCGGCGGATCGTACAAGAGGGCGAGCGGGTGCCTTCACGCAAGGGCATGGGCACCACCCTCACCGCCGTCATGCTGACCGAATGGAACCGGCAGGCCGTGATTGGGCACGTAGGCGATACCCGCGCTTACCGCTACTCCTCGGGGCGCTGGACGATGTTGACCCAGGACCACTCCTGGGTAGCCCAGCAGGTGCGCCAGGGGGTGCTCACCGCCGACCAGGCCGAAGACCACCCCTGGAAGCACATGCTGACCCAGGCCCTGGGACTGTCCGACGTCCGGCACGACATTATTTCGGTGAACTTTGCCCCTGGCGAGGTGCTGGTGCTGGCTACCGATGGACTCTATGGCCTGGTGCCCCCGGAAGAATGGAACATTAGCGGCGATTTGCAATCGGCTCTCGAGAGCTGGGTCAGCAAGGCTTTGGTGCGTGGTGGAACAGACAACATCACGGTGGTTGCTGCGAGGTTCAAATGAGCTACCTGATTGCTTTGTTGCTGGTCGGCATCTCCGCCGCACTGATCTTGCGCATAGGACGTACCTGGCTGATGCTGGCATTGGTAGCGCTGGTGCTGGGTGGATTGGTGGTGCTGGGGGCTCAACCCCTGGTGCTGGCTACGGCCCTGTTGTTGGGCCTGGCTTCGATGTGGGCTCCTAAATCCACCCGGGTGGCCTTCAAACCCCGCCCCAGGCCCGCACCC
>NZ_QWKY01000083.1 GCF_003574035.1 Meiothermus hypogaeus | reverse complement strand
CCCCCCCTTCCCCTCCTCGAGGCCGCCGCCCGCCGGCTTTACCGGCTGCCCCTGGCGGGGGCCGCGCCGGCGCTGGCCCCGCTGAGCGCGCTGTGCCCCGTGGTGGCCTGGGGGGACCCCTACCTCAGCCCCCGGAAGAGGTCCTTGAGGAAGGCCCCGAAGGGCGCGAGCTTGTCGCACCAGACCACCGCGCTCCAGGCCTCGAGGGCGGGGCGCACCTCCTCGAGCAGGGCGCTCTTGCCGTAGCCCGGCGGGGCCGCCAGCACCACCCCGCGCCCGGCGCGCACCGAAAGGAGGAGTGCACGCCCTTCCTGCTGTCTGCCCACGAACGCCATTGGTACCTCCATTCCATCGCTTGCCGCATCACTGGTTTGCTGATCTACTGCGTTACTGAACGCAGTATTTCCTGTACTCAGTATTTACTGAAATCAGTAGTTACTGCAATCAGCAATTACTGACCTCAGCTTGCCCCTGTTTGCCCGGTTGGGTAAGATGCGCCCGTGGGGCTCTACTACACCGTGGAGGAGCTGGCCCGGACCCTCAAGGTCAGCGAGGAGGCCATCCGCAAGCGCCTGCGAGGGGGCGAGATCCGGGGCGTGCGGGTAGGGCGAACCTGGCGGGTGCCCCGCGAGGAGGCCGCCCGGCTGCTGGGCGGGAAGGAGGCCCTCGAGGCCTTCGACCGCATGAAGGAGAAGGAGGCCAAGCCGTGAGGACGGCCGCCTCCGGGGGAAAGCGGTGAACCCCCTGGCCGGGATGGAGCTGGAGGTGCCCTTGCGGAAGCTCACCGACTACCTGCTCTCCCCCACCCACCCCGTGGGCCGGCACAAGGCCCGGTTCTTCGCGGCGCTGGGCTTCACCGCCGAGAACCCCCTGGACCTGGCGGAGGCCCTCAAGCTCCAGGCCCGCGTGACCCCTGAGGTGCAGGAGGAGGCCACCCCCTTCGGCCTCAAGTGGGCCGCTCGGGGGAAGCTCCTGAGTACCGGCATCGCCGGGCCGCCGGAGCGGCTTCACTTGGGTCCACGGGGCAGCGCCCGCGTGGTGAGCGTGTGGGTCGGGGAGGGCTGCGGGGGGGCGGAGCCGCGCACCCGTGGGCAGATTCCCGTTGGGACCGCTACGCGGTACGCCCGGGCGCGGCTGGTCACGGCCTATCCCGCGGAGGGAGGAAGAGGATGATCCGCGAGCTGGACAGCGTGGTGCTCCGGGTGGACAAGCCGGAACTCGGCCTCGAGGCCGGGGATGTGGGCACGGTGGTGCACGTCTGGGGGGAGGGTGAGGGCTACGAGGTGGAGTTCGCCACCCTCACCGGCCACACCCTGGGGGTGCTCACCCTCGCCCCCGAGGAAGTGCGGGCGGTGGAGGAGGGCGACCTGCTCCACGTACGCCGGGCGGAGGTCGCGTGAGGTATTGCGAGCGTTACTAGCACAGCTCAATTCCGACACAGAGCTACAGCAGGCAATCCAGAAGCGCCTCGGTAAATAAAGCTGCCAACTATGTTTCCGCCCGACTCCGACTACCGCGACGAGCGCTTATCCGAGTCCGACACCCGCTCGAAGCTCATCGATCCCGCGCTACGCCTGCGCGGGTGGACCGAAGCCCACATCCGCCGGGAGGAGACCGCGGGGGCGATCGACATCGTGGACGGCCGGGGCAAACGCCGCCGGGGCCGGACCGACTACACCCTCCGCGTGCGGGTGACGCCGGACGCCCAGCCCGTCGCGGTGGCCCTGCTGGAGGCGAAGAAGAACCAGCTTCCCCCCGACCACGGCCTCGAGCAGGCCCGGCTCTACGCCGACTCCAAACGGCTGAACGTGCCCTTCGTGTTCTCGTCCAACGGGTACTTCTGGGTCATGTTCGACCGGAGCACCGGCCTGACCTCCGATCCTCGTCCCATGAGCGAGTTCCCCACCCCGGAGGAGCTCCGGGCGCGCTACGAGGCCATGATGGGCTTCCGTCTGGACAGCCCGGCGGCCCGCCCCCTTCTGGTGCGGTATCCGGGGGGAGAAGGCACCCGGCGCTACTACCAGGATGCCGCCATCCGCGCCACCTTGGAGAAGCTGGCCAGGGACGCCACCCAGGAGAAGCCGGGCCGGGCCTTGCTCACCCTGGCGACCGGAGCAGGGAAGACCTTCATCGCCGTGCAGCTTCTGAAGCGCGTCGCCGACGCAGGACAACTGCGCCGGGCACTGTTCATCTGCGACCGGGACGAGCTGCGGCAGCAGGCCCTCGCCGCCTTCACCAACGTCTTCGGGACCGATGCCGCCGAGGTCAAACGCAACCCCGACGGCAGCAACCACGCCAAGAACGCTCGCATCCACATCGCGACCTACCAGACCCTGGATGTAGGCAACGAGGACGGTACGGCCAACTTCTTGCTCGAGCACTACCCCGAGAACTACTTCAGCCACATCATCATCGACGAGTGCCACCGCAGCGCCTGGGGCAAGTGGAGCCAAGTGCTCCTGAGGAACCCGGACGCGGTGCAGATCGGCCTGACCGCCACCCCCCGGCAGCTCAAGCTCCCGGAGAAGACCGCAGGGGCCCTCGAGGACGAGGCCATCACCGCCGACAACATCCGCCACTTCGGGGAGCCGGTCTACGAGTACGACCTCGCACAGGGCATCGAGGACGGCTATCTGGCCGCCTGCGAGGTGGTGCGGGCCCAGGTGGACATCGACGAGACCGGGCTGAGCATCGATCAGATCCTGGCGCTCAAACCCGTGGACGCCATCACCGGCCGGCCCTTAAGCCGCGAGGAGCTGGAGGAGCTTTACGAGAAGACCAGCTTCGAGGACCGCATCATGCTCCCCGACCGGGTCAAGGCCATGTGCGCCGACCTCTTCCAGCGGCTGCTGGAGACCGGGGGGCCAGAGCAGAAGACGGTGATCTTCTGCGTGCGCGACGCCCACGCCCAGGCCGTGGCCCGGGAGATGGGCAACCTCTACGCCGAATGGTGCCGGGAGAACGGCCAGGCCCCCAAGGAGTACTACGCCTTCAAGTGCACCGCGGCCAGCGGGGGCAACGACCAGTTGGCCGACCTCCGGGGCTCTAGCAACAGCCATTTCGTCGCTACCACCGTGGACCTCCTGACCACCGGGGTGGACGTGCCCTGCCTGAGGAACGTGGTCTTCTTCCGTTACGTGCAAAGCCCTATCTCCTTCTACCAGATGGTGGGCCGGGGGACCCGGATCGACCTCGCCAGTGACAAGCTGATGTTCCGGGTCTACGACTACACCGACGCCAGCCGGCTGTTCGGCGAGGCCTTCCTGACCCGCTACACGCGGCCTGAGGGCTCCAAGGAGGGGGAACCTGGGGATGAGGAAGGCCCTGGCCCCGATAACCCGCAGCCTCCGCCACAGCCCATCCCCCAGGTGGAGGGGGTCAGTGTGCTGGTCCGGCCCGCCGGGCGGCTGGTGGTGGCCCAGGTGGACGGGCAGGAAAAGCTCATCCCTGTCGAGGAGTACAAGGAGCGCCTCTCGGAGCGGCTGGTCCAGGCCGCCCCCGACCTTGAGCACTTCCGGCGGGCCTGGGTCCACCCCGACGAGCGCCGGCAGTTGGTGGACCATCTGGTGCGCTCGGGCTACAGCCCCAAGGTGGTGCAGGTGGTGGAGGAGATGACCGATTACGACCTCTACGACGTGCTCGCCGCGCTGGGCTACGGCATGAACCCCCTGACCCGCCTTCAGCGGGCCGGGGCGTTCAGCTACAAGCACCGGGACTGGATGGGAACCATGCCCCGGCGCACCGCCGCCACCGTGCTGGCCATCGCCAACCAGTTCAGCCGCTCCGGCACCGAGGCCCTGGAGAGCCCGCAGATCTTCAACGTGCCCGAGGTGGTGCGGGCCGGGGGGCTGCCGGCCCTGAAGGAGCTAGGGGAGCCACGTGAGGTGCTGCGCCAGACCAAGGAGAGGATGTTCGAGGCCTGACATCCTCCCCGTTCTGAAGAACGGGGGCTCCTACACGGAGCTTTCAAGGTTGGAGTCTGCATGGACCGAAGCCCACACCTTTACTCCATCCAGCCGCTCCCCAGCGGGAGCAGCCTGACCTGCGCCGCACCGTGGCGCGGCGCTCGGTCGGGCCGTGTCAGGCGGCCCTTGGCGCAGCAGTCCAGCCGCTACGCCAGCGATGTTGAGGGAAGCTACCACGTCGGCGTTGCCCTGGTAGCCGCAGGCCACACACCGGAAGTCGGCCTGCGTGGTTCGGTTGGCTCGGGTGGCATGACCGCACTTCGGGCAGGTGCGGCTGGTCTTGCGGGGGTCAACGAAGATAACCCGCACCCCCGCCCTCTCAGCCTTGTACAGCACGAAGTCGGCCAGTTGCCTGAAGGCCCAGCTCGCCACCATGCGGTTGAAGCGTTTGCTGCCCCGTATCCTGTCGCGTATCCCGTCCAGCTTCTCGAAAGCCAGTACCGGATTGGGGTACCGGGCCGCGAGGTCTACGAGCCCTCGGCTGACCTTGTGGTTGAGGTCGGTCATCCAGCGCCGCTCCTTGCCCTTCATGGCCCGCACCCGGTCAAGGCGACGGTGGCGCTGGTAGCGGCGGCGGAGGGAGGCGTAGCCTTCGCGTGTATGGCGAATGGCTTTCCCGTTGGCGATAAAGACGCCGTTGGGATGCTTGGCTGTCGCCAACCGAACAATGCCCAGGTCTACTCCGATAACGGTCTCGCCGTTGCCGTCACGGACGGTTGGAGTATTGGGCATTTTGAGGGGCAGCATGACGAACCACTCATCACCCCGCCTGAACAGCCGGGCATCACCACGGACGTACTGCAACCTGTCCCGCCAATGCTGCGGGACACAAAGGGGGAGCCAGATGTAAACACCTTGCACCCCGGTCGAAAGCCGAAGGGCGGTTCCAACCACCTTGTAGGCGTTAGTCCCCAGCCCAATCCCCTGGCTACGCACCGCCGTAGGCTTCCCCGCCTGCTGCTTGCTCTTGCGCAGCCCGAAGTGGCTCCTCGCGAGCTGTACGGCCTGGTTGACCGCCATGCGGCAGTAGTCGGAGGGCAGGCCCAGGGCGCGAATGGAGGCGTAGGTGGCGGTGTGTATCTTCGCCCGGCTGCTCGTAGCCATGCCCAGCGCAGCGTCAAGCCCGAGCTGCGTCCCCTGGCGGAAGAGTTCGGCGGTCCGGTCGAGCCAGGCCCGCTTGGCCCTGCCGGGGGGGCGCAGCTTGAGCACGACGGTTTCTGCCCTGGGCATGAAACCAGTGTACCAGGAGCCATGTTTTGGAGGAAGTACCGCTCTGCGAGCGGCTTTCGTTTCCTCTCCGCGTCGCCTCGCCGTGGCGAGGCGAGATGCGGAGCATCCACGAAAGGAGTTCTGTGAGCGAGCTCTTACCCCAGGACTACCCCGCCTTCTTGCAGAGCCTCAAGGAGCGCATCCGGCAGGCCCAGACCCGCGCAGCTTTGGCGGTGAGCCGGGAGCTGATGGGGCTCTACTGGCAGATCGGGCACGACCTCGAGGCCGCCGTGCGCCAGGGGCGCTGGGGCGAGAAGGTCGTCGAGCGGGTGGCCGGCGACCTCAAGCGGGAATTCCCGGGCGTGGAGGGCTTCTCCAAGCGCAACCTCGAGCGCATGCGGGCCTTCTACCAGGCCTACCCGGACGAGGGGCAGTTTGCGGCACAGCCTGTGTCGCAATTGCCCTGGGGGCACAACCTGGTGCTTTTGCAGAAGCTCAAAGACCCCGCCCAGCGGCTGTGGTACGCCGAACAGGCCCTGCTGAACGGCTGGAGCCGGGCTATCCTAGAAATGCAGGTCGAGAGTGGGCTCTACCACCGCCAGGGCCGGGCTCTGACCAACTTCGCCCAGACCCTGCCCCCGCCCGGTTCCGACCTGGCCCAGCAGGTGCTCAAAGACCCCTACAACTTCGACTTCCTGACCCTGCACAAAGAGGCCAACGAGCGGCACCTCGAGCGCGCCCTGTTGGAGCACCTACAGCGGTTCATGCTCGAGCTGGGGGTGGGCTTCGCTTTCGTGGGCAGCCAGTACCCCCTAGAAGTAGATGGCCAGGACTACTACCTCGACCTGCTGTTTTATCACCTCAAGCTGCGCTGCTACGTGGTAATCGACCTCAAGATGACCGAGTTCAAGCCCGAGTACGCGGGCAAGATGAACTTCTACCTCTCGGCGGTGGATGACCTGCTGCGCCACCCCACCGACGGCCCCACCTTGGGCCTGATCCTGTGCAAGAGCAAGCGCAGGCTCACCGTGGAATACGCGCTGCGCGACCTAAGCAAGCCCCTGGGCGTGAGCAGCTTCCAACTGGCTGAGGCCCTGCCCAAGGAGCTCGAGGCCGCCCTACCGAGCGTGGAGCAGCTCGAGGCCGAGCTAAGGAGCGACGATGAGCAGTCCGACAACTGAAGCCCCAAAACCCGAAACCCGCCCTAAGCTGCCCGAGGGGTGGCGGTGGGTGAGGCTGGGGGAGATAAGCGAGGTAATTGCAGGACAATCCCCACCTAGTGCAACCTATAGGAAAGCCCCTGAAGGACTTCCCTTTTTTCAGGGAAAAGCTGACTTTGGGGAAAGGCATCCTGTAGCCACGGTCTGGTGCACGTCTCCGAAAAAGACTGCTGAAGCGGGAGACATCCTTATCTCTGTACGTGCGCCTGTGGGGCCAACGAACATTGCAGATCAAAGGTGTTGTATTGGGAGAGGCTTAGCCGCAATACGAGTAGGGGGCTTGGCAGATCGAGATTTCATTCTTTGGGCCATTAGACGTTTTGAAGCAGAAATAGCCAAAAGGGGCAGTGGAAGCACTTTTGATTCTCTACCCGTGGATGAACTAAGGAATTTTCCTATCCCCCTACCTCCCCTCGAGACCCAACGCCGCATCGCCGCCATCCTCACCGAGCAGATGGGGGCGGTGGAAAAGGCCCGCAAGGCGGCTGAAGAAGGGCTCGAGGCAGCCCGGAAACTTCCAGAGGCATGCCTGCGCTCGGCATTCCCTACAGTGCCGATCACAGTAAATACCGCCCCTGCTCCTAAGGGATGGCGCTGGACCCTCCTCACCGACTTCGCTCGGTTAGAGAGCGGACATACCCCTAGCCGTCGCCGTGAAGAGTGGTGGGGCGGGGATATTCCCTGGATATCTCTTTCAGATATACGCGCTCTGGATGGGAAAACCGCGATTCAGACCCGCGAGTACACCAACCCGGAGGGAATTGCAAACTCTTCGGCCCGCGTCCTGCCTGCTGGAACCGTGGTGCTCTCCCGCACCGCATCAGTGGGGTTTGTTACCGTCATGGGGCGACCTATGGCAACCAGTCAGGACTTCGTGAACTGGGTATGCGGCCCAGAATTGGAGCCTTGGTATCTGGCCTATGCGCTTATGGCCTCTAGGGAGTACATCCGCTCGCTTGGTAGCGGTGCAGTGCACCAAACCGTGTATGTCCCAGTCGTACAGCGGTTCAGGTTGCTTCACCCCGACCTCGAGATGCAACGGCGGATTATTGCCACTCTTAATGACCAGCTCGCTCATACTAAGCACCTGGTGTGTGGCCTAGAAGCCCAGCTCGAGGCCATCCGCGCCCTACCCGCCGCCATCCTACGCCGCGCGTTCTCAGGAGAACTCTGATGCCCAGCAAGAACGGCTCAAACGGTACGCCCCGCTTCACCACCCAATCCAGCCTCAGCGCCTACGTGTGGAGCATCTGCGACATCCTGCGCCGCTCCAACTGCGCCGGGGCCTTGCAGTACGTCCCCGAGCTGACCTGGATCCTGTTCTTGCGCGTTCTGGACGACCTGGAGACCCTGGAGGCCGAGCAGAGCCAGGCGGTGGGGGCGGCCTTCACCCCCAGCCTCGAGGCCCCCTACCGCTGGCAGGACTGGGCCGCCCCTGATGGCTGGAAGCGCCGCGAGCTGGAGGAAGGAGCCTTGGGCGCTTTCTTCGGCTTCGTCAACGGCGAATTGCTGCCCTATCTAAGGGGCTTGCGTGACCAGCCTAACGCCACCGCCCGGCAGAAGGTGATCAGCGAGATCATGTCCGGCGTCGATCGGGTACGGGTGGACACCGAGCGCAATTTCCTGGACGTGCTGGACAAGGTTCACCTTATCAACTCGCAAACGGTGGACAGCACCCACCTCTTCGCCCTCTCCCAGGTCTACGAAGGGCTCCTCTTGAAGATGGGGGAGAAGGGCAACGACGGGGGCCAGTTCTTCACCCCCCGTCAGGTGATTAAGGCCATGGTGCAGGCCATTGACCCGGGCCCCGCGGACACCATCTATGACCCCTGTGCCGGCACCGGCGGCTTCCTGGCCACGGCCTACGAGTACGTGCTGCAGAAGCTGGGGGACGACGCCACGCCGGAGCAGCTCGAGGCCCTCAAAACCCGGAGGCTTTACGGGCGCGAGAAGGAAAACCTGATCTACCCGATCGCCCTGGCTAACCTGGTGCTCCACGGCATCGACAAGCCTAACCTGTGGCACGGCAACACCCTTACCGGCCAGGAGATCTACGGGGGATTGTGGGAGGGAGCCCCGGCGCAGTTCGACGTGATCCTCACCAACCCCCCCTTCGGCGGTAAAGAAGGCAAGGTAGCCCAGGCGCGCTTCGCCTATAAGACCAGCGCGACCCAGGTGCTCTTCCTTCAGCACGTGATCGACTCCCTCAAGAGCGGAGGCCGTTGCGCCATCGTGCTCGACGAGGGCGTGTCCTTCCGGCAGGAAACTGCCTTCGTGCAGACCAAACGCAAGCTCTTGAACGAGGCTGACGTCTGGTGCATCCTCTCGCTACCCCCGGGCACCTTTGTCAACGCCGGGGCCGGCGTGAAGACCAACATCTTCTTCTTCACCAAGGGGCGGCCCACCGAGCGCATCTGGTACTACGACCTGTCGGGGGTGAAGGTGGGGAAGAAAAGCCCGCTGACCCTCGAGCACTTCGAGGAGTTCTTCCGCCTGCTGCCCACCCGCGCCGACTCCGAGCGGAGCTGGACGGTGGGCCGGGCTGAGCTCGAGGCCAGGAACTATGACCTCAAGGCCGTGAACCCCCACGCCAGGCCCGAAACCGACACGCGGAGTGTGGAGGAGCTGCTCGAGGTAATTAAGCAGAGTGAAAGAGCTATCGCCGATGCCCTGGAGGCGTTACATGGTCTAACCAGAACCAAGATTTAATCAGTAATGTTTTACTCTATGGTGGACCATGTTCATCGATAGGCTGATCGTTCGAGGATACCGGAGCCTTTACTATACCGATCTACCGCTAAAGCCGGGAAAGAACATCCTGGTAGGAAAGAACAACGCTGGAAAAAGCAATATAGTTGATGCGCTGAACATCGTGCTTGGTGAGCGATATCCAACATACGTTGATATCGAGCCCGACGACTTTTACACCGACTCACGAGGAGAAAGAGAAAGCGAGTTCTGGGTGCTTTGTAGCATCAAGGGCAATGATTGGGATCGTCGCGCCATCCATTCGCTCTCCCGCCTGTATCGAACCACTGCGAGATTTACAGGAAATCCTTTGCAGTTCGATAGCGATGGTATTCTTACCATCGAAGAGAACCGAGTCTTCTTTGATCCGGGGGATTTAAGAAGCGGCACTGAAAAAGAAACTTTGTGGGCCTCACAACTTCCAGTCCTTGTTAATGAGCTCGAAAAAGCCGATTTCATGGCTTTCATATTCAGAGTCACGAAAGATTTATCCAGCGATGAAGGCTATTCTAAAGACTTCCGCTTTATTTATCACTATAACGCAGATGGAAAAGGAGCATGGCATGTTGTTTGGGGCATCACAAACGAGTTTAGGCAGGCCTTTCTGACCAGTGCAGTTCTTCGAGCCTTCCGCGATCCAGGATCCGAGCTTCGCATCACAAACTGGAGCTGGTACGGCAAGCTGATCACAAAAACCTGGGAAAAGGCTAGGTCTAACAATCCAAAATTGGAAGAAAGGCTTTCATCTGCATTTTTAGAGGCTGAAGCCATAGGTAACGAGGTGTATAGTGGCTTCAGCAATCATCTAGAGCAAACAATTCGCATCGGATTTAGAGATACCCAGGTAACCTTCAAATTTGCTGATACATCGCCGTCAGACTTCCACAAGCGGGTTCAGGTTTACATCAACGATGGGCTAGACGCACCAATAATCCGTAAAGGGGCTGGTATCCAGAGTGCTGTTATCATTGGCCTTTTCTCCTACTATTGCCAGACTCACCACAGCAACACGTCTGTGCTGGTAGTAGAGGAGCCCGAGATTTTTCTACACCCTCATGCTCGCCGAGCCATCTCGAGAAGACTGGACCGATTTGTTACCCCTGAAGTTTTAGGGAAGGAAAATCAGGTCATCATCACAACCCATAGTGCCGAATATATCCAAGCTGGCGATGCAAGCTCAATAACTGTGGTAAGGAAGATCGATGGCCAAACACAGATCAAGAGCCTTGATCTGGCTGGGCTTGGGAGCAGCATAAAGCAGCGTATGCTTCGTGCCGCCAGCGGGGATATGTTCTTCGCAGACCGGGTAATTCTGTGCGAAGGTGCTGAGGCATATCTGATTCCTCGAGTGGCAGAAAAGTTGGCGGGTAGTAACGGCGTACTGGACGAACATAATATCTCGGTAATCCGAGTAGATGGCAAAGGTTCATTTAAAAGTTATACGGATGCTCTTGAGGCCCTAGGAATTCCTTGGCTCATCCTTGCTGATTTTGACTTTTTCCTTAAGGGACTCGGTGATTTCCTCCCTAATAAAGACCCTCTCAGAGACATTTACTCCCGTCTTGCGCAGAAGATCCGGGCCATACAATCAGAAATCTCCGCCAAGCTGAAGGGGGTAGAGAAGACACTGAAGGATAAAACATCGAATCAACGAAAGGCTTTTATTCAGGCTATGCAGTTGTTTAGGGAAAACCCTAGTGAGTCAAACCGTGAAATGGTTTTCAATCTATGGGACGAGATCATCACTAACTCTACAGGGAAGATCGACATGGAGGTCCTTAATGGCCAACCAGACCTAAAGAATCGATTGCTAAGCTTCCTAGAGGAGCTTTTCAACAAAAAGAATATATGGATCCTTCGCCGTGGCGAGCTTGAGGACTATGCCACAGGTTCTAGAGGAATTGAGCTCTTTGCAGGAGAAAAGATACGTGATTCGAGCCTACTAGAGGTGTGCCTTGATCCAAATAAAGACTTGTCAGAATTCCTCGATCTTGATGAATTCGAAAGGTTCTTGGGCACTATTGTCCCTCTTGATACTTCAATAGAGCCGAGCAGAGACACGTTACCCCTTGATGAGGATTTGCCTTTCTAGCAAGCAACCTACAGAGGAGACAGATCTATTCCTCTTTTACCCCAACACATCCGGCAGGGCCCTAGCGGCCTCCTCGAGCCGCTTCCGGCTCACGTGCACGTAGATCTGGGTGGTGGCAATAGAGGCATGCCCCAGCAGCTCCTTCACCTCGTCGATCCCCCGCCCCGCCTCCATCAGCGCCGAGGCGTAAGAGTGGCGCAGCTTGTGGGGGGTGAGCTTGGCCCACTCCTTGAGGCCGGCCTTCTTGGCCACCCGCTTGAGCATGGCCTGCACCGTGCGCGCCGGGAAGGGCTGCCCCTTGCGAGCCCCCGAGGTGTAGCTCCAGAGGTGGGGGCTGGTGGGGTGGCCCTCGAGGTTGCGGTGCTTGAGCCACTGGAAGAGCGCCCGCTGGGCGGTGGGAGAGAGCACCACCACCCGCTCCTTGTTGCCCTTGCCCAGCACCCGCACGGCGTGGGGGATGCCGTCCTGGTAGGTCACGTCCTTGTAGGTCAGGCTCAAGGCCTCCGACAGCCGCAGCCCGGTGCCGTAGAGGCGGGCGGGGTCAGCACGGCTGGTCGCGGCGGTGGATCAGGTCGCCGTACAGCTGGCGCAGGTCGAATTGCTGCTCGAGGCTGAAGCGGTCAAAAAGGTCCCCAGGCTCCTCCCCCATGGCCTTCAGCAGCCCGTCGGCCGCCTGGGGGGTCTTGATCGCCTCGCCCATGAGGGCCATCAGCTCCTCGTAGGAGAACTCGCGCAGGCGCTTGGGGGAGGGCATGGCCCCATCCTAACCCGCGCTCCCGCGGGCAGCTATCGGCCGATCCCGGCGCCGGGCCGGGCGGCCGGTGCAGCGGTGTGGCGGGTGCGCGGCTCCCGGGCGCCCCCGTGCGCTAGACTGGCGGGGTTCCGAAGCGGGACAAGCCCGGGCGCAGCCAGAGACTCCCTTGGGTGCCCTGCGCCCGGGCCCTTCTGTTGCCGGCCCCGCGGCAGAGTCCGGGTATCCTGAAGGGCGGATGCCGCCGGAACTCCGCTCCCTGCTCCGCCTCGAGGCCCTCCGCCGCCCCGGCGGCCCGGGTCCGCTCGAGGCCGCCCTGCTGGAGGGCTGGGCGCTCTCCCAGACGGTCTACCGCTTCGACCCCGACGCCTATGAGCACCTGCAGGGCTCGTGCTTCGAGGGCATGGTCCCGCTGGCGCCGCTGGCGCGGCTGCCCGAGCCCTCGCTGTACGTGGCCTTCCCCAGGCCCCGCCCCACCGGTTTGGGCCTGGCCCACGGCTTCTTCGCCCGCCTCGAGGCCGGCACCCTGTGGCTGCTGCACGACCTGAGCGACTGGGGGGACCTCGAGCTGCAGGCCTTCCCTCTGGACGGCGAGGCCGAGGCGGCCGTGAGGCCCTACCGCGCGGAGGTGCTGAGGAGGGCGTACCTGAGCTTCGTGGCCTCGCTCGCCCCGGACCTTTCGGCGGCGGACATCGATTTCGATCCCTGGGAGGCCGACGCCGCCGGGGCCGCCCTCAGCCTGCTGCTCTACCGGGTGGCCGCGCCCGGGGACGCGGCGGAGGCGCCGGCCCCGCCGGGCGGGGAGGGGCTGCGGCTGTGGGAGGTAGGG
>NZ_QWKY01000082.1 GCF_003574035.1 Meiothermus hypogaeus | reverse complement strand
TCGCAGGCTGGCGCGAGACTATGAGCGGCTGGCTGAGACCTTGCGAGGTTGGCACTGGTTGGCTTTTTCGATTCTGATGACAGCGAAAACTGTGGAGCTTTTACGAACAGCTAGTTAGCAGGCTCTAGCCTCCTTTAGGGATTCTGTATCTCTACAGAATCGTTTAACTATGGCATTTTGCCGTACCCATTATAGCCATCCAGCCATGCCCGTCAAATCCGACAAGGATGAGTGTTTGTGTTGCAGGCTTGAGGCTTTTTTATATCTAGGACGCAAATTCGGTCATATATACGAAATCCATCCACCGTTTGGTGGATGGATGGGCTCACCACAACGCCTATTTGTATTCAAACGCTACACCAGCATTTTGCGCGGATACAGCCGCGGGAAGATGCAATCTAATGGCTGCTGCAACAGCCACCGCTTCCCTCACCATCGGGGGCTTTGGCGCCGTCGGTGCGGAAGGAATGGCCACAACCACAAGAAGATGTGGCCTGCGGGTTATTAACGCTAAATCCACCGCCCATCAGATTTTCTACCCAGTCCACCTCGGAGCCCGCCAGCAGGGGCAGGGACATGCGATCTACTACCAGCCGCACCCCGTACATCTCTACAGAAGTATCCCCCTCGAGCTCCCGTTCGTCCACGGCCATGCCGTACTGGTAGCCGCTGCAACCGCCCGACTTGATAAACACCCGGATGGCCGCATGGGGTTTGTTGTACCGATTGAGAATCTCCTTGGCACGCTCGGCAGCCAGGGGTGTAATAGAAAGCACGGTTTGCTCCTGAACCACAACAGACCTCCTTTTACAAGGTTAGCACGGCAGCCAGGCGAAAACGTAAGCAGGTGCACTCCAGGGTAGTTTACCGTTCAGGGTCGAAGGTACAGAGCCCCTCGAGTTCCTTAGCAAGTTACCAGTTCACCGTAGTATGTACCCATGGACATTGCCAAAGCCCAGCAAGCCTTGCAAGAAGCCCGTATCCCCGGTTGGCTGCTCTACAGTTTTCAAGGGAGCAATGTACTGGCCCTGGAAGCCCTGGGGTTGCGGAGCCGGATGCTCAGCCGTCGCTTTGCGTATTTGATCCCTGCTCAGGGGGAACCCGTTTTGATCGTGCATGCCATCGAGAAGACCAGTTTTCCCGACCTGCCCGGACAGTGGGTGGTGTTCTCGAGCTGGGAGCAATTCTCCCGGGCGCTACAAACCCACGTTGCCCCACTGGGGCGTATCGCCATGGAATATTACCCCGGCGGCGGCATCCCCTACCTTTCGCGCATAGATGCCGGAACCCTGGAATTGCTGCGGGGAATGGGCCTCGAGGTGGTCTCTTCGGCAGAAATCCTCTTGCAGTTCCAGACCTGGACGCCCGCCAACCTGGCCGCTCACAAACGGGCTGCCGCAGGCATCAGCGCAGCCTTGGAACACGCCTTGGGCTTTGTGCGGGCCCGGCTCGACCAGCCGCCCTCTGAACTCGAGGTACAGGCCGAAATTAGCAAGGTGTTCGAGGCAAAAGGGCTGGTCTTTGACCACCCCCCCATGGTGGCCTACGGCCCCAACGCTGCCAAACCCCACCACACTGTGGGGGAAAGCCGATTGGAGCGGGGACAGGTCATGCTGGTTGACCTGTGGTGCAAGGAGCCGGAGGGCCCCTATGCCGATGTGACCTGGATGGCCGGCTGGGAGGTATCGGACGAAATACAAAAAGCCTGGACGGTAGTACGAGAGGCGCGGAACGCCGCCCTGGCGTTCTGCCAGCAGGCCTATGCCGCCCACCGGCTGCCCAGGGGCTTTGAGCTCGACCGCGCCGCCCGGCAGGTCATCGAGCAGGCTGGTCTGGGGGCCTACATCCTGCACCGCACCGGCCACCATCTGGGCTTCAGCGCCACCCACGGCAACGGCACACACCTCGATGACCTCGAGACCCACGATACCCGCCCCCTAATTCCCGGCCTGGCCTTCACCATCGAGCCGGGAGTCTATCCGGGTCCTTTTGGCATCCGCAGCGAAATTAACGTTTACCTGCACCCCACCGGCCCCGAAGTTACCACCAAGGTTCAGGAAGCCATTGAACCGCTGTAGGGTATACCGGTACAGGGTTTAGAAAGATGGTTATAGCGTTCTGGACAGGACAAAACGTTTCAGTTGATCTATAGCTTGTAGCCCTGGGCGTTGTATGCTTTCAGGCGGTTATGGAACGACCTCTAATGGTTTTTAGCGGGCAGTCCAACCTGCCCTTGGCCCAGGAAATAGCCGATAACCTGGGGGTTCCCCTGGGCAAAAGCACCACCGAGCGCTTCGCCAACGACTGTCTTTTTGTGCGTTACGAGCAAAGCCTGCGCGAGGGCGATATTTTCATCATTCAGTCGCTCACCCCACCGGTGCAAGACCACCTGGTGGAACTTCTAATGATGATTGATGCGGCCAAAAGCAGCAGTGCGGCGCGGGTTACGGCGGTAATTCCCTACTACGCTTACGCCCGCAGCGACAAAAAAGATGCGCCCCGCATCTCTATTGCCGCTCGGCTGGTGGCCGACCTGATTCAGGCGGCGGGGGCCGACCGGGTACTGACCATGACCCTCCACTCGGCACAGGTACACGGCTTTTTCAAGGTTCCGGTAGATCACCTGTCGGCGGAGCCGGTGATTGCCAACTATTTCGCCACCCAGGTGGACAGGCTGGAAAACGCCGTGGTGGTTGCGCCCGATGCTGGCGACATCAAGCGGGCCAGCTCGTTGGCCCGCCGACTGGCCTTGCCCATTGCCTTCATTGACAAGCAGCGCCTCTCCGACACCGAGGTAACCTCGAGGGGGCTGGTAGGGGATGTGCGCGGCAAGACCGCCCTAATCGTAGACGACGAGGTCTCGACCGCAGGCACCCTGATACAGGCCGCCGAATCGCTCACACAGAATGGAGCCCAGGCGGTGTACGCAGCCTTTACCCACGGGGTGTATGTGGGCCCCGCCATTGATCGAATTGAAAAAGGCCCCATTGTGGAGGTGGCCGCCACCAATACCTGCACCTACAACGCCCGACCCAGCCCCAAAATTAAGCAATTGAGCGTGGGGCCGCTCTTCGCCGAGGCCATCTGGCGGATTCACCGAGGTGAGTCGGTCTCGAGCCTATTCACCTAAACTTCAAGTCGTTCAGGCTCGCATCTTCGATTTCGAGAAAACGAACCCCGCTATATCCCTTTGCTGGCCTCGCGGGGCTGGATGGCCTCGGCCACAAATGCCCAGATTACACCCAGGAGCAGGCCCAGAACCCCGGCCACTACGGTGAACAGCAAAGGCCTGGGGAAGCTGGGGCGAAGCGGTTCGGCGGGGGGCACCAGCACCTGTACCAGCAGGGCCTGGCTAACCAACTGACCGATAGCCTCGGGCTGCTTCAGGAAGTCCGATAGGGTGGTAATGCGGGCCTCGAGCTGCGCAATCTGCGAGCGCAGCCGCGACTCGTCCAGGCTCAGGCTGGTGTAGGCCGGGTTACTGGCACGGGCTGCCTGGGGGTCATTGCCCCGGGCCTCGAGGCCTGCAGCAATGGTGGCGTTGGAGGCAGCCCGATCGGGGGCAACTTTGAGCTGAGCCTGGATGCCCTTGAGCCCGTCCTGAGCAGCCCGTAGATCCAGCCGGGCTTGGGTCAGGGCCGCCCGCAGGTTGGCCTGGGCCCCTTCTAATAGGTTGCGCTCGAGGTAGGTCCGCGCTACCTGCAAAATCCGCTCAGCCCGTTCCCCGGCCTCGGCAGCCGTGCCACCCTGGGCGGTCAGGAATAGCAACCCCCGCTTTTCATCAAAACGGGCCTTGTAGTAGCGGGTTGGATCGTCTACCCCCAACTGGTTGGCCAGCAGCCTGGTCTGTTGCAAATCCACAAACCCCTGGGCCAGCCCCGCCAGCGAGGGCAGGTTGTTGAGCAAGCCCTGGCTGGACTGGTTGGAGAGCGAGAGGCTCACCACCACCTGGCTGGTGTAGGTTTTGGGCCAGAGCAGGCTTGCCGCAAAAACCAGGATGGCCGCACTCAAGGTAAGGCCGAGAATCAGGTTCTGGCGGCGCTTCAGCACTAAGTACAGGTCACGTAGCGATAGCTCATCGCTTTGGGTGTAGGGCTCCATATTCACCCGCGCATTGTATCAGGGAAAGATAGGGCCGGCTTAGAAGGTATTGCTAGAGCCCAAGCCACGGCGACCCAGAGGGGATAATACACCCCCGCGTAAAACCAGGTGTAATCAAACATATTCATAACCACAGCTACACCAATAACAACTAGTACCCTCCACTGGCGCAATTGCCATAATTTCCAGACCACAGCACCCCACAGCAACAGGAATCCCAGCAAGCCCAGCAACCCAGCTTCGGTTAGAACGTGTAGAAAAAGATTGTGGACATGGGCGGCTGCGGGTTCAAGCACATTGGGTGGTGCATGCTCGAGGTAGTAGGTTTGAAACTCCCCTATGCCTATTCCTGTTAATGGATGATCAAGAAAAGCCTGCCAGGCAACCGCCCAGATTTCCAGGCGGGATTGGTTGTTTGCATAGTCCAGATCGGTCACCGTGGCCAGGCGTTCCAAGCGGGAAGGCAGCCAAAAGTACAATGCCAAAGCCACACACATACCACTTAATATCAGGGAAACATGCCCCCATCTGGGGCTTAGACGAGAAAACCAAAGCGGTATTGCCCCCAATAACCCTAACCATGCCGCACGACTATCCGACAGTGCCACTATCCCCAAACCAAACACGAGTGCCAGTAATCCCAGTGAACTACTGCTAGCAAGACCGACGAGCAGCACATTCATCACCGCGCCAGCACCATAAAGATTAGGGTTTTCGGTGAACCCACTGATACGCTGTTCTACTGTCGGGTATACCTGAGCTAAGCCAGCGCCTAGATTAATCAAAAGCCCCACCATGATTCCTAAAGCCGGCAAAACATCACCGGAACGCTTCAATACAAAGCAGCCCCCAACCAAGACAAGCGCCCCGAGCAATGCCGTCCCCAACCACCACCCTGCACGCTGCCAATAGCTTTGCTTTGCCTTGCTAATGGTGTTAACCTTGCTAATGGTGTATGCCGAGGGTGTCGAACCAACCTCGAGCTGAGCATAGCCAATATCAATATAGGTCCAATTGCCGCGCAGATTAGATATATCGATCGCCCTCAGCGCCTGATCTCCACGTTGGGTTTTGTAGCTAGCATATGCCCGCTTAAGGTCATTGGGAAAAGCCTCTATTTTCGCAGGAACCCTAAACTGACCTCTTTTGGTAGAGAATATGAAATCAAAAGCAATTTCATCGCCATCGTGGCGAAAGTAAAAGCTCTGAGTATATGTCTCACCGTCTCTCAATAAGTAGGCCTGATCAGAAAGAATCTCTGTAAAATGCCTGCCCGTTACGGGATGCACTCGTGTAACTCGGTAGAATCCGTCAGACTGACTAATCGCTCGCGGCCCTCGCCCATCCTGATGATTCCAGCCGTGAAGATCATAGAGGCCGTACAGTGGAATTAGGTTGGTGGTTCGACGTTGTCCGTCTGTGTTTGCGTTTGATGGGAGTGAAGGGATCTCTAGTCTAGTATCACTCGTATCACTCGGACTCGGACTCAGTAATTGGGATCCGGCTCCGAGCAGCACAAAGAGGGTGAAGGGCAAGACAAACCACAACCGCTCTTTTCGAAAGATCAGAGCCAGAGCGCCCAAAAGTGCTATAACCACAGCAAACCAGACAGGTTGCACAGGCAGAAGAACGAAAGGAAGAGCCCACCAGTAACGCATAATTCAGAAACTCGCCTCAGCGGGCTCCGAACCCCGTGAATATCGTTTTAAGGGTCTTAAACACGATGAGCATATCTAGCCACAACGAAAGGTGCTTCATGTAGTACAGGTCATAGGTGAGCTTCTCGGTGGTTTCATCGGCGCCAGCCGCGTATCCATGGTGAACCTGCGCCCAACCTGTAAGACCGGGCTTTACCATGTGCCGATAGGGATATAAGGGTATTTGCTTGCTAAATTGCTCGGCGAATCCAGCCTGCTCGCGTCGTGGGCCAATAATGCTCATCTCCCCATGAAGCACGTTCCAGAATTGGGGTAGCTCATCCAGGCGAAACTTTCGTGAGATGCGACCCACGCGAGTAATGCGATCGTCGTTGCTTCGTGCGAAACGCGATCCTTCTTTCTCGGCATCCACCCCCATGGTGCGGAACTTGACCATCCTGAACGAGGTTCCCCCCTGGCCCACACGCTCCTGCCAAAACAGCACGGAACCTTTTGAGTCCAGACGAACCAGCAGTGCCACCAGCAGCATCAGAGGTAGGCCAAGGGGCAACGAAAGAAGCACGGCACAAATATCTGTCAAGCGTTTGATGTGCGGATAGAGCACAGGCAGGCGCCAGCCTTCCAGGAAAGCCTCGGAGTGGTGCTCGAGCGAAACCCGCCCCGTCAGCCCTTCGTACACCGCCGCCACATGCAACATGGGAATGCCTCGTAAAGACTGCTCCGCGACGAAGCGCCGCCATTGAGGGTCGCTGGTGTGGTAGGGATCCTTCATCACCGCCTCAACCTGCACAAAGCGAGGGGTGTCTAAGATCTGCCAGTCGATACTGCCCAAGCCCGGCAGAGCATCCGCCAAACCGCCTGGTATGAGGGCCAAGCGGTAACGATTAGGCTTCTGTAGCCTTAGCTGCAGGGCTTGCCAGAGAAGCGCCACCATGAAAGCCCCTAGCAAATAAGTGCGGGAAAAGTACCTTTTAGACAGCACCAAGACTGCTGAGGTCAACAGAAACCAAAACAGTATGGAGACGAAGGCTGTCGTCAAGAGGTCCGTCTTGGCGAAGCTCAGCCCACGGCGGGACGAGAGGGCCGATCCAATGTAACTGAACACGATCAGGCCCACCATGCCATACGAATCTGCGCCAATCACCCAGAACCGATCGCTATACCAGCCCAGCAATGAACCCGCGAGCAGGCACACCACGATTGCAACCCCGTGCCATAGCAAATCAGAAGCGGTGCATGAGCGGAAGGCTCTTGGGGCTGGAAACGGCATCAACACCTGCGTAACCTCCTCAGCTTACCTTCGTTTTGAGTACTTTCTCATATACTTCTAGGGTCTTCTCGAGCATCTGCTCGAGAGTAAAGTGTGCTTTATAGCGTGCACGCCCTGCCATCCCCATCTGCGATCGAAGCTGTGGGTCCTCAATCAACTGAGTAAGTCTGCTTCTTAAGGCTTGTACATCTCCTCTAGGAACTAGGAAACCCGTTTCGCCATCTATCACGGCTTCGGCGACCCCGCCAACATTGCTTGCGACCACAGGTAACCCAGCCCGCATTGCCTCGAGGATGCTCAACGGGAGGCCCTCATAGTTGGAGGCCAACACGAAAATGTGTGCTTGAGCCAAGCACTCGGCCACATCTTTGCGTGCCCCTAAAAAACGGACCCGGTCGTCTATACCCAGCCGAGCCGCCTGTTCTTCAGCAAACGATTGCATGGGCCCATCTCCAATTAACTCAACCTCCCAAGGCTGTTCCCGTAGACCCGCGAGAGCCTGAAGGAGCAAGCCATGATCCTTTGGCACGGCAAAGCGGGCCACCATAGACACCCGTGGTATATCCCCCCGCCCAGGGCTGGCTTGGTGAGAGAGGTCGGGAATACCGTTGTAGACGACCCGCATCTGCCGGGGCGAGGCAACACGATAGCGCAACGCAAGGTCGTGGTCATAGCGGGATACACAGATGATTTGGCCGCCAAGCCGTGCAACCAGGCCCTCGGAGAGCACGGCTATAGCTTTGCGCTGCCATGATACCCCGTCAGTAAAAGCCCATCCATGAGCGGTAAAGACTACAGGTGCCCCCTCTAATCTTGCCGCCAACCGACCTACCATCCCAGCCTTGGACGAGTGTAGATGGATCAGCTGTGGTCGCAATGATCGAATTAGCCGCTGCGCTTCTCCAATGGCCGCAAAATCCCTCTTAGGATCAAGGGGCTGCACCAGGCTGGGTAATACATGCACCCCCACACCAATACGCCGCGATTCATCTGTGAGGAACCCCTCCTCTCCTACGGCAACGTGCAACTCAAACCGGTTGCACAAGCTCCGAAGGAGTTCTAGGAGATGCATCTGAGCACCACCAGGCTCAGCACGGGTAATTATGTATAGCAATCTCTTCATTTTCTTAAACGGAAGCCACCGTATCATCAATAACGGTCTACTCTATCAGGCTTTTCAAGGAACGAGGTGTTTAGTTTCATCGTTTTCTTCCCGATTATTTGTAGGTACAGGTCTTTGTACTGCTCAACAGTTTGCTTAATGTCAAATTGCATTGCCCTTACCTGTCCACGCGCTGCGTATTGCCGACAAGCTTCCTGGCTAGTGAGAAGAGCAGTGATCTTTTCTGCCAACTCCCGCTCGTTTCCCGGTTCAAATAGCAGGCCTGCATCACCTACCACATCCTTCAATCCAGCCACCCGGCTAACCACAACTGGAACTCCAGCTGCCATAGCCTCTAAGGTGGCGATTCCGAAGCCTTCCCAGCGTGAGGGCTGAATGTAAACATCAGCGATCTTCAGTAGGTTGGGTACGTCTACTCGCCTACCCAAGAAATGTACTCTATGGGTAACTCCCAGCTGGCTCGCAAGTTCTTGTAGCTGACCCCGCATAGGACCATCGCCTATGAGTAACAGATGGGCAGTCTCAAGATAAGGTAGGGATTTTAGCAGGGTCACCTGATCTTTCTCTTGTTCGAGACGCCCCACTGAAACCAATAACGGCCGTTGCAAACTAGGTAGCGCCTTTATATCTACAGATTGGGCGTTAGCAAAGTAGGAGACCTCAATACCATTGAAGATGGTGCATATTCTCTTCGCAATCTCTGGTAACCAATTAGACAAAGCTACAGCAGTAGCCTTACTTATAGTTACCACAGCTCTATATCGCTTATACATCCAACGGTCCAGCATGCGAAAAAACACCGTACGTCTACGGTTATAAGTGCTATGTTCAGTAGTGATCATAGGAATGTGAGCAAAGCTAGCCGCACAGGCAGCCCAAAGTTGAGCAGGAAACAAGTGAACGTGAATCAAGTCGTATTTATGGCGGAACAAGTGTTTTACCAGCATCGGAATCTGGAGCGGTGAATATACCGAAGAGATGGGGGAAAAGTAGAGTCTAACTCCCGACCGCTTAACCTTCTCCTCAAGTAAACTTCCCGAAGCTTTTAGCGCGTATATCTCAACATCTATATTTTGCTGGCTAAGCCTAAGAGCAAGATCCGTGAGCAGAGTTTCAGCCCCAGCCAACTCTAGGGAGTTAATAACATGCAAAATCTTCACACCCCCCCCTTGCGCCTGTAAAGCACAAAAAGCTTATGAACGATCAGCTCAGGCATGTAGCTAAGTAGCCAAAGCAAGCCAGCATTGGTGGTTGGCCTGAACTGCCAAGCTTTTTTGAGGTACTTTCGCGCTTTAGTTTTTTCCCGAGCAAGCAAATAATATGTGGCAGCTCCTAGAAGCTTAACGTAGTAGAGCTTAGGATATTTGGACAAAAGCTCTACTCCAAACTCTTCGAGTGTGGTTTCTTGAAGTCGGGCATACTCAGCGGCACGGGATATTTGGTTTTGTGGTGAGGTTAAACGTATTGGAGCATCCTCATGAACTTTTGTTATGACGATATTCCAGGTGGGAATACCATACTGCTTGGCAATTTTCCACCACAGCATATGCTCACCACCTATCCGCACTCGGGGATAAGTAAAGCCACAAGAGATATAGTGCATACGATTTATGACTGGCACAAAATCGCCCAATACATCGCCTCGGAAGTAATCTTCTATAGTAAGAATTTTGAACTGATCCGGGATGCTACCGTTGCTATGCGCAAATTGAATGACAGGGAATATGCGGGAGGTTGTCAATAAGCCCTGCAAGCACATTGATTCCTCCACTTTAAGCAAGGCCTTGGGCAATAATTCATCGTCATCATCTAAAATGACAACCCACTGGTTTGACGCCTCTCGGATCCCACGATCGCGAGCGGGCCCAGGTCCCTGATTAGATTCTTGGCGAATGTATCGAATTTTAGGAAAATTCTCACGTATAATCTCAGCAGTATCATCACTGGAGGCATCATCCACTACGATAATCTCAAGGTTTGAGTACCCCTGGCTAAGTACTGACTTTATAGCTCGACTCACAAGGTGGGCTCGGTTATAAGTTGAGATTACGACTGAGAAGCTGACTTGGCTTTGCATTTCTAACCTCATCTTTGCTGAACACTTGAGCGAATAAAGCATACGGCAGTATAAAGCTGATCCACTCAGACCATTCTGTACTTATCGGGTGGAATAAACCACTAAACGCGTAAAAAAAGAGCATAAAAACTGCATTGTAATACAATCCCCGCTCTATAGGATCGACCCTCCAGTGCACACATCTAAAAAAGCTTGGAAGCCAAATCAACCACCCAAGTACAAGACCAACGTAGGCAATTAAACCCATGATCCCCAAGTCAGCCCATACCTGCAAATAAGCGTTATGAACCACCATAAGGCCTTCATTGGTATCAACTCGCGTATTGCCTATACCTATACCCCATAGCGGATTTTGCCGAATTTGTGCCTGGGCTGCTTGCAACATTTCATAGCGTGTATGATCAGCTTCTTCGTAATTTCCTATAAAAATGGCTTCAAAAGTCTGTACCACCCGTTGGGGCAGTATTTGTCTAACTAACTCCTGATTATTATAGAAGATGAAGCCAAGCAACCCTAGGATCGCTAATATAGTCATTATACTTATGACACCTGCTAGTAGACTTTGCCGTCGCTCCCAAAGAATGATGAATGCCAAAAAAACAAACGCTAAAAATAGCAGAAGAGCCCCTGTGCGGGAACTATCAAAATAAATAAGCACTAGGGCAGCCGCCAGTAATAGGGCAAAATATGCGCTTCGACACTTATGCAACAAAGCATACATAGCAAGAACAACAACCAGAATACCAACACGCCAAAGAGAGCCGGGATAGTTAAAGAAGGTACCCCACCTGTTATCCCCAGTCATAAGCTGAGCGAAGACTGGGCTAGCAGTAAGTCCAAGAATGAGCAAGATAAGATTAGAGAAAACAGCCACTGGTATGGTGGCAATACCAATCTTTACCAAACGGGAATTTCCCAATAAGAGTGGGAAAGCTCCCAGCAAAATGATGCTGAGTTTTGCTGACTGACCTAAACCGTAGGAAGGATTTTCAGACGTAAGGCTCACTAGTAAAATAGTCACCACTAGCAACACTGCCATGAACAAAGCAAAAAGTTTTAGTGGTGCGGCCAGTGAGTACTTAAGTCGCAAAAATAGCGGTAAGGCAAATATAAGGACGGATAGAGTGGCACCCCAGTGAATCTGAGGGTGGATGGAAACTTTAATATCGGCCGCTAGCAAGAGAAATACCCATATCCCTATTGCCCCGTAGGTGAGATTAGTGTATTTCAAGGCACCCTTCTCTCATACGCTCTCACTAGTCGGAGGTAGGAAACCAAACCGACTAGAATAAGTAGCTCCGTTATCACGACGACCCAAGACATCCCAACATGTTTATAGGTAGGAGCTAGGGAAATAGCCCCAACAAAGTTTACTGTTCCTCCTATTAACATGACTCTTCCCGCACCCACTTCCAACTTTGCAGGCAATAGCCGCAGCATCAGGATTGCTGTACTGACTAGATTAAAAGGAATTGCGATAGTGAGCGTCTGTAGTATAGCCACAGCTGGCTCATAACCGGGCCCTAAGACGAGATTGACTATTGTAGGGGCAATTATGAATATTGCCCCTGCTAGGACAAAGGCGGTTAGCGTAACACCCCATATCGCTAATTTATAGACCTTTCTCCCTTTTTGAGGGTCCAGATCGCCTAAGAGGCTAAGCCTCGGATATAAGGCTTGTAAAATCGGCGACATTAGGCTTAAAACCGCCTTATAAAGCTTTTCTGCTCCACCGTAGTACCCTACTGCTAAAGGGCCCGCTAAGAGACCTAAGATAAAAGCATTTGCAGAACCATAAAGGCTTTGCAGGCTCTTTAATAGAAAGAGATTCCATCCCTGATGGATCAACTCGAGAGAAGAGTTGTATGAGAGTTTAACCCAACCAACTTCGCGGTATATCCAAAACAACGGAAGAATCGTCGTAAATAACCCGGCGGTGGCTTGCAAGGCTAATGCCTTCCATCCATCCTCGGGTTCGCTCACGAGCACAAAAATACCTATCGTGGTGAGCACACGCAATGTAAATTCTAGCGATACAGGTTTCACAAGGCGCTCTATGCCCTGAAAATACCAAAGAGGGCTAAACCCAAAAGCAATTGCCTGAACTAGCGCCCAGAGTAAGTAGATAAGGTGTTCTCGAAAAGTTGGGACTAGAGCTACAAAAGGTGCCAATAGTACGAGCGAGAAAAGCAATAGAAGAACTTTGGCACCTAAAATACTCGAGGCTAGCCGACCCAGCCTTTCCTTATCGCCTCGAAACCTTGATGCCTCTCGTGTTCCCAACAAGTTGAATCCATATTCAAAAACGACAGAAAACCAAAGAGCAAATGCTTGATAAAATGCAAGTAACCCGAAAACGTGGGGCCCGAGAACGCGAGCCAAATAGGGTAGTGTAACTAGAGGTAATATAAAACCTGTGAACTGCAGGGCATAAAGTCCAGCAACATTAACAGAGACCGGATCTTTTAGTAAGCGACGTAAGCGTGTCAAGGTGAGTTACCTTCTTATCAACTCGCAGCGCTTTAGCTTTGTGTCCTCGAAAGAATCTTAAAGCAAGAAGCAAGCACCAAGCAAGTATATAACCCCAACAAGTCATATAAAAAATTCGGTTGAGCAAAGGAAGGGGCTTCTAAACTGGATTTGTGAATAACCCAGAGAAGCCCAAAGATAGTGTAGCTTGCCAGAACTGCGGAAGTGTGAAAGTCGAATGTGGCGGC
>NZ_QWKY01000081.1 GCF_003574035.1 Meiothermus hypogaeus | reverse complement strand
AGCCCGCCCCACCAGCGCAGCCAGGCCGGGCCCGCCTCCCCCTGGGGTGAGCGAACCCAGACCAGCCCGCCCCAGGCCAATAAAAACGTAAGCAGGGTAATGAACAGCAGGTTCACGCTATCCCCGTTTTGGGGCCATGGCACCCTGTCTGGCCCCCTGCCAGCGCATGCCCAGCACATCGAGGGTTGCCCTCAAAAAGGCCGGAATATCCACCGAGGCCATAATTTGCAAATCCTCGAGCCAACCGGTCTCCTCGTCCAAAAAGCGCAGCACGCGCTCAGGCGGGTTTTTGCGAAAGAGGTCGCTAAAAACCTGCTTGCCGGGGCTGCGCTGTTTTCCCAACACGTTGAGCAGCACGCTGTCCATCCAGGCATGCCGGTTGAGCGCAGGCTCCGGATAAAAGGGCTGCCCGGTCCTTTGCAGCGCCTCGGCCATGCGCCGCGACTGCTCCTGAATACGCCGGAAGGTATAGCCGGTAGAAGCCTTGGTACGGCCTCCGGCCATGCCGATATTGATTACATGGGCACTTTGCCTGCGGGGAAAGGGGGCATCGGTCATGGGGATGATGCCAAACTCACTCTCGAGGATTTCGTAGCTTTCCAGGCCCAGAATGCCCTTTAGATACTCGCGTAGCCCCGCATCGTAGGCTTCTGGGGGCAGCAGCTCTGGCGAGAACAGGGTGTACTCCACCAGCGCGGTCTGGGCATCGAAGGGCAGCACATACACAAACCGCACCGCCTCTTGCTGCGCCACCCGGAAGTCCATGAAGGTAGCCGCCTCCGTATCGAAAACCGGCCTCGAGGCCCGGACAACCCAGCCCTTGAAGTGCTGCAGCAGGTAATGATACCGGGGGTTCTGAGGAGGTGGCCGGTACAGGCTGCTAAAAGCCCACCTGCCCCGGAAGGTTTGCCCCTCGAGCCCTACCTCCACCCCCCCTTCCCGTTCTGCGATGTGCGAGACCTCACCATATCGAACGACAATGTTGGGTTGCTCCGAGACCCACCGGTTCATAAACGCGTAAAAGTCCAGGCCCCGGATCATCTTGTAGGTGTAGGGGGCAATCTCCAGCCGACTGGAAATCCCTTCACCATGAAACCAGATCCGGTTCCACTTGCGAAACACCACGTTTTCAAAGGGGCCCTCCCCCACCTCCCAAAAACACCAGGTGCGGTCGTTGGACGTTTTGGGCGCCCGGTCGAGTAACAAAATGCGCTTTTCACGTAGCCCGGCCTGCATCAGGTAGTAGGCCAGGCTCAAGCCCGACGCACCGGCTCCGGCGATGATGTAGTCGTAAGGCTCGCTCACCTTGTATCAGGCTACGCCGCAACACCGGGCTTGGGCTAGCCGGGATTACAAACTCAATCGGCTTAGCGCTGTACCCAAGATAACAACCGAACCTTACACCCGCTTCCGGCTCAAATCCCCCAACAGCACACGGGCTGCGTTCCGCCCGCTGGCCCCCATAATGCCCCCGCCCGGATGGGTACTGGCCCCGGTCAGGTAGAGCCCCTTCACCCCGGGGAAGCGGTACTCGTGGGCCCCCAGCCAGGGCCGGAACATGAACATCTGGTCGGGGGTCATCTCCAGGTGCATCACGTTGCCGCTGGGCATGGCAAACTCGTTCTCCAGCCAGAGGGGGGTCTGGATTAGCTCGGCCACAATCTTGCGGCGGATCTGGGGGTCGAAGCGCTCAAAGCTCCGGATTACCCCCTCCCTCGCCTCCTGGGCTCGGCTTTCCCAGCTTCCCGAAGCTAGCCGGTAAGGGTAGTACTGCGCCCACAGCCACAGGGTCTCGCCCCCCGGAGGGGCCAGGGTTTCGTCCACTGCGCTAAAGCTCATGGCAATCAGGGGCGGGTCGCGGGTGGGTTCGCCGGAAAGGTAGTCGCCGTAGGCCCGGTTCAGTTGCAGTTCGTCGGTAATGAGAAGCCCCAGGCCCACCCGCGCCTCGTCGCCGGGGTGGGTCTGGTAGTAGAGCTTCTCGGATAAGCCCAGCCGCAGAATCAGGCCGAAGCCGTTACCCACCCGCAGGCCCCGGGCCACCTCGGGGGTTCGGTCGGGGGGCAGCAGCCCCAGGGTTTTTTGGATATGCGCCCCGGCCACCACCGCCCGAGCGCTCACGCTCTGGCCGTCCTGCAAGCGGATACCCACGGCTTTTGAACCCTCGAGCGCAATCTGCAAAACCGGGCTATCCAGGTGTACCCGCCCCCCTTTGGCCTCGATGGCCCGCACCAGCGCTAGCGATAGCCCCCCCGAGCCACCTCGGGGCCGGGCCACACCGCCCACGTGGTAGAGCGGGTGCCAGAGCAAAAACGGCGACGAGAGCGGGTCGGAAGGGGGCGGGCCGGACTGCGCGGCCATCCAGACCAGGGGGGCCCGTACCCGTTCCTCGCTAAAGTACTCCCGCGCTACGTCGCCATAGGGCCGCAGAATCTGCGGCAGCCGCTTCTGCCAGTCGCGCCCGAAGCCCGCCCCCCAGATCATCTTCCGGCCCAGGTTCAGGGGGCTGGGCGAGGCCAGAAAGGCTTCCTTGACGGCCTGACCAAAGGGCAGCCAGTCCTGCATGAAGCGGCGGTAGGCCGCCCCCTGGCCGGGGTAGCGCTCGTCCAGCTCTGCCGCCGTGCGCTCGGGGTCGCGCCAGACAAACCAGCTCTCTTTGGCATTGGAGGCGTGGAAGAGGGGGTCGAGCTCGAGGTACTGAAGCCCGTGCTTGTATAGCTCGAGCTCGTCCGGGATGGGGGTCAGGCGGATCAAAATATGCGCACTGCCCCCCAGGTCGAAGCGGAAGCCCTCGTGGTCTATGGTCGAGACCGCCCCGCCCGGCACCTTACGACGCTCAAACACCCCCACCCGGTATCCGGCCTGGGCCAGGTAGGCCGCCGTCACCAGCGCGTTGTGCCCCGCGCCCACCACCACTACATCAAAGTCGGGCATGTCGGGCGAATAATACCGCAAGTCACCTCAACGAACCACTAACCAAGGTGGAAAATGACAGCTTTGGTATCCCTGAGTGTTCGCAGCAAATCATACCAGATTCGGTTGATTCGTTACCGTTCGGTAACAAGTCAACCCGACCGAAGTTATCCGCGTAGCGGAGGGCGATACCGCCCCTTGGAAGTTATCCGCGTAGCGGAGGGGTAGCCCAGACTGCTCTTTTACAATCAAGTCTGTCAATTAAGTAAATTCAATTTATGCTTAGCACAATATTATCGAAAAAAGGTGCTACCTTCAGACAGGTGTGGTGAATGGCAAGGGCTCAAGCCCCCCGCAGCCAGATGGCCTTGGGCAGGAGCATCACCCGCTCGTAGGTGGAAAGCGAGGCCCGCCTCGAGAGGTTGTCCCAGCCCATCAGCTCGAGCTTGTCCAAAATGCCCTGGTACTGCAGGGCCGCCAGCGCAATGGCCCCCCGCCCGGTCTGGAGGTACTTGAGGCCCCCCAGGCCCTCGCGGTAAAGCCGGCGGGCCTCCAGGGCCAGTTCGCGCATCAAACCCAGGTAGCGCGGGCCGATATAACCCTGGCGCAGATCCTCGATGGACACCCCGTGCTTGTGCATCAGCTCGGCGGGCAAGTACACCCGGCCCAGCGCCAGGTCTTCACCCACATCGCGCAGGCAGTTGGTAAGCTGCATGGCCTGACCCAGCTTGATGGCCGCACTACGGCCCGCTGCACCCGCCCCACCGATGGGGGCTATCATCAGTCCCACGGTTCCGGCTACCCGGTAGCAGTAGGTGTAAAGCTCCTCCATGGTTTCCAGGCGCACCGGGTTCAGGTCGGCCAGGAAACCCTCTTTCATATCGGCAAAGGCTTGGTGGGGAATGTCCCAGCGCTCTAAGGCCCAGGCCAGCGCCACTTCCCAGTCTTCTCTGGGAAGCCCGGCATAGACACGCTCGATTCCGGCCCACCATTCGTTCAAATCGGCCAGCGGGTTGGCCGACTCATCTACGGCGTCGTCCCCAATGCGGCAGGCTGCATACACGGCCCAGGCACCTTTGCGGGCTTCGCCCCGGAACAGCAAGCTACCGTAATAAAACGTAGCCGAGTGGCGACGGATAATTTCCGATACAGCCTGCCAGTTGGGTTCCATTGTGGTCTCCTGGGTAAAACCTCGAAAAGTGCTATTGGCTAAGAATGCCCCTATTCCCCGGTTGTGACTTTTGTCCCTGTCACAAATCCTACCGACCTTTCCCGCCAGCCGTCTACCTCGAAACCCCTTTTGGATAGCGAATCCATTAGCTCTGGAAGGGCCGGGAAACGCAGCCCCACCCATTCCAAAACGCGCTGCAGGGGGCTGTCGGAGTGGTGGCTAAACATAATCCACAAACGCCCGCCCGGTTTGAGCACCCGGTAGATTTCGTTTATCACCTCCTGAGGATAAGGGAATTCGTTCCAACTGCCCCCTACCACTACCCCGTCCACCGCAGCCTCGGGCAAGGGAATGGCCTCGGCGCGGGCCAGCAGGGGAACCAAACCCGCATGTCCGCTGGCCTTCTGCACGGCGACCTTGAGCATGGCCGGTGAAAGATCGAGGGCATAGACCCTGGACGCGCCGGCCTCGAGCAAAGCCCGGGCGTACAGGCCTGTAGAGGTGCCCAGATCTAAAAACACCCGCCCCTCCACCGGCCCTACCCTTTGCCGCATCAGCTCAAACTCTTCCTCCAGGGGAAAGTACCGCCCGGAAAGCAAACTGAGGGCCCGCTTGCGCCAGATTTCATAACCCAGGGCGGTCAGGGGCCACAGGTTGGTACGGGCCGCCAGGGTAAGGGGTGCGGGCTGGCGTTGGTCTGGGAACAATTGCTGCATGGGCCACCTCAGATTCGGATAAATTCCTAAACTTGAACACAGGTTTGACACATATCCCCACAAACCCTTGACATAACTTATACAGTAGCGTATCCTATTTTTCAACAGAAGGGTTTACTTATGCGCAACGATCTGGGGGTTTACACCATCGCCGAAGTAGAGGAGCGGACAGGGCTATCCACTGCACTGCTCCGCCAATGGGAGCGGCGCTATGGATTCCCCCGGCCCGAGCGCTCACCGGGTGGACACAGGTTGTACAGCGAGACCGACCTCGAGGCCCTACGCCATATCAAACAATGGATCGCCGAGGGGGTAGCCCCCGCTCAGGCGGTCAAGCGTTACCTCGAGGGCCTGACCCAGGAAGGACCCCGCCCCCCCGAAACTCTTTCGCTCGAGCTCGAGGAGGCCCTGCTGCGCGCCGATACCGAAGCGGCCGAGCGGGTTCTTTCGGAAGCCTACAAACTGCACCCCATGGAAACGGTCATCCTGGAGGTCATCTCGCCCTGTCTGCGCCGCATTGGCGACGGCTGGCACATGGGCCGGGTCACCACCGCCCAGGAGCATTTTGCCAGCACATACCTGCGGGGTTCCTTGCAAGGTCTGCTCAATCTGATGGGGGGTTCGCTGGGGCCCACCCTGGTGGTTTCGACCCTCCCGGGCGAGCAGCACGAGATCGGAAGCCTGATCACCGCGCTATTCTTGCGCCGGGCCGGCTACACCGTGCACTACCTGGGCCCCAACACCCCCCTCGCCGACCTCAAATCCTTTGCCGAGCGCACCGGAGCCAGGGCCATCGTGCTTTCGGCGGCCCAGCCGGTTTCGCTGGAGTCGCTGCCCCACCAGGCCCTGCGCCCGCTCGCCCCGTTGGTGGTGGTTGGCGGACGCGCCGCCGCCAACGACCCACGCCTCGTCGAGCGACTGGGGGCGCGCTACCTGGGGAACGATCCACGCGCCCTGGCCGATTCGCTCGCAGCGGTGCTGAAGGAGGGAGGCCTGTGGTAGGGTTGGGCTTTTCCGGGGAGGGTGCTCCCTGTGGAGCAAAATCGTCTGCTTTCCGCCATGCTGCAGTCTCGCAAGTCCTGAACAAGGAGGCCATATGAAAAAGGTTCGTAGGAAAGAGGTAATCTATCGGGCAGGCGACCGTGCAGATGTGCTGTACCACCTCGAGCGGGGCCTGGTGCGCATTGTCGAAATTCTGCCCGATGGACGCCAGCTCACCTTGCGCCACGTGCTGCCAGGCGACTATTTTGGCGAAGAGGGTCTCTCGGAGCGGCAGTACAAGTACACCGCCGAAGCCCTCACCGACGCAGCCGCTTTTGCCGTAGACCCCAAAACCCTCTCCAGCGACGACCTGCGGGCCCTGGCCGCCAGCCTCGCCAGCCAGATGGCTCAGGTACAGGCCTACGAGACCCACCTGCAATGGGGCGAACTGCGCAGCCGCATCTGCCGCTATCTGCTCTACCTGGCCGCTACCGCCGCCCAGGGCCAGGACGAACGCGGGGTCTACGTTACCGCCAGCCACGAAGAAATCGCCGACGCCACAGCTTCCACCCGCGAGTCGGTCAGCAAGCTGCTCTCCGACCTGCGCCACGAGGGCATCCTGGACACCGGCTACCGCAAAATTTATCTGGTAGACCGCAAAACCCTGGAGCTCGAGGCCGAAAGCCGGATGCTACAAGCGGTGTAGAGGTTCTATGAAGGTACTCATCGTCGGCGGCAGCGGCTATGTGGGAAGCCACTTAGCGCGGCACCTGCTGGAGCAGGGCCACCAGGTCACGGTGGCCTCGAGGCGGGGTGAAGGCCCTCTGGCCGGGGTGCGCTACGTGATGGCCGATGCCGCCAAAGACGAGGGTCTTCAGCAGGCCGCCCAGGGCCAGGAAGCCCTGATCTACCTGGTGGGCATCATCCGCGAGCGCGGCGACCAGACCTTCCGCCAGGCCCACGTGGAGGGGGTGCGCCATAGCCTGGCCGCGGCCAGGGCCGCAGGCATCAGGCGTTTTGTTCACATGTCGGCGTTGGGCACCGCCCGGGGCACCGGCAGCCGCTACTACGAGACCAAAGCCGAAGGCGAAGAGCTGGTACAGGCCTCCGGGCTGGACTGGACCATCCTTCGTCCCAGCCTGATTTTTGGCCAGGGCGACGAGTTCTTTGGGGGTATTTTGAAAAGCCTGGTTACCGCCCCCATCCCCTTTATACCTCAAATTGGCGATGGTAGCTTTGTTTTCCGCCCAATCTGGGTGGGCGATGTGGCCCGGGCTTTCGAACAGGCCCTGAGCCGCCCCCACACCTTTTACCGCAGCTACAACCTGGTAGGGCCCAAGGAGTACACCTTCCGCGAACTGCTGCTGCTGGTGCGCGATACCCTGGGCTCGCGCAAACCCCTGCTGCCCATCCCGCTGGCCCTGATGGATCTGGTGGTTCCGCTCATTTCTCCTCTGCCCTATAGCCCCATCACCCTGGATCAGTACTTACAGCTCAAAATGGGCAATACCGCCGACCCCGTGTACATGCGCAACGCTTTTTCTTTACTGGAGCGCACATTGGAAGTGGAGTTACCTGGAATCCTCACAACTAAACGGTTGGTCAGTGCATAGTCTGGAATACTGTCGAAAAACACCAGCCGTCCTACCCTGAGAGCGTGACCAAGTCTGCTCGGCCCTATCTGTTGAAGATGAACACGCCCTCCGATCCACTCAAGCGCTTCGAGGAAGCGCTTCCGCACAGCCGGGAAGGCTTGCTCAAGCTATGGGCAGCACTGGCCCCCAGGGTTCGCGCTGCCGATCCCGGGCGCTACTTTGCCGTGCAGGAAGCCCTCGAGCAGGATATTCCCTTCCCCGTGCTGGTGCTCTATGTATTCCGCGAATGCCGCCGAGCCCTGGAAGACAACCGTGCCCAGGAACGGGCTGCCGAGTAATACCGGATTCAAAAAGACAGTTCACAAAACCAAAAACCCAGAGGCTGTCTTTCTAGAGCACGCCTCTGGTATAACTTGCGTCTGGGCGCAGGCGCGTTCTCGTTTTCGCGGGCGGCAAGGTCTGTGAAGGGCACGATAGTGCCGCCTATAGCGAGCCCAGGCGGTACGCAACCCAGAACAGCAAAATTACCACCAACAGGCTCAGGCCTATGCCCAGCCAGAAGGACACGCTGTTCACCAGTAAACCCGCCAGCACCAAAACTAGGCTCGTAACCCAGACCACGAGTACAGTCTTGGCCGGGTTGCGCAGGTACAGCTGGTCGAGGCGGTCGTAGGTGTGGTCGCGATCCCCATCGAAGATGGGTTTCCCGCTGCGCCACCGGCGAACAATACCTGCCAGCATATCGTAAAGCGGAAACCAGAGCATTACGCCCGCTGCCAGGAAGGTTGTGATGCCCTGGGTCGCAGCAATTAGCCAGCACATGGCCAGCAGATAGCCGATCGAAAGGCTGCCGCCGTCGCCCATAAAGGTTTTTGCTTGAGGATAGTTCCAGGCAAGAAACCCCAGCAAACTACCTGCCAAAACCAGGGTGAGCGGAACCTCGCTACTAGCCCCCCACAGCAAAACCGCCAGGCCCAGTGCGGATATAAGGGCGTTGCCAGAAGCCAGGCCATTCATGCCATCAGTCAGGTTTACAGCATTGGACATTACCGGTACAAGAATCAATCCCAGGAGCAGCGCAACCCAGCCCAGCGACTCCCAGAAGTGCAGGCCTAGAGCCACCCCCGCCAGTAGCTCTGCAGCCAAGCGGATTCTGGGCGACAGGTTATAGCAATCGTCCAAAACGCCGATGAGCGCAATAATCAGCAGCCCAAGCAAGGACCAGTCCAAAAGCGTTTGGGTGAAGTAACCCCACACCACCACGCTGGCCACAATGCCTATGCCTCCCAAGCGGGGGGTAGGAAGGGCGTGTATCTTGATTACGCCCGGCTTGTCCACAACGCCCAGGTTTCTAGCTACGGGTATGGTAGCGCCCACCAGAATTATTGAAGTCAAAACAGTCAGCAGAAACCACGCAGACTCAAACACAAGAAGGCCTCCCGGGTACGGTATGTTGGGAAGTTACTGCAAACAGCACGCAGGCGTAACCCGCGTACTCGAGCAAGCCACTTTCAAAATGCGGCTGCCTCGCGCGATGCGCTGTTTGTGGGCAAGCGGCCAACGCCAACTGCAACCTCGGCCCCAAAAAACCAGTTTTTCTGGATACGCCACCCTGCATAGAGTCGTGGGCGCATTGTTCGTACTTCAGACCTTGCACACGCTAAGGATAGATGCCTTTTGAGCCAAAGCTGGTTTTTTTGCCACAAAGGGCTCGAGGTTCCTTTGTGTTACGCCTTTCGTTACTGCTACGTCTTTTCTAAAGGTCTACTTAACGTTTATCAAAAAAAACTCTATTGCTACCAGGTTATGGTCTGTAACGTTTGGGGTGATCTTTTCAAGCGTTGCTTAACACCCTGGGAGATTTAGACATGAGACGCTTAATCCTTGCCCTCCTGGCTGCTTTATTTGCGGCCTGTAGTTCCGAACAAACCCCTCCGCCTGCTTCTGGCGAACCCACGGTGCGTATTCTGAGTCCGGTGAGCGGCGCCAACCTGAGCAACACCAGCAGCACCGTCCAGGTCAGCGCCAGCGACGACACTGGCGTTACTCGTCTAGGCTACCGACTCAACAACGCCCCCGAGGTGGCCCTTCCTATAACCCCCGGGCCCACCGTTAACACCAGTTTTGTGGTTTCCAACCTGCGCATTGGCAGCAATACCCTGGTTATTAGCGCCTACGATGCGGAGGGCAGAAGCGGAAGTGCCAGCCTGACCCTCCAGGTCAGTAGCAGCACCCCCACCAGCTACCCCATTCCCAGCGGCCCCACCTTTTATGTAGGGCCCGGCGGCAGCAACGCCAACGACGGCAGCCGCGAGCGTCCCTGGGCTACCATTACCTTCGCCGCCGCCCGGCTCAAGCCCGGCCAGGTCTTGCGCGTCCTCCCAGGCACCTACAACGAATCCGTGAGCGTCAGCGTCAGCGGTACCGCCTCCCAGCGCATCGTCATCGCCTCCGACAGCCGCTGGGCTGCCAAAATCAATGCCCCCGGCACCCTTTTCGGTATCGATGTCCGCGGCAGCTACGTCGATATCATCGGCTTCGAAGTTACCGGCGCCACCAACAGCGGCATCATTAGCTGGGGCCCGTACAATCGCTTTATGTTCAACCATGTCTATGGCATCCGGGCCCAGTGCGACACCAACGGCGGGGCCGGGGTTAATATGAGTTCTCCCGACTCATCGGATGGGGTCATGCTGGGCAACCTAGTACACGACATTGGCGATCTGAACGCAGGCTCGTGCACCCGCATTCACGGCATTTACCAGGGCGCTCCCCGCGGTACGGTGCAAAACAACGTGACCTACCGCACCAGAGGCTTCGGCATCACCACCTGGCATGCGGCCACCGCCGTTACCATCACCAACAACCTCTCGTTTGCCAACCTCTACGGCGGCATCTCGGTCGGCTCGGGCGACAACACCCGCGGCAACATCGCCCAGAACTTCCTGGTAGCCAACAATATCGTAGTGGGCAACCCCAGGGGCATCAGCGAGGAAAACAACACCGGCCAGAACCGCTTCCTCAACAACCTGGTCTGGAACAACACAACCAACTGGCGTCTACTGACCAGCACCCACCAGGGCAGCCTGAGCCTGGACCCCGGCTTTGTGAACTATAAGCCCGATGGCTCGGGCGACTACACCCTGAGCAGCAGCAGCCCCGCCATTGACAAGGGCGTGGTCGAGCGCGCCCCCGAACTCGACTTTCTGGCCAAACCCCGCCTGCAGGGCAGCAGCCTCGATCTGGGGCCCTTTGAAGTGCGCTAGGGCCGCCCGGCCTCGCGCAGCCGCATAACCCAGGCCTTGGAAGGCACCCCCCGGCCATCGAGCACGTAAAGCTGGTAGTAGCCCGGCGTCGCCAGGTTGGCACTGGCCGGCGCCACAGCGCTAAGGGTGTGGGGGCCTGTGCGGGTAAAGCTCAGCTCCAGGAAACGCTGCCCCATGTTGAAGGCGTGCGTAACGGAGCCAAAAGCCACCAGGGTCACCCGCTCGACCAGCGAGCTCGGTACGTCGGTGCTGATGCTAAAGGTCTGTCCATAGCTCACCCGCTCGGGGGCGGCCTGGATTACCGGGCGGGCGGCTTCGCTGCCATCCGCATTGTGCAGGTAGGGGGGGTAGTAGATCTCGGCGTTGAGTTGATTGACTTTCTGAGCGTCCCCCGCAGTCTTGTCGCATTCTGGTAAAGAAGGTGAATCATCGCCCCCGATAGCACCGCCCCCCATGGTGATAATGGTGCCGTCCAACAGCAGTAGCGCCGTGGAGTGGTAGGTGCGGGGGCACTGGGCCTCGGCGGCGCGTTTGAAGGTCTCGGTTTTGGGCGACCAGATCTCGCTTTCGTACACCGCAGTGGCGTTGCTGTAGTTGATGCCATCGTTGTTGCCGCCGTTGACAAATATGCGCCCGTCGGGCATCAGGGTGGCGTTGAGGTGGGTGCGCTGGTGGGCCATGTCGGCCACTCTGCGTACCGCGATGGTCTGGTTGTTGGGGTTCAGCTCGATCACCTGGGCTGTTGCACCGCCCTTTGGTGCTGAGCCGCTCAGGTTGTTAGCCCCTCCCCCCAGCACCAGGATCTTGCCCGGTTCGTACATCACCGAGGAGCCGTAGTAGCGGTTGTAGGTTTGAATGTTTATGGGGCCCCATCCACCCGTTCCGCTGGTATTCAGGTAGTACCAGTTTAGGTAGCTGCCCGACAAAAAAACCTGGCCGTTGGGGGCTACGTGCACCCAGGGGTAAAAGTGTTCGATGCCCTTACCAGAAGAACTGGCGCTGGTCAGCCGGCGCAGGGTATTGTTGAAGGGGTTCCACACGTCGGCGATGTAGTTTTTGTCATTGTCTATGCCATCGCCGTTGTGCTGATCGGCATTACCGCCAATAATCAGCATCTCTTCATTGGGCAGGGTAATGACGCTGGGGTACCAGCGGCCCTGGGTCATGTCGGGCCCTGCCGCCCAGGTATTGTTGGCCGGGTCGAAGATGTTGGTGTGGGTGTGGCCTGCAGCAAAGCCGTGCTCACCAGATGTATATGGAACCGAGTAGTCGTAGCCCAGGTTGCCCCCCGCCAGGTAGAGCTTGCCGTTGGCCGCCAGCACATAGCCGGTGCAAAACAGGTCGGTGCGGGTGTTGTCGTAGCGGGCCTGGCTCTGGGCGTCGGTGGGGGTGCCGGGCGTCCAGACGAAAACCTGGGTAGAGGCGTGCTTGCTGTAGTCGCGGTAGTTGTCGCTCTGGCCCTTGCCCACCGGGTCCAGGCCGTGGAAGGTCATCACCCGGCCATCGGGCAGCAGGGTGGCGTGGGTGGCCACGGTAGGCCAGGGCAGCTTGGGGCCAAAGTAGCCGATGCGGGCCTTCGCGTGGCGCTTGAAGGCGTTCTGGGGAATGAGCACTGGGGTTTGCCCGGCGCGCGACCAGCGGAGTTTTATGGCGCCGCGGGGGTCGCGGTTGTAGTACTCGAGCCTGATGGGGTAGGCCTGCCCACCGTTCAGGGTAATCTGTGCCGTGCGGCGGGTCAGGTTCTGGTCGGCCCAGCGGTTGATCAGAAGCTGGTTACCGACCCACAGGCGTACCCCGTCATCGGCCAGCACCACCAGGGTGTAGGTGTCGGTTGTGGGGGGGGTCAGCAGGCCCGTCCAGCGAATGCTGAAGGTATCGGGATCCATACCGGGCACGGGGCCCTGACCCGAAAAGGTACGGTTGATGTTGGGCTCGATGCGGCGGGCGTACAGCCCGGTGAGGTCGGGGTTGTTGAAGTACTCCACGTCCAGGCCCTCATCCTCCAGGTTCTGCGCGGCCTGGCTCGAGGGCGGGTCATCGGCAAAGGAATAGCTTGTGGAGGTTTGCACAAAGCCGGGTTCGCTGTAGGCCGGGGTTTCGGCCACTACGGTGGCCTGGGGGCCTGGGCCTGCGGCATTGCGGGCGGTCAGGCGGTAGGTGTAGGGTGTGCCGTTACCTACATCGTTGTCGATGTACTGGGTGGTGCTGGCCGGAAGGTTATCCTCCAGCGTTTCGAAGCTGCCATCGCGAATCCTGCGCTCGAGGGTGTAGCGCGACACCCCTGCGGGGGCCGTCCAGGTCAGGCGCACCTGGGGGGTGTCGTTGGGGGTGGCCACCAGGTGCGCCTGACCTGGACGGCCCCCGCAGGGGTGT
>NZ_QWKY01000080.1 GCF_003574035.1 Meiothermus hypogaeus | reverse complement strand
CCCCAGCGGCGGCCCCGCCGACACCAGCGTGACAAAGGTGGTGCAGGAGCGGGCTAACCAAATTCTCCGCGACGGTCTCATCGAGGTAAAGCGCTGGCCCTTAAGCCAGGCTTTGAATACTGTGCAGGAGTTCGACTTCGTCACGCCCTACGTGCAGCAGTTGAGCAGCATTCTGGATATGGAGGCCATCAAGGCGGCGGGGGTGCGCATTGGGGTAGACCCCCTGGGAGGTGCCTCGCTCGAGGTCTGGCAGCAAATTGCCCAGCACTACGGCCTGAACCTGACCATCGTCAACGAACGCATTGACCCCAGCTTTGCCTTCATGACCGTAGACAAAGACGGCAAAATTCGCATGGACTGCTCGTCGCCCTACGCCATGGCCTCGCTGATTGGCCTCAAGGACCGTTTTGACGTGGCCATCGGCAACGACCCCGACGCCGACCGGCACGGCATCGTGACCCCCGATGGGCTGATGAACCCCAACCACTACTTGGCGGTGTGCATCTTCTACCTTTACCAGCACCGCCCCCAGTGGCGGCCGGATATGGGGGTGGGGAAGACCCTGGTCAGCAGCAGCATGATTGACCGGGTGGCCGGTAGCCTGGGCAGGCGGCTGGTGGAAGTGCCGGTGGGCTTCAAATATTTCGTGGATGGGCTGCTGGCAGGAACCATCGGGTTTGGTGGTGAGGAAAGCGCGGGGGCCTCGTTCTTGCGCAAGGATGGTTCGGCCTGGAGCACCGACAAGGACGGTATCATTCTGGGTTTGCTGGCCGCCGAGATTCTGGCCAAAACCGGCAAATCGCCCAGCCAGCACTACCGCGACCTGGAAGCAAGGTTTGGCGCCTCGGCCTACACCCGCATCGACGCCGAGGCCAACAGCGCCCAGAAAAAAGCCCTGGCCAACCTCTCGCCCGAGATGGTCACGGCTACCGAGCTGGCCGGTGAGCCCATTCGGGCCAAACTGACCCGCGCCCCCGGCAACAACGAGCCCATCGGGGGACTCAAGGTCGTAACCGAGAACGCCTGGTTTGCTGCCCGGCCCTCGGGCACCGAGGACGTGTACAAGATTTATGCCGAGAGCTTCAAGGGCCAAGCACACCTAGAACACGTGCTGATCGAGGCCAGGGAAGTGGTGAATGCGGCTTTCAGGGCGGCGGGGGTTTTGTGAAGATCGGGGTGGTTGCCCAGGCGTAAAGCCACGAGGTATGCAGGACATACTCGAGGTCATCGGCAGGTGTAGGTAAAACCGTTGCTAAAGACTTGCTCAACGCCAAGGTTAACCTTGGCTGAATAGCTTCTCACGCCTGCCAGACGGTGTATTCTACCCTGGGGGTGGAGGAGGCCATACATGAAGCGAATCTTCTCAACGGCACTTGGATTTCTACTAGCAGGCTCCGCTCTGGCTGCGCCCGAACTAAGCCCTCAGAGCATCATCGTCAACCCGGTACCCACCGACCTGCAGGTGCGGGTCTGGGTCAACAAAGACCCCGCCAAAACCGGCAACCCGGTTTATCAGATTGGGGAGCGCATCCAGGTTTCGGTGCAGGTCAACCAGGAGGCCTATGTCTACATTTTCAGCGTCAAGTCCACGGGCGAGATTGGCCTGATTCTGCCCAACGCCTTCGACCAGAACAACCTGCTGCGGGCCGGCGAGACCCGTACCTTCCCACCGGCAACCGGCGCCCGCTACAGCCTGGATGTGGGGGGCCCGGAGGGCCAGGACCGGGTGCTAGCCGTGGCCAGCCGCCAGCCGCTTTCGCTCGCACAGATTGCCAACATCCAGACCGGGCAGGTAAACGTGCAGGGCGCCGATAACCTGGCCCGGGCGCTTTCGATTGTGGTTACGCCGCTGCCCGAGCGCGACTGGGTGAGCAACGTGGCCTTTTTCATCGTGGGGCGGGCGGCTGTTACACCGGTACAGCCGGTACAGCCCGGAACGGGAACCCTGAGTGTGAACTCCAACCCTTCGGGCGCTCAGGTGCTGGTGGAAGGCCGTGTGGTGGGCAGTACGCCCCTAAACCTCGTGGTGCGCCCCGGTCGTGTGGATGTGGAACTGCGCCTGGGTGGCTACCAACCTTTCCGTACCTCGGTGCAGGTTCGCCCTGGCGAGACTGCGGTGGTAAACGCCAACCTGACCCCAGTGGTACAGAACGGTCTATTGCAGATAAGCTCCAACCCACAGGGGGCTCAGGTGCTGGTGAATGGCCGGGTGGTGGGCAATACTCCCCTCAACCTGACCGTGCAGCCGGGCCGCTACGACATCGAACTGCGCCTGGGTGGCTACCAGGGGTTCCGTACCTCGGTGGCGGTGGGCAACGGGCAGACCGTGCCGGTGAATGTGAACCTGCAGGCCCTGCGGGGAGCGCTCGAGGTTTTCACCAACGTGGAGGCCCGCATCTTCCTGGATGGGCGCGAGGTGGGCCAGACCCGAGGCGGCTTCCTGCGGCTCGAGGATGTAGAACCGGGCAATGTGCAACTGGTGGCCTTAGCGCCGGGCTTCCGGGTCGAGGTGCGCGACGTGCGGGCCGAGCCGGGACGGGTGATACAAGTCCGCTTGAACCTGAACCGCGCCCGCTAACTTTTTTTAGCTGTCTGAGCCAAGACGAGGTGGCGGCATGCCGCCTCGTCTATTTTTTCACATGTCGGTCATTCGCACTCAGGCTTGGAACGAGAGACCTGATACCGGATTCAAAAAGACAGTTTACAAAACCAAAAACACCAGAGGCTGTCTTTTTGAATCCTAGAGCACACCCCTCCCTTGAGTACCGGCGCTAGCCGGGGGCCGATGGCCCTTCACTGTCGGTCGGCGAAGAAAGCGTCTCCCTTCCAAGGGGCGGTATCGCCCTCCGCTACGCGGATAATTTCGGTCGGGTTAGTTCGTCACCCTTTGGTGACGAACTAACCGAATCTGGTATGAAACATGCGACACGGCCTTCAGCCTTGATTACATAACCTCCAGCAAAGCAAACTTCAGATAGTGCGTTTCCGGCACATTGAGCAGCACCGGATGGTCCCAGCCCTGGCCGCGCTTCTCCAGGACCCGCACGGTGCGGTGGGCGTCGGCGGCGGCCTCGGCAAGCATTTGATAGAAGAGCGGTTCGCTTAGGTGGTGGCTGCAAGAAGCGGTGGCCAGGATGCCTCCGCTGGGCAGGAGCTTCATGGCCCGCAGATTGATTTCTTTGTAAGCCGCGTAGGCCCGTTCCACATCGCGCTTGCCCTTGGCAAAGGCGGGTGGGTCTAGCACAATCAGGTCGTACAAACTGCCGCGTTTTTCTTCCTCCCGTAAAAACTCAAAAGCATTGGCTTCTCTGGTGCTAATGTTGTTAATGCCGTTGATTGTGGCATTCTGAAGAGCCCTTTGTAGTGCAGCGGCCGAGCTGTCTACGGCTATCACTTGTTCAAAACCTCTGGCCAGATGCAGCGCAAACGAGCCGTGATAGCTGAACACGTCCAGGGCTTTTTTGCCAGCGAAGCTCCCCAGACGGATACGGTTGTCGCGCTGGTCGATAAAGGCACCGGTTTTCTGGCCTTGTGTAAGGTCTACTCGGTACCGAACAGAACCCTCCTGCACCATCACAAAGTCGGGCACCTGGCCCAGCAAAGCCCTGACGTGCAGGGGCAGCCCCTCCAGGCTGCGGGACTTCTGGTCGTTTTTGGCCAGCAGACTGTGCAGGGGAATCTCGGCTCGAATAACCTCCACCAAGGCTTCGGTGAGCGGCTCGAGGGCAGCCGACCCCACCTGTAAAACCCCGTGTCCGGCGTAGTAGTCGAGCACCAGGGCCGGGAGCAGGTCGCCCTCGGCATGTACAAGCCGGTAAGCCCCGCCGGGTTCCTGGGCAATGGCGGGTTTGCGCCGTGTCAGAGCTTTGCGGAGGTGCTCGAGCAGCACCTCCAGAGGGCGCTCCGTGTCCTGGAAGCTAAAAACCCGTACCGTGATCTCGGAGGCCGGGTTGTATAAGGCCATCCCCAGAACGCCCCTGTTTGATTGAACCGGGTACAAACCGGGGCTGTCCGGCCCTTCTAGCACATCGCTTCGATAAACCCAGGGGTGATGGGCCAGCAGGCGGGCCGCACCTTTGGGGGTCACTCGAACCTTCACCAAATGAGTCTAACACCAGATTTGGATATACCTGGCCCTGGACTTGAGGTATATGTGTGGAATTTTTCTATGTCTTGCGGGGCGCGGCAATGCATCTTTGGCTTGAAGAAACGTGTAAATGTGTGCTTTCCTGCAAAAACAGGATGAGGGTCTCTATTGTATGCTGTCTCGCGTTGACATGAATCCTGAGAAATCGCTATGATTTTTAGGGTTCATTTTGAGCAAGTTTTCACTTGCTCACTTTCCCGCTGTACGAACGTTGAACGACGGTAGCAAGAAAGGAGGGAACGTGGCTGGATCAGGACTCATAAAAAGCCTTGCAGATCGTGAGCAAGCCTTGGCCAAGCAACTTGAAGACGCCAAGCTGGCCGCCCTGGCCAAGGTTCGGGAAGCAGAGGCTAAAGCCGCCCAAATACTGGCTGAAGCAGAGCAGGCTGCGCGGGACTTGGAAGCCCAGTATCGAGCCCGCACCGCCGAGGCGGTAGCCAAGATTGAAAGCGAAGCCAGGGCTAAAGCCGAAGCCGAAGCCAAAGCCATCGCTGAGGCGGCAACGGCCAAGGTAGCCGGGGCGGTTCAGGCGGTGCTGGAGGAGGTACTGCCTTGATCGCCCCCATGGAAAAGCTGATTGTGGCGGGGCCTAAGCGGCTGGCAAGAGCGCTTTTGACCGAACTGCAAAAAGCCGGGGTGGTGCACATTGACCCCCTGCGGCCCGATGAACTGAGCGAATACCGGCTATCTCCGGCTGAAGAAGCCGAGCTCAAACGCTGGGAAACGGTGGCCTCGCAGGCCGAGCAGTCGCTGCAAGTGGCTGGCCTGGCGGCGGTGCCGAGCAGCAAGCCGTTTGGGGGTTCGCTGGAAGAGGCCGAGGCTACCCTCCGACCTGTGGCCAGCCGGGCCGAGGTGCTGGGCAAGGAGCGGGCCGCGCTCGAGGAAGAGATTCAAACCATCGAGCTGTTCGGTAAAGCAGCCGAGAAGCTGGCATCGCTGGTACAGGGCCTGGACGAGAGCCCTCGGCTGGGGGTGATACCATTCTTGCTCGCCAAGCCGGAGGAGCTCGAGGGGGTACGCAAAGCCCTGCAAGAAGCCTTGCCCGACCGCTTTGTGCTCGAGGCAGAGCCCCTGGAAAACCAGCTGGCAGCGGTGGTGGTGGTCAAGCGCGGGGAACTGGAAACAGCCCGCTCGACCCTATCGCGCCTGGGACTGGGCGAGTTGCGCTTTCCGGGTACCTACGGCACCCTTCCGCTTTCCAAAGCGGCGGCCCGCATGAAAGAACGGGCCAGGCTGGCCCCCGAGGAGCTCGTAGGCATCCGCGAGGAGATTGCCAGGCTCAAGAAGGAGTCGGCGGAGGCCCTGACGCTTTTGTGGACCCGGGCCAAAGACGAAGTGGCTCGCTACAAGACCTGTGCCGATATGGCCGCAGGTCAGTATGGGATTGCCTTAATGGGCTGGGTTCCCCAGAAGGCCAAGGGGCGGGTGGAGGAGGCGTTGGGCCGCCTGCGCGACCAGATTGTCTACACCTTCGAACCTGTGGATGAGCACCACGAAGGGCATCAGGTGCCCGTAACCCTGGAAAACCCGGCCTGGGCCAAGCCCTTCGAGCTCTTGCACGGCTTCCTCAATACTCCCCGCTACGGCACCTACGACCCCACCCTGATGATTGCCGCCTTCTTTCCTTTCTTTTTTGGAATGGTGGTGGGTGACATCGGAATTGCCCTTTTGTTCGGTTTGCTGGCTTACTGGTTGGGCTCCCTGGCTAAAGCCCGCAAGAACCTGGTTATCGGCTTCCTGGGCGCCAACTTTGGCCCGGATGTGGTGGGCAGTCTCTCCAAGGTACTGTGGTGGATGACCGGCTGGGCGGTGGTCTGGGGCTTCATCTACGGCGAAGCCTTTGGAACCTTCCTGGAAAAGCTCAAAATTCTGCCGGGGGGTGGCACCATCTTCTATGACCCCAACCACGGTGGCCAAGGGCTTATCCCCGTGACCATCAACCGGCTCGACTTTGAGCAAACCGCTACCTTCTTGATGCTGGCCAGCATTGCATTTGGGGTGATCCAGGTGCTCTATGCCTTTATCATCCGTATGCAGCAAGGCCTCAAACATGGCCATATGAGCCACTTCTGGGAAGGCTTGGGGTATCTGGCGGGTTGTGTGGGCCTCATCGCTTTTGCCTACAACTACCTGACCCAGTCCAACAGCGGCCTGCTCACGGCCATTCTGGTGATAGGGTTGCTGGTTTTCGTTATTAGCGCCCTGCTGGCCAAGATGCCTTTGATGATCGCCGAGCTGCCTTCCAAGGGCGGCCAGATCCTGAGCTACATCCGTATCTATGCAGTTGGGGTGGCCGGGGCGCTGCTGGCCAGCCTGGCCAACCAGGTGGGCTTTGGTATGGCCGAGCGACTGGGTTTTGTGGGTGGCATCCTGGGTTTTGTGGTGGGTCTGATCATCCTTCTGGCGGTTATCATCATCACTACCCTGGGCCACGTGTTGCAGCCCGTTCGTTTGCTTTGGATCGAGTTCGGCACCAACTTTGGTTTTTACGATGAGAGCGGTCGCCCCTACCGTCCCTTCAAGTCGGTGCGCGGTGAGGAGCGTTGAGGGCGTGCAGGCTTACCCTGGCACGCCGGTAGCGTTAATCCACGAAGTGCTGGGATTTCCTGGCAGGTTGGAATCAAAAAGAGGAAAAGGAGAACGAGCATGAAGATTGCCAAAGCTGCTAAGTTGGTTTCGGTTTTTGTTTTTGCCCTTTTGGTTACCATCGCATTCGCTGCAGAAGGTGAAGCGGCTGCGGGTGCGAACTATGCGGCCATCGGTAAAGGTCTGGCCATTGGCCTGGGGATTCTGGGCACTGGTGTGGCCCAGTCGGCCATCGGTGCGGCAGCCCTGGGGGCAGTGGTGGAGGATCGCCGCAACTTTGGTACGGCCCTGTTGTTCTTCCTGCTCCCCGAGACGCTTGCCATCTTCGGTCTGGCTTTCTCGTTCCTCATCAACTAATGCGGATGGCCGATAGCCATGGCTCATAGCCTTTCCTCTAACCATCTGCTAGCAGCTATCGGCTATCGGCAAGAAGCTTAAAGAGGAGCAAAATGTCGAAACTAGAAGATATTCTTCAAAATGAAGTGTCAGCCGAGATTGGCGCCATTGCCGCCGAGGCAGAGGCCAGGGCTAAAGCCATTCTGGACTCGGCCCTGCAAAAAGCCCAGGCCCTCAAGGCAAACAAAGAGCGCCAGCTCGAGGCTGAACACCAGGCTCAGTTGCGCCGGGCCGAGAGTGCGGCCGAGCTGCTGGTGAACCAGGCCCGCATTGCGGCTCGGGGCAGGGTGGTGGATCAGGTCAGAGTGGAAGCGCAACGGGCTCTGCAAGACCTGACCGGCCGCCCCGAGTTCGGCCAGACCCTCCAAAAGCTGGCCGAGGAAGCGCTGGCGGCTGTTGGAGAGGCGGAAGCCCTGGTGCTGCACCCCAACCACGCCGGCTTGCTGGCCGAGTGGGCCAAAAGCAAAGGATTGGAACTCAGAACCGACCCCGCCATTCGCGACGGGGTGCGACTGGTGGCTAAAGGGGGGCGGTCTTTTGTACAGAATGCCTTGAGCGAGCGCCTCGAGCGGGCCTGGGACGCCTTGTCGGCCAAGGCGGCCAGGGCCATCTGGGGGTAGGTATGGCAGGTAGCGGCTTCGCATACCTCAATGCCCGCCTGCGGGCTCGGCGCAGCCAGATGGTTCCCGAGGCGTTTTTCCAGCAGGCGACCGGGCAGTCCTACCCGGACTTTGTGCGCTCGCTGGGGGACACCGTCTACGGCCCGGACATGGTTGGCGATTCTCTGGCCGATGTGGATCGGGCCGTCACCAACCACATGCAACGCATGGTTGCAGATTTGCCTGGGCTGGCAAGCGGCAACATGCGTGAAGCGGTCAACCTGCTGCTGTTGCAGTCCGACCTGGTCAATCTCAAAACCATTCTTCGCGGTAAGGCGGCGGGTCAGTCGGCAGAGGAGATCAAGGGCAAACTGATCAGCGGAACCCTGTCCGATGTCCTGATCAATACCCTGCTGCAAGCCCCTGATGCAGCCAGCATGGCCCAGGTTCTGCAGCTTCCTACCCACCCTCTGGCCAAGGCTTTGCGCAACGCGGCCGCTGGCAACCCCGACCCGCTGGCCCTGGAGGTGGCCCTCGACCGCGATTTCTACGCCCACAGCCTCGAGAAGGCCCGCCGCCTGCGGGAGCCTGCGCTGGCTTCCTACTTTGCGTTGCAGGTAGACGCCCTCAACCTGGCTACCGCCTTCAAGCTGCACGCCCTCGGGGCAGGCAACGCCGAAGGCTACCTTATCCCCGGAGGCAGCACCGTCAATCAGGTGCTCTTCGGCCGAGTGGCCGCGGGCGACTTTGGGGCCATGGAAGCCCTGAGCGGTACGCCTTTGGCGGCGGCCTCGAGCGCCCGCACGCTGGGCGAGCTCGAGCGGGCCCTCCGGCGAATCCTGCTGGACAAGGCGGCCCAGGGGGGTAAGGACACCCTGGGGGCCGGCCTGGCCCTGGACTACATCCGCCGCAAGGAGTGGGAAGGTGCGCGCATCCGCCTGCTGGCCCGGCGGGCGTTCTACAACCTGCCCCCCGAAGCGGTGGCAAAGGAGGTTGCATGAAAATCGGCGTTCTAACCGATGCCGAGACGGCCTCCGGCTACCGTATCGCGGGCCTCGAGGCGGTCACGGCCACGGCCGACGAGGCGGCCAAAAAACTCATCGAAATGATCCAGTCCAACCAGTATGCCCTGGTGGCAGTGGATCAAAACCTGCTGCCCGACCCCAACAAGGCTACCGAGCGGGTCATGCGGGGGCGTAATGCGCCGGTTTTGCTTTCGCTGCCCAACCTGCTCGATAGCTTTAGCGGTGGGGGCGATGCCAAGGCCTATATGCGCCGGTTGGTGCGGGAGACGATTGGGTTCGACATCAAACTATAGGCCCATAACAGATGGCTTACAGCCAAGTGGCCAAAATCCCGTAGCTATTTGCTGACAGCCATCTGCATCCGACAAAGGAGGATATGTGGGAACCATCAAAAAAATCGCAGGGCCGGCGGTGATTGCCGAGAACCTGCAAGGCGCCAAGATGTACGACATCGTGCGCGTCGGTAAGGAAAAACTGGTGGGTGAGATCATCCGTTTGGATGGGAACACCTGCTTCGTACAGGTCTACGAAGACACCAACGGGCTGCAAGTGGGGGAGCCGATTGTGACTACGGGGCTGCCGCTGGCCCTCGAGCTGGGCCCTGGTTTGCTCAACGGTATCTTCGACGGAATTTTGCGCCCCCTGGACAAGATTCAGGCGGCCTCGGGCATCTTCATCAGCCGGGGCATCGAGGTGAGCTCGCTCGACCGCACCAAGAAGTGGGACTTCACCCCCCTCAAGAAGGTAGGCGACGAGGTCAAGGGGGGCGATATCCTGGGCACGGTGCCCGAGTTCAGCTTCACCCACAAGATTCTGGTTCCACCCGACAAGGGCGGCAAAATCAAGAGCATTGTGGGCGCAGGGCAGTACACCATTGACGACACCATCGCCGAGCTGGAAGATGGCACCAAGCTGCGCCTGGCTCACTACTGGCCGGTGCGCAAGGCCCGTCCCTTCCAGCGCAAACTCGACCCCAACCAGCCCTTCCTGACCGGGATGCGGATTCTGGACGTGCTCTTCCCTCTGGCGGCGGGGGGTACGGCGGCCATTCCTGGTCCCTTCGGCTCGGGCAAGACCGTGACCCAGCAGTCCATCGCCAAGTTCGGCGATGCCAACATTGTGGTCTACGTGGGCTGTGGTGAGCGCGGCAACGAGATGACCGACGTACTGGTGGAGTTTCCCGAGCTAGAAGACCCCCAGACCGGCCGCCCTCTGATGGAACGCACCATCCTGGTAGCCAACACCTCTAACATGCCTGTAGCGGCCCGCGAGGCCAGCCTCTATACCGGCATCACCCTGGCCGAGTACTTCCGCGACCAGGGATACAAGGTCTCGCTGATGGCCGACTCCACCAGCCGCTGGGCTGAAGCGCTGCGCGAAATCGCCTCACGCCTCGAGGAGATGCCCGCCGAAGAAGGCTATCCACCCTACCTCTCCTCGCGTCTGTCGAGCTTCTATGAGCGGGCCGGTAAGGTGGTTACCCTGGCGGGCGAGCAAGGAGCAGTTTCGGTGATTGGGGCGGTCTCGCCGGCGGGTGGTGACTTCTCTGAGCCGGTCACCCAGTCCACCCTGCGGATTACGGGGGGTTTCTGGGCGCTCGATGCTGGGCTGGCCCGTGCCCGTCACTTCCCCGCCATCAACTGGGCCCGTTCGTACTCGCTCTTCTTGAACATCTTGGAGCCCTGGTACCGCGAGAACGTGGCCCCCGACTACCCCGAGGTGCGTACCCAGATCATTACCCTGCTGCAGCGCGAAGCCGAACTTCAGCAGGTGGTGCAACTGGTGGGCCCCGACGCGCTGCAAGATGCGGAGCGGCTTTCGCTCGAGATCGGCCGCATTGCCCGCGAGGACTTCCTGCAGCAAAACGGCTACGACCCGGTGGATGCAAGCTGCTCGATGGCCAAGGCCTACGGCATCATGCAGATGATCATCGCAGCCTACAAACAGGGCGAAGTTGCCCTCTCTAAAGGCGGCACCATCGCTGATTTTCTCTCCGACCCGGTGATCGAGAAAATCGGACGCGCTCGATACGTCCCCGAAGCCGAGTTCCCTGCCTACAAGGCCGAGTTCGACCAGATGATCAAGACCGCCTTCATGGGTGCGGTCAAGGCGTAGGGAGGTTCTGATGCTGAAGAAAGAATACAACGCCGTAACTTACGTCTCGGGCCCGCTCTTGTTCCTGGAGGGGGCCGCCGACCTGGCCTACGGCGCCATTGTGAACATCGACGACGGCTCGGGCCGGGTGCGCGGCGGTCAGGTGATTGAAGTCTCCGACCAGTACACCGTGCTACAGGTCTTTGAAGAGACCTCGGGCCTGAACCTCGACAAGACCACCGTCTCGCTGGTGGAGGACGTGGCCCGCCTGGGTGTTTCCAAGGAGATGGTGGGACGCGCCTTCAACGGGATTGGCCGCCCCATCGACGGCCTGCCCCCGGTGGTGGCCGACAAACGCCTGCCCATCAACGGCGCGCCCATCAACCCGGTAGCCCGCGAGAAACCCGAGGAGTTCATCCAGACCGGGGTGAGCGCCATTGACGTGAACATGACCCTGGTGCGGGGTCAGAAGCTGCCCATCTTCTCTGGTTCGGGTCTGCCCCACAACGAACTGGCTGCCCAGATTGCCCGTCAGGCCAAGGTGCTGGGCGAAGGCGAGGGCTTCGCAGTGGTGTTTGCCGCAATGGGCATTACCCAGCGCGAGGTGAGCTACTTCATGCAGGAGTTCGAGCGCACCGGGGCGCTCTCGCGCTCGGTGCTGTTCCTCAACAAGGCCGACGACCCCACCGTGGAGCGCCTCCTGACCCCCCGCATGGCCCTCACCGCCGCTGAGTACCTGGCCTTTGAGCACGACTACCACGTGCTGGTTATCCTCACCGACCTGACCAACTACTGTGAGGCCCTGCGCGAGATCGGCGGGGCCCGCGAGGAGATTCCCGGCCGCCGGGGCTACCCCGGCTACATGTACACCGACCTGGCCTCGCTCTACGAGCGTGCCGGGGTGGTACACGGCAAGAAGGGTTCGGTCACTCAAATCCCCATCCTCTCGATGCCGGGCGACGACATCACCCACCCCATTCCCGACCTGACCGGCTACATTACCGAGGGCCAGATTTTCATCGCCCGCGACCTGGCCCAGCAGGGCATTTTCCCGCCCATCAACGTCCAGCCCTCGCTCTCGCGTCTGATGAACAACGGCATCGGTAAGGGTAAGACCCGCGCCGACCACAAGGAGTTGGCCGACCAGCTCTTCTCGAGCTACGCCCGTGGGGTAAACCTGCGCCGCCTGGTGGCCATTACCGGCGAGGATGCGCTGACCGAGATTGACAAGAAGTATTTGCGCTTTGCTTCCAACTTCGAGCAGAAGTTCATCAACCAGGGCCAGAAGGAACGTTCCATCGAGGAGAGCCTGAACATCGGCTGGGCCTTGCTCGCCGACTTCCCTGCTTCGGAACTCAAGCGCATTCGTCGTGAGTATATCGAGCAGTACCACCAGAAGACGGGCAAGCTGGAAGAGCTGGTGGGTGCGTGAGGAACTGCTGATAGCCAATAGCAAAGACTGCTATTAGCTATCAGCTATTCGCACACCGGAGGTGCTAATGGCTGAACAAGTCTCACCTACACGCTCCACCCTGCTGGCCAAGCGCGACCAAAAGCGACTGGCCTTGCAAGGCGTTGACCTGCTGAAGAACAAGCGGGATGCCCTGATTGGCGAGTTTTTTGCCCTGGTGCAAGACTCGCTCAAAGCCCGCGAGGCCCTGAACAGCGCAGCCAAGGACGCCTACTTTAGCTTGCTGATAGCCAAGGCTTTCGATACCCCTGAGGCGGTGGAGTCGCTTTCGGGTACTCCCATCGATGTACACATGGAAGTGGAAAGCCTCTATGGGGTAAAAGTACCCAAGATTTCTGCGCCCAGCTCGGACGGTAGCCTGGCCTTCAGCCCGATTGGGGTGGGCGCCAAAACCCTCGAGGCAGCTACGGCCTTCCGCAGGCTGGCCGAAGCCATCATCGCTGTGGCCAACACCGAGAACCGCTTGCGCAAAATCGGCGAAGAGATCAAGAAAACCAACCGCCGGGTCAACGCCCTGGAGCAAATCTCCATCCCCGAGATCAACGAGCAAATCAAGTTCGTCACCGATACCCTCGACCAGCGGGCGCTGGAAGAGGTGACCACCCTCAAGCGCATCAAGGCCGCCATTTTACGGCGTGAGGCCGAGGAAACCGGTGAGGTCTCGGCGCATATCGAAAAAGGTGCTGGGTTGTAAGGATCCATGGTTGGGTGGATTTGTACCGTTCGGTGACGAACTAACCCGACCGAAGTTATCCGCGTAGCGGAGGGCGATACCGCCCCTTGGAAGTTATCCGCGTAGCGGAGGGCGATACCGCCCCTTGGAAGTTATCCGCGTAGCGGAGGGCGATACCGCCCCTTGGAAG